>CAZPHI010000006.1:0-65777 GCA_964586425.1 uncultured Lachnospiraceae bacterium | reverse complement strand
TTCATCGTCGGGAATAATAACACATCTCTAATAGCTGGTGAATTAGTAAGCAGCATAACAAGTCTGTCAATACCGTATCCAATACCGCCTGTAGGTGGCATACCAACACTAAGAGCGTTAAGGAAGTCTTCATCTGTATGGTTAGCTTCTTCGTCACCATTAGCAAATGCTTCTTCCTGTGCAGCAAATCTTGCTCTCTGATCGATTGGATCATTAAGCTCTGAATATGCATTACACATCTCTCTTCCATATATGAACAACTCAAATCTCTCAACATAATCAGGATTTGATGGTTTTCTCTTTGTAAGAGGTGATACCTCTACTGGATGATCCATAACAAATGTTGGCTGAATTAGATTCTCTTCAACGAATGCCTCAAAGAAAAGATTGATAATATCGCCCTTTGTATGTCTATCTTCAAACTCTACATGATGTTCTTTAGCTACAGCCTTAGCAGCTTCTGTATCAGCGATTTCATTAAAATCAACACCAGAATACTTCTTAACTGCATCAACCATAGTAATTCTTTCGAATGGTTTGCTAAGATCAATCATAGCTTCAGCGTAAGGAATTGTAGTTGTACCACATACCTCTTCTGCTAAGTAACGGAACATATTCTCAGTAAGATCCATCATTCCATAATAATCAGTGTATGCCTGATATAATTCCATAAGTGTAAACTCTGGATTATGTCTTGTATCTACACCTTCGTTACGGAATACACGACCGATTTCATATACTCTTTCCATACCACCAACAATAAGTCTCTTAAGATATAATTCAAGAGAAATTCTTAATTTAACGTCTTCATCAAGAGCATTGTAATGTGTATCAAAAGGTCTGGCGGCTGCACCACCTGCATTAGCAACAAGCATTGGTGTCTCAACTTCCATAAATCCCTGATTATCAAGATACTTTCTAATGCTGCTGATAATCTTAGAACGTTTTACGAATGTATCTCTAACCTCTGTATTCATAATAAGGTCTACATATCTCTGTCTATATCTAGCTTCTGTATCTGTAAGGCCATGGAACTTCTCAGGAAGAACCTGTAAGCTCTTAGATAAAAGAATAATCTCTGATACATGAATTGACATCTCACCTTTTTGTGTGCGGAATACTTCACCCTTAACACCAACAAGATCTCCAATATCAAACTTCTTAAATAATGCGTATGGTTCCTCACCTACTGAATCCCTTGCAACATATAACTGTATATTGCCCTTTAAATCAGCTACATTACAGAAAGATGCTTTACCCATAACACGCTTAGCCATAAGTCTTCCGGCAATAGATACTTCCTTGCCTTCAAAGTTATCAAAATCATCTTTGATGTCCTGTGTATGTGCTGACACATCATACTTTGTAATCTGAAATGGATCATTACCACTCTCCTGTAATACCTTGAGCTTGTCCATTCTTATTCTAATCTGTTCATTTACATCTTGAACCTGCTTATTTGAATTCTGCTCTGCCAATTTAATATCTCCTTTTATCCAAATGAAATAACTATTTACCGACCTAGTTAGCCTTTTTGATTGAAATTACTTTGTATTCAGCCATACCTGCCTGTGTTTCAACAGTTACAAGATCTCCTGCTTTCTTTCCAATCAAAGCTGCTCCAACTGGTGATTCATTAGAGATTTTGTTCTGAAGACTGTTAGCTTCTGTTGAACCAACAAGTTTGAATTCAAGTTCTTCATCATACTCAAAATCAAATACTGTAACAACACAACCAACACTGATTTTATCTATGTCAACTTCATCTTCATCTACAACTTCTGCATTCTTAAGGATTTTCTCTAATTCTTCAATTCTTGCCTCAATATCACGCTGCTCATCTTTAGCTGCATCATACTCAGCATTCTCTGATAAATCTCCCTGTTCTCTGGCTTCCTTAATCTTTGCAGCCACTTCTTTTCTTCTATTTACTTTTAAATCCTGTAACTCTTCCTCTAATTTCTTTAAACCGTTATAAGTAAGAATATTTTTCTTCTCTGCCATCTCTAAAAACCCTTTCTGATTATCTAATCACCAAATTCTTCACAGAAAACCTTTTCCTGCCAATATCGAAGTATTATACCCTATGCAAGACCTTTTGTCAATAAAGCTCGCATCTTTTCAACCATAGCCACCAAATCGTCAATTGATTCTACAGCATTTACCTCGTTACGCATTACCGTTGAATGTGGCATTCCTGCCGTATACCATGAAAAATGTTTTCGCATCTCCCTTACGCCTGTGAATTCACCTTTATTCTCAACAATCATTCTTCCATGCTTGATTATCATATCACACACTTCATCATATGTTGGTGGTGGAAGAATTGTTCCATCTTTCATATATGCATTAACACGCTGAAATATCCATGGATTACCTCGTGCACCTCTGCCAATCATTATTCCATCACAGCCTGTCTCTTTAAGCATTCTAATTGCATCCTCCGGTGTATTAATATCACCATTACCAATTACAGGAATGCTAACGCTTTCTTTTACCTTACGAATAATGTTCCAATCTGCATTGCCTGAATAATATTGTTCTCGTGTACGGCCATGAACTGCAACAGCTGCACCACCTGATTCCTGAATAACATGTGCCATCTCAGGAGCATTAAGTGACTCATCATTGAAACCTGCACGAATCTTAACTGTTACTGGTTTCTTCACAGCCTTAGCCATTGCTTCAACAATCTTTCCAGCAAGTATCGGATTCTTCATTAACGCCGAACCCTCACCATTATTAACAACCTTCGGAACAGGGCACCCCATATTAATGTCAAATGTATCAAAATTCCTATCTTCAAGTCTTTTAGCAATCTCAGCCATTATCTCGGGGTCTGAGCCAAATAATTGAAGTGCTATTGGATTCTCCTGTGGAGTAACTCTTAAGAGATCTTCTGTATTCTTATTATTGTACAAAACAGCTTTAGCACTAACCATCTCTGAATAAAGCATTCCACATCCGTATTCTTTACATAACAGCCTGAAGGTAAGATCTGTAACACCGGCCATAGGTGCTAAAATCACACTGTTTTCTATATCTAAATTGCCAATTTTCATATATTTTTCCTATCAATCGTATTATAAATAATAATTATTTACCTAACTCAGTCTCATCCTGATTCAAAAAGAATACCTTGTAATACATCTCAAGTGCTTCCAGCAAATCACGTTTTTCATTCTGAATTCTCTTAATCAACAATCCGCAGGCAATATCATCATATAAAAGGTCACCTTCTGAAGCTTCTGTCTTTAGATTAAGATTGCCATCCTCATCATACTCAAGTGTAAGAATACCACCAACTTCCTCTGTAAAAAGCACGCAGGCTATCTGCAACTCGTTCTTAACATCCTCAGGAAGTGCTGCAAAATCCGGATTAAGGTAATATTTCTTTTCATATGCACTAGCTGCGCATAATGTCACATTATCATCATACATATCCATAAACTCCTCTTACTGATACTTCACCTGACAAAACCTCTTCAACCGTTCCATCTTCACGTTCTACCAAAAGGCAGCCCGTCTCATCTATTCCAAGTGCTTTGCCTGTGTATTCATTATTTTTTTCTATAATCTTCACTGTTCTGCCTATATTGACTAGAACCTTGTTATATTCATCCTTTATTAGTGACAAGTCCTGTGTTTTTATAAACCTAGCATAATACTTTTCAAATGCTTTCTCGAAATTCACAATTATGCTGCTTCTTCTCACACTATGTTTTACTTCGCACCTAATAGACGTCGCTACTTTTGCAATATCATCAGGAAAGCTTTCAGTATTAACATTAATTCCTATGCCTACAACCACATAATTAATAGAATCTGGATCAGCACTCATCTCTGTAAGAATACCACATATTTTCTTTCCATTAATAACTATATCATTAGGCCACTTGATTTGGCATTCTGCATTGTCACATACATCTATAATTGCATCTCTTACTGCCATTGCTGCAACAAGCGTTAACATCGATGCTTTTATTGGCTCAAGTTCAGGTCTTAGTATTAGCGTCATCCATATTCCATTGCCAGCTGGCGATGCCCAATTCCTGCCTCTTCTGCCCTTGCCACCATTCTGCTGTTCAGATATTACAAGTGTTCCATGTTTGGCACCAGCTTCTGCCAGTCTTTTTGCTTCATTATTCGTTGAATCTATTATTGCAAAAGAATGTACTTCCTTACCGACAAATTCTCCATTGAATAAACTCTCTAGTTCTAATTTGTCAACTCTGTCCGGATAACTAATAATATGATATCCTTTGTTTGGCACAGCCTCTATCTCATATCCACAATCCTTCAGCTGGTTAATGCATTTCCAGACGGCCGTTCTTGATACGCCCAACTGTTCACACATCTCCTGTCCCGACACAAATTCACCATCAAGAGCACTGCGAATCATCTTTAATATCTTTGTCTTCATATTGTGTCTTCCTTATCTTCAATTACATAATTGCTGCATATGTGAATGCTGCCATAATTGCATAGAATACTGCAATGATTATTAGTACAATACCTGATACCTTCTCATAATCTGAAAGATGCTTTATTCCCAATATCAAATTCATCAAACAGCCACAGGCAAATATTGCTGGTAACAGTATGGAATTCAACTTACGAAACATCAGTGCCGTTAAGAATAATAAGACTATTGCTACGCCTAATATAATGCTCGTTATATTAATAATTTTTCTTGGTTTTTTGTATGTGTTGCTGGTTGTATAGTACATCTTAATCTATTCCTTCCCAATGAGACTTATGATTACATAACGCTGCAAGACAACGAATCATCCGCAGCGTTATGAATTAATTATTTGTTTAGTATGCACCAAGTGTTGCAGCCATAACTGCTTTAATTGTATGCATACGATTCTCTGCCTCATCAAATACTACAGAAGCTTCCGATTCGAATACCTCATCTGTTACTTCCATCTCATCAAGGTTGAACTTGTCATGAATCTCTTTGCCAATCTTGGTCTTAAGATCATGAAAAGCTGGAAGACAATGCATAAATATTACATTATCACTCGCATTATCCATTACTTTCTTATTAACCTGATATGGAAGAAGAGCTTCAATTCTTTCAGCCCATACCTCATCAGGTTCACCCATTGATACCCATACATCTGTATATATTACATCTGCATTCTTAGTTGCTGCCATAACGTCTTCACTCAATGTAATCGTTGCACCACTTTCTGCTGCATATATCTTACACTGCTCTACAAGCTCTTGAGCTGGGTGATATGCCTTTGGCGCACATGCTGTAAAGTTAATACCCATCTTTGCGCACGCTATCATCCATGAATTACCCATATTATATCTTGCGTCACCCATGTATACAAGATTAAAGCCTTTAAGTCTTCCCAGCTTTTCACGTATTGTAAGCATATCAGCTAACATCTGTGTTGGATGGTATTCATTAGTAAGTCCATTCCACACTGGAACACCTGCATACTTTGCAAGATCTTCAACTATCTCCTGACCATATCCTCTGTATTCAATTCCCTCATACATTCTTCCAAGAACCCTTGCTGTATCGGCAATACTTTCTTTCTTGCCTATCTGAGAGCCTGTTGGGTCAAGGTATGTTACTCCCATACCCAAATCATGAGCTGCTACTTCAAATGAACATCTTGTTCTTGTACTTGTCTTCTCGAATATAAGAGCTACATTCTTGCCAATTAATTTATGTTCTACAATACCTTTCTTTTTCATATCTTTAAGCTTTGCTGAAAGATCAAGAAGATATTCTATCTCTTCAGGAGAATAATCCTTAAGAGTCAAAAAATTACGTCCTTTTAAATTCATTGTTAATTCCTCCGTGCTGTATTAAATCTATATCTTATAACTGAGTATCTTCTTTAGCAATCTCTACAACTGATTTTGCAAGTCCTGCAATACTCTGAATTTCAGATGGAACAATAATCTTTGTTGCCTTTCCATCTGCTGCCTTGGCAAATGCTTCTAAGCTCTTAATTCTTAATACAGCCTCACTAGGTGCTGCATCATTGATAAGCTTAATACCTTCTGCATTAGCCTGCTGTACTGCTAAGATAGCCTGTGCCTGACCTTCGGCTTCTCTGATAGTCGCTTCTTTCTTTGCCTCTGCTCTAAGAATAGCAGCTTCCTTTTCAGCTTCTGCATCAAGAATTGCTGATGCTTTCTGTCCTTCTGCAACAAGAATTGTTGATTTCTTCTCACCTTCAGCTCTAAGAATTGACTCACGTCTTTCTCGCTCTGCTTTCATCTGTTTCTCCATTGCTTCCTGAATTGCAGCTGGTGGAATAATATTCTTTAATTCTACTCGGTTAACTTTAATGCCCCATGGGTCAGTAGCTGAATCAAGCTGAACTCTCATCTTTGTATTAATAATCTCTCTTGATGTAAGTGTCTCATCAAGTTCAAGATCACCGATAATATTACGAAGTGTTGTAGCTGTAAGGTTCTCAATAGCCATTATTGGATTCTCAACACCATATGCATATAACTTAGGGTCTGTAATCTGAAAGAATACAACTGTATCAATTCTCATTGTTACATTATCCTTTGTAATAACTGGCTGAGGTGGAAAATCTACTACCTGCTCTTTAAGAATAATATTCTTAGCAGTTTTATCAATAAATGGAACCTTAAAATGAATACCAACATTCCAAGTCTCTTTATATGCTCCAAGTCTTTCAAGTACAATTGAATGTGCCTGTGGAACAATCTTTACGCATGAAGCGAGAATAATCAATACTATAACAATTAATGCAACTATAATTCCAAAATCCATAATTAACCTCTTTCTTGCACACTACTGTGCATATATACTCAGTGTTTATAACATTTATCATTAATCAAGCTTAACTTCTACAATAAGCTTAACTCCTGATATCTTATCAATCGTAACATAGGTGTCCTTCATAATCACCTCGTCATCTCTAATATTCCTTGCTGCCCAGTCCTGTCCATTGACAGTAACATATCCTTTCGCATTAATATTATCGATTTCTTCTGTAACCTTTGCTGTCATTCCAATAAGTGAATCAACATTAGTCTTTGTTGTCTTACTCATGTACTTTAATGCCAGTGGTCTTGTTAAAAGCAATAATATAACTGAAACAACTGCCCACGCAATAATCTGTACAACTGTATTAAGTCCCAGAAGTGCAAGAATCATTGCAACTAAAGCTCCAGCCGCAAACCAAATTGTGGTAAGCCCCAACGTTATTATCTCAATAACCACCATTACAGCTAGTACAATAAGCCATACTATAGCCTCCATACTCTACCTCCATTCTACTATATGTAATACATATTATCTTATTCATTGTATCGCATTTTTATAACTATTACAACATAAAAAAAGCCAGCCCACATACAGCAAGTTAATCTGTATGTGTACTGGCCAATATCATCTTGATATTAATTTTGATTCTAATGGAAACAATGACCGCCGATTACGACGAATGTAGAATATGCAGAATAATTTGCAATTCTTGTGCTCAGGAAGCTTGTATACGAGCCTATGTTGTTTATACCAGACAATGCCTCAAGTGCTGCCTGCATACATTCCTGTGTTCTTGGGCCATTATTGAGATATCCCTGGAACTTTGCCGATGGATTATAATTGCCATCTGAAACTCCACTAAACTGTGACGGAGAATATATAACTCCCGCCATAGTATTGGCATATCTTGAACTTCTTACTCTGTTAAGAACCACATTTGCTACTGCAAGTTTGCCCTCATATGGTTCCCATCCAGCTTCATAATCTATCAGGCAGGCTAATAACCATATCTCGTCATCAGTTACTGTCATCGTTGGATTATATGTTATATCTGTACCGCTAATTGTATTAGCTATAACTCTTTGTCTTAATTCAGCCTCTCTCTGCGCCTGTCGTTCAGCCTCTAATCTGGCTTCCTCGGCTCTCTGTCTCTCTGCTTCAAGGGCTGCTTCTTCTGCAGCTATTCTTGCTGCCTCAGCTTCTTCTTCCTCAATTGTAACTCCTGTTGAGAATCCAAAGTCTATTGATATATTGTCCTTAGACATATATCCCTGTACACCATCCTCAAACTGAACATATACATATCCATTCAATGTTGAAAGTGGTTTTGCTACCGTTCCAGCCATAGCTGTCGCAATAGGTTCTGAATCCGCTTCGATGTCTGCACACACCCATGCGTGATCATTATTAACTGTAGCTGACACGTCTGTCATTAACTTTGCTACCGCTTCTGCCTCTTCTCCAAAGACAAGGGCCTGTGTCTTAACGTATCCATTAAGATTACCAGATGTTATTCTGGTCCATTGTCCTTCCTGTTGTACAACATCCGCAATATTATAATTGTAAAGCTTTCCAATTACTTCGGCCTCTTCACTTGCTTCTGTCATTACTTCCAGGTAAGGGTCTGTAAGGGCAATTGCCTTACCTGTAAAAATCGTTTTAGGTTTATCTGTTTCTGTTTCAAGTGATCCTACGATAGATCTTGAGTTTTCCACGTAAGATGCGGTGGTTGCTGCATTATCTGCATAACCAGCCTTTCCATTAGACTCATTAGTAGTACTTGCATCTGTTGTTCTGGTGAATACCAGCTGCATCATCGTTACGAAACCGATAAGTGCATACAACGCTGCCTTTCTACTTCTAAGTTTCATATTAACCTCCAATCTTGCAAGCCTGTAATAGTACCAGAATTGTGAGGGAAGAGAAGTCCTTCACCTCTATCTTCCTGTAATGTTCTAACAATTAACACATAGTATACTTTCAGTATACACGTTCAATATATAATTGTTACGAAATTGTTACATAAGTTACGAGAACCATTGTACCAAAGATGGTATCCTTTGTCAACTGTGCAGCAATCCCAGTATTTATGCGGGTTTCAAGACTAGGTTTATACTTTCTTAATATTTTCAAATTCAAACTATAACTATTAAACGTACTTTTTTTGTACTGATTTTTTTCCACTATTTTCCTTCAAACTGCCTTTTTGCCTCGTATAAAAGAATTGCAGTTGCTATTGAAGCATTAAGTGATTCAACTTTTCCCGACATTGGAATTTTTATTAAAATTTGTGCTTTTTCTGTTGCTTCTTCAGATAATCCATTCCCTTCATTACCAATGAGGAAAGCCACATTATCACTGTATTTCTCGTCTGTATATGAATTATTTCCATTAAGATGTGCCGCGTAAATGTTTATACTTTTTTTAGAAATATAACTGAGTGCTTCGATAAAATCATCTTCATACACAAATGGTACCCTGTATATTGAGCCCATTGTTGATCTAATTGTCTTTGGATTATATACATCAACAGTGTTACTACTCATAATAATTCCTGTTACACCTGCACCCTCTGATGTTCTAATTATAGTTCCAAGATTCCCTGGATCCTGCAGATTTTCTATAAGTACAAGAAATTTCTTCGTTTTTCCGTTTATATTAACGTTTTTTTCAATAATATCATCTATGGAATATCGTTTCATATTGATAACTGCTAATATTCCCTGCGGAGTCTTTGTATCTGACATCTGTTTGAACACATTATCTGTAACAACTTCGTGAGGAAGATTATTAATAGTATTACCAATAATATCCTTGTTATTCATTTCATAACTTTCAGAGTAATATACCTTATCAACAGCTTCCCGAGGTGCTTCTAATACCATTTTCGTACCTTCAACTACAAACTGTCTATATTCTTTTCTTAATTTTGCCTTTGTCTGGAGTCCGACTACGAATTTTACCTGACTATTACTTGTGCTTGAAATCATAATATCTCCTTAAATATAAGATTTGAATAATATATGTCAATTGCCGCATTATAAAAGATAAGGCATGCGGGAAACCCAACATGCCATATAACAATAACTATTTTGAAAGCAAAGAACTTATCATAAACTGATATTCATCTATATCCTTTGTCATTGCAAGTGCTTTATCAATATCATAATCTACGAATTTACCATCTTTGTATGCTACTACTCTGTTACTCTTTCCTTCGCATAGCAAATCAACTGCATAAGCACCCATAACAGATGCATACATTCTATCTTTACATGTAGGGCTTCCACCTCTCTGCATATATCCAAGAATTGTTGCTCTTGTCTCTATTCCGGTTGCTGCTTCAATTCTTCTTGCCATTCCAGTTGAATGACCGATTCCTTCTGCATTAATTATCAGATGATGCTTTTTACCCTTCTTACGGCCTTCAATAATATGATTAATCAAAACCTGTTCATCATTATCATATCTTTCAGGGAGAAGAATGTCCTCAGCACCATTGGCAATGCCACACCACAATGCTATATATCCTGCATTCCTACCCATTACTTCAATAATGCTGCATCTCTCATGAGAAGTTGATGTATCTCTAATTTTATCAATCGCCTGCATTGCAGTATTAACTGCTGTATCAAAACCAATTGTATAATCTGTACATGCAATATCAAGATCAATTGTACCAGGTAGTCCAATTGTATTAATTCCAGCTTCGGCAAGCTTCTGTGCGCCTCTGAATGAACCATCACCACCAATTACTACAATTCCATCAATACCAGCTTTTTTACAATTCTCAGCACCTATGGCAAGGCCTTCGCTTGTCATAAATTCAAGACATCTTGCAGTATAAAGAATTGTACCGCCTCGTTGAATAATATCCGCAACACTTTGCTTATCCATATCTATAATTTCATTATTGATCAGTCCGTTATAGCCCTTTTGAATTCCTTTTACTTTAATGCCCTTTGCCAATGCCGTACGAACAACAGCTCTTATTGCTGCATTCATACCCGGTGCATCGCCACCACTTGTAAGAACTCCAATTGTTTTTATTTCCTTTGCCATATCAAGACCTCCAGACATATTTTGCTTATAGTATTAAATTCGTATGTTTATATTCTAGTTCATTCTAAATGACTTTTCAAGTAAGTTCTACATTAGCTTTACCAAATTCTTTTCGTAGACGTTCCATCATCGTTGCATCAGCACATATATTTTTGCTTGGAGGTAAAGCTATCTTCTTCTTTTCCTCATTACAGTATATTATAATCTGATCCATTCCGTCCGACTGTTCTGTCATATTGTATAATGAAGTAATTCTATCCTCGTACTCCTTCATGTTGTTGAATCTGATCCAGCATTTTTTAGGAACTGCATCAAACTTAACCACACGCTCACATATCAGTTTTGGTTTTTCATCCGCATTAGCAGTAACTTTTCCAGTAATGAATACTTTCTCATCAACTTCTATAGACTGTCTGTAATTATTGTAATCACGAGGGAATACAATAACCTCAACTGTTCCTACCAAATCCTCAATTGTAAGGAATGCCATTGTCTGTCCATTCTTTGTATTCTTAATTGTTTTGTCAATTATCATTCCACCAATCGTGGCCTTTTCTCCATCTGTAACCATATTAATCGGAATATCATCCATATTATCCTCGTCAACCGTGTCAAATGCTGCAGTAGTTGCACTAATATGACGACGCCACATCTTCTCATATTCATCAAGAGGATGTCCACTTATATAGATTCCAAGCACTTCCTTTTCAAAAGCAAGCAGTTCTTCCTTCGTATATTCACCTACATCTGGCATCTTTACTTCAAAATCAGCCTTACTGTCTTCGTCTACCAGATCAAACAATGATATCTGACCAGACATAGAATTCTTCTGTTCCTGCGAAACAGAATCCATTATTGGAACATACATCAGCATCATCTGTTTTCTAGTTGCACCAAAAGCATCAAGAGCTCCCGCTTTAATAAAGCTTTCAACTGTCTTTTTATTGATTTCTCCATACATACGCTGAATAAAGTCTTTAAGGTTCTTAAATCGCCCATTCTTCTCGCGTTCCGCAACGCAAGCATCAATAGTTGGTCGTCCAACACTTTTAATCGCAGACAAACCATATCTGATTGCACCATCAGAAACCGAGAAAGCGTACTCGCCTTCATTCACATCCGGCGGCAATATATTAATATTCAGTTGTCTACAGTTCAGTATATATTCAGCCACCTTGCCAGAGTTATCAATAACCGATGTCATAAGAGCTGCCATGAATTCTGCAGGATAATATGTCTTTAAAAATGCTGTTTCGTAGGCTACGACTGCGTAACAAGCCGCATGTGATTTGTTAAATGCATATTTAGCAAAATCTATCATATCATCATATATTTTTCCTGCTGTTTTTTCATCTATTCCATTGCGTACGCAACCCTTAACGCCTTCTTCATCATTACCATAGATAAAATTCTGGCGTTCCTTTTCCATAACATAGGCTTTCTTTTTAGACATAGCTCGTCTTACAAGATCACTTCTGCCCCATGTATATCCAGCCAGGTCACGAACGATCTGCATAACCTGTTCCTGATATACAATACAGCCATAGGTTGGCTTAAGTATTGGTTCAAGCTGTGGACAATCATATACAATACTATCTTTATCATTCTTACCCTTAATATACTTAGGAATAAAATCCATTGGACCTGGTCTATATAGGGAGATTCCGGCAATTACATCCTCAATATTCTGAGGTTTTAATTCCTTCATGAAGTTCTTCATTCCACCACTTTCAAGCTGGAATATACCTTCTGTTCTACCAGAGCCAATCAAATCATATACTTTCTTATCAGCATAATCTATCTTATCGATTGAGAACTGAGGATTTTTCTTTGTTACAAGCCTGCATGCATTCTGAATAACTGTAAGTGTCCTAAGTCCAAGGAAATCCATCTTCAGAAGTCCTAATTCTTCAAGCGTTGTCATTACAAACTGCGCAACAAGCGAACCATCATTGCCACGCGATAATGGAACATATTCATCAACTGCTTTCTGACTGATAACTACACCTGCTGCATGCATTGATGCATGTCTTGGAAGACCTTCAAGTCTTTTACTCTTATCAATCAACTCTTTAACCTGCGCATCACTGTCGTACATCTTCTTCAAATCTGCAACTGATGCCAAAGCCTTCTCTATTGTAATTCCGATTTCTCTTGGAATCATCTTGGCAATTGTATCTACCATTGCATACGGATAATCAAGTGCACGTCCTACATCCTTAATAACAGCTCTAGCTGCCATTGTACCAAATGTAACAATCTGAACGACACGATCTTTGCCGTACTTTTCAACAACATAATCTATTACTTCCTGACGTCTTTCATAGCAGAAATCCACGTCTATATCGGGCATTGATACTCGCTCAGGATTCAAGAAACGTTCAAAGATAAGTGTATATTTGATTGGATCAATATCCGTTATCTCAAGACAATATGCAACAATACTTCCGGCAGCCGAGCCTCTTCCCGGGCCGACACTAATACCATTTCTCTTGGCATAATTAATAAAATCCCAAACAATCAGGAAATAATCTACATATCCCATCTGATGAATAACAGATAATTCATATTCAAGACGCTCTTTTAGTGCAGGATCCTGACTAGGATACCTCTTTGCAAGTCCCTCATAACATAGATGATTCAAATACCCCCATGAATCATATCCTTCTGGTACATCATACTTTGGAAGCTTTGTAACGCCAAACTCAATATTAACATTACATCTTTCTGCTATTTTATGAGTATTCTCAATAGCCTGTGGTGCATATGGGAACAAATCTGCCATCTCCTGTGGTGATTTACAGTAGAACTGTCCTCCCACATATCTCATCCTATTCTCATCCGATACTCGCTTTCCGGTCTGTATACAAAGAAGAATATCATGAGCATCCGCATCATCCGCATATGTATAATGAATATCATTAGTTGCTACAAGCTCTATTCCAGTATCCTGGCTAAGACGCATAAGTTCCTGGTTAACATACTTCTGCTCATCATAACCATGGTCCTGCAATTCAAGGAAGAAATTACCTTTTCCGAATATCTCTTCATATTTAAATGCTGCTTTTTTTGCTTCTTCGTATAACCCCTTTGCAAGGTATCTCTGAACTTCTCCAGCCAGACACGCACTAAGAGCTATAATACCTTCACTATATTCTGCTAATACCTCCGCATCAACACGTGGTTTATAATAAAATCCATCAACAAATCCCTTAGAAACTATCTTCATCAGATTCTGATATCCCTGATTATTCTCTGCTAACAACACAAGATGATAATATCGGTCATCACTTACATTAGCTTCTTTCTCAAATCTTGACCCCGGCGCAACGTATACTTCACATCCCAGAATAGGCTTAATTCCGACATCATTTGCTGCTCTATAGAAATCAATAACGCCATACATAACGCCATGATCTGTAATTGCCATACTATCCATACCTAACTCCTTAGCTCTAGCAACTATCTCTTTAATTTTGCTTGAGCCATCAAGTAGGCTATATTCAGTATGTACATGTAAATGTGTAAATTCCATAGTCTTCATTAATCCTTTCTTTTTCACTCGTATCTCTATATTATACGTCAGGATTGATATCATCGCAACGAAAAAGTAACTATCATATCTAAAACTTCTCCCTTGCCTTTTTCTCCTCCCTTACCTTTTTCCAACCTATATTCTTCTCGGACTCCCTACAATTAAGGCAAGGGAATTGTTTTTTCTCCTCCCTTGCCTTTTTCCAGCCTATATTCTTCTATATTGCCCGCCAGCCGCCAGGCCGCCTACCATCTATACTTATATATTATTTTGCTATAGCAAGAAATTCTTCAATCTTTCCAATTGCAGCATCTTCATCGCTACCATCAGCAGTAACTGTTAAGTCAGCACCAGACTGAAGTCCAAGTGTCATCATTCCCATAATACTCTTAGCATTAAACTTCTTAGAATCACTCTCTACATAAATTCTGCTTTCAAACTGGCTTGCAATCTGCACTAGCATTGCAATCGGCTTTGCATCTAATCCTGTCTGAATTCCAATCTTAATGTTCTTTGTAATCATATCTACTAATCCTCCCTGTTACTCCTTATGCTTTCTGCAATTTCACTAATTTTTCTTAATCTGTGGTTAACTCCCGACTTGCTAACACTAACTGTCAGAAGATTACCTAGTTCCTTCAGATTCATCTCCGGGTTTTCCAATCTTGCAAGTGCAACTTCATGCAGGCTATCCTTAAGACTGTCCAAGCCACATGTATCTCTTATATACTCAATATCTCGAATCTGCTTTACTGCTGCACCAACAGTTTTGTTAATATTCGCTGTCTCACAGTTAACCTGACGATTAACTGAATTACGCATCTCTTTCATTATTCTGACATTCTCAAAATCCATCAAAGCAAGATGCGCTTCCATAACATTAAGAATATCTGCAATATTAGTTCCTTCTTTAATATATACAACATAGTACTTCTTACGCTGTATAATTTTGGAATCAATATCAAACTGATTAATTACTGTTGATAACTGACTAGCTTTTTCCATAGTATCACAAACTATTTCAAAATGATAGAACTTATTTGGATCACTAATTGAACCAGCAGCTAAAAATGCGCCTCTGATAAATGTTCTTTTACAACAGTTCTGTTGAATAAGAATTGTATGTATAAGCTGTTCGCATGGTTCATAATGTCCATTCTTTTCAAGCTTTAGAGCTTTCATAATATTAAGAACCAATTCTGAATCTGTTATATCAGCAGCATATGTGATTCCTTTTTTCATCTTTTCAATATCGTACTCAGAATCAACAGCATTTATATTAAATGTTTTTTCTAATAATGTAAAGTACTTTCTTGCAACTGATTCATTTTCTGTAGAAAAATGTAATAAATATGTAGAATCGCCTGTTTCAACAAAATCCGCGCACATAGCCGTCATAGCTGCGATTTCTGCCAATTGGCAATGTCTTGCACTACTGATTTTTCGAGAAAGTTCTTCCTTTATTTCTGATGAAAAAGACATCTATACCCCTTCCAATTCCTCAAATCGACGGAATTATGCGTAAATTATTTTTTTCTTAACGAATCTTTATCGATATCTCTATGCTCCACTTTGATACCGCATTTTTGATTGGCAAGTCTAGTACCTATGGCATTAGCAATTGTAACCGATCTGTGTTTTCCACCAGTACAGCCAATTGCAACAACAAGACTGTTCTTGCCTTCCTTAATATAGTTTGGTATAAGGAATTCAAGCATATCCTGTAATTTATCCAGGAACTCTGAGGTCTCCGGACAGCTGTTTACATAGTCTTGAATTGGCAAGTCATTACCTGTTAATGGTTTTAATTCTTCTATATAATATGGGTTTGGAAGGAAACGCACATCAAACACCAAGTCAGCGTCAGTAGGGATTCCATATTTGAAGCCAAAAGAGACTACAGTCACATACAGATTAACAAATTGCTTATGTAATATGAATATATTCTCTAACTCTGCCTTTAATTCCCTTGTCAGAAGCTGACTCGTATCAAGTATTGTGTCCGCTCTCTGTTTTAGGAAATCCATCTGTTGTCTCTCCAGCTCAATGCCCTTATCTACGCGGTCATCCTTAGCAAGCGGATGAACTCGTCTTGTCTCTTTATACCTCTTCACAAGTACCTCATCACTGGCATCAAGAAATAATATATTATATTTGTAGTGTCTGCTCTTCATATTATTAAGCACATCATTAAACTCTGGTAAAGCAGAGCCACTACGAACATCAACTCCAAGCGCTATATTCGTATAGCCTGCCTGCTGCGATGCAGCAAGTTCTGCGAACTTAATCACAAGAGATATTGGCATATTATCAACGCAATAATATCCCGCATCCTCAAGAATTCTCAATGCTGTTGTCTTGCCAGCTCCCGACATACCTGTAACAATTACAATATTCATAATCAACCTCTAATTCTGCATGTGCACTATCTAAGAATCTTTACTTCTAATTCAAGCTCCACAACAAATTGCTCATAAACCTTGCTGCATACATAATCAATCAGACTAAAGAACTCTGTTGCCGTTCCCTTTCCCTTATTGATTACAAATCCAGCATGTTTCTCGCTTACCTCTATACCACCTATATGAAAACCTTTTAATCCTGCATCCGCAATTAGCTTTCCAGCAAAATAGCCCTCCGGCCTCTTGAAGGTGCTTCCTGCACTAGGATATTCTAATGGTTGCTTTTCTCTTCTTCTCATTGCCAAATCTCTAACTTTATCAGAGATTTCCTCTGCATTGCCTTCCCTTAGTTCAAACTCCGCACTCAAAACTATATATCCCTTTTTGGGGACTATGCTCGTTCTATAACCAAGTTCCAATTCTCCCTTCGAAAGAACCATTATTTTATTCTCCCTGGTCAATACAGTAGCATTAACAATAATATCTTTTATCTCGCCGCCATATGCGCCTGCATTCATAACTACTGCACCGCCAACGGTTCCTGGAATACCTGTTGCAAATTCAAATCCGGTAAGACTTCTCTTCATGAATTCATTGCCAATTCTGCCAAGCATCGCACCAGCTTCAACTGTTATATGCCATATTCCATCCCCATGTGCCTGAAACTCCATTGAATTGAATTTGTCATATAGCAGAATTACTATGCCTCTATAGCCTTCATCCGGTACAATTATATTACTTCCATTACCAATGATTGCATAGCTAACATTATATTCATTAGCTATATTAATTACATCAACAATCTGGTTAACATTCTCGGGTGTAACAAAGTAATCTGCAGGACCACCTATTTTAAATGTTGTGTGCCCGCTCATCATCTCGTTCAATAATAGATTATCGCCCCCAACAATAGTCGCAAGCTTTTCAGCCAATTCTTCCATATCTACGGCCTTGCCTTTCCTTATATTCAAATATCTATAATCATCACTTATACAATACAAGTGATGCTGCACCATACATACCCGCTGCATTACCGAGTGAAGCTGTAAGTATTGGTGTATCAAGTGATGGATGGAATACATTCAATCGATAATACTTTCTGATCAAATCAATTAGGAAGTCTCCTGCTGCCGATACTCCACCACCTATTAATATAGCTTCCGGATCAACAAATCCTGCACCACACGCCAACGCTTTGCCAAGATACATAGCAACCATCTCCGTTACCTTAAGACTAAGTGCATCACCACTTTTTGCCTCATCGAACACAACCTTAGCTGATATGTATGGTACATTACGAAGTGTTGAAGGTGTCTCATCCTGAAGTAGTATTCTATTAGCCAGGCGAACAATTCCTGTTGCAGATGCAACCTGTTCAAGGCATCCCTTTTTACCACAGCTGCAGGTCTCTTCCTCGTCACTTACAATTGGAATATGACCTATTTCTGCTGCCGCGCCATTATATCCTATTACAGGTTTGCCATCAATTATAATGCCACCGCCTACACCTGTTCCAATTGTAATGAGCATAATACTTGAATAATTCTTTCCTGTACCAAAGTAATACTCACCAAGTGCAGCCACATTAGCATCATTTCCTATATATACTTCTCTTCCTGTTTTTTCATGCATCACATCCTGAACATTAAACCGTCCCCAACCGAGGTTAACACATTTATTAACAAATCCATCAGAAGTACATGAGCCTGGAACACCAATTCCAAGCCCTTTTACTTTATCACCTATATTCTCTTCTTCTATTATAATATTAACTTTTTCAGTAATATCATCCAGGATAAGGCTACCACCTTCATCCTTTCTTGTCGGTATCTCATACTGCCTTACAAGACCGTCTTTAGTATGAAACAATCCCATCTTAATTGACGTTCCACCTATATCAATACCAAAAACATATTCTTTAGATGCTGTTGTTGTCATCATCATCGTCGTCATCTTCCTCATTATTATGTGTAAGATTCTCCTGAACTCTCTTATACAGTTCCTTCGCAGCATTATATCCCATCTTCTTCTGTCTATGGTTAACAGCTGCAGATTCAACGATAACAGCTAAGTTTCTACCAGGTCTTATTGGAAGAGAATGACAAACAACCTTATTACCAAGATATTCTGTATATTCCTCTTCAAGACCAAGTCTGTCATATTCTTTATCCTTATTCCAATCTTCAAGCTTAATAACCATGTCGATCTGCTGTGTTTCCTTAACACTTTCAACACCGAACAATGTCTTAACATCTATAATACCGATACCACGAAGTTCAATAAAATACTTCGTTACGCCAGGAGCTGTACCAATAAGCGTCTCATCACTGACTTTTCTAATTTCAACCGCATCATCTGTTACAAGACGGTGTCCTCTCTTAATAAGTTCAAGTGCGGCCTCGCTCTTACCAATTCCACTCTCTCCTGTAATTAATACACCTTCACCATATACATCCACAAGTACACCATGAATAACAATGCAAGGTGCAAGCTGTACCTTCAGCCATCTGATGACTTCAGCCATGAATGATGAAGTTGTCTGGTGAGTCTTAAGTATTGGTACCCCGTATTTGAGTGCTATCTCTAACACTTCCTCTTCTGGTTCAAGTTCACGGCAATACACTATACAAGGTATATTACTTGATAAAAGCTGATCATATCTTACCAGGCGTTCTTCTTTGGTAAGCGAGTCAAGATATGCCTGTTCAACATAACCGATAATCTGAATTCTGTCATTATCAAAATATTCATAGAATCCTGTCAGCTGTAACGCCGGTCTGTTAACCTCCGGCTGATGCAGCCAGATTGTCTTAGTATCAATCTGAGGTGTTCTATTCTCTAATTGCATCTTCTTTATCACTTTGGATAATTTTACTTTTTCAGTACATGGTGTCATAAGCACCCTCCATTCCGCAACAAGGCTATTATTATTTATCCTACCACAATATTATAATTAATGGAAGAAGTTATATATGTTTGCAGCTATATTTTCTGTAATTCCATCTACTATCATAAGCTCATCAACTGATGCTTCCCTTATTTTCTCTATATCTAGAAAATGCTTCATCAGCGCCTTACGTCTTGATGGCCCTATACCTTCTATATCATCAAGTACAGATTTGATCTGCGCTTTTCCTCTGAGGCTTCTATGATATTCAATTGCAAATCTATGTGCCTCATCCTGCACTCGAGTGATAAGCTTGAACCCCTCACTTGTGTGTTTGATAGGTATCTCTACATTATTATAATACAAACCTCTCGTTCTATGATTGTCATCCTTAACCATACCACACACAGGAATATTAAGGTGAAGTCTGTCAAGAACAGCAAGTGCTATGTTAACCTGACCTCGACCACCATCCATCATAATCAGGTCCGGATACGTCACAAAGCCTGCCGATTCATTAATTGCTCTAGTGAATCTTCTAGTAAGCACCTCATCCATACTTTTATAATCATCCGGTCCTTTAACCGTCTTAATCTTAAACTTTCTGTAATCATTCTTTTTAGGTTTGCCATTCTCGAATACAACCATTGAACCTACAGATTCAATACCACTGGTATTAGATATATCGAACGCTTCAACTCTCTTAATCTCATCTATCTCAAGTAAATCAGCAATCTCTTTCATTGCTCCAATTGTTCTTTGTTGCTCTCTCTTGATTTTATCCAAATCCTGATTCAGAACTAACCTGGCATTCTTCTCAGCAAGCTCTACTAACTGTTCTTTCATACCCTTCTTTGGAGCATATACATTGACCTTATGACCTCGGATTGATGTCAGCCACTGACTAATAACGTCCGCATCTTCAATATCCTCCTGCATCATAATTGTAGGAGGTACGTATGGTGTTCCTCCATAATACTGCTTAACAAACTGTGATAGTATATCACTCTTACCATCATCAGCTGCAACAGCCATATGATAATGTTCTCTTCCTAACAGTCGTCCTTGTCTAACAAAGAACACCTGTACAACAGCATCATTGCCATCAACTGCACAAGCAATAACATCTCTGTCTTCCATTGCACTGTCAGTAATCTTTTGTTTCTGTGCAACCTGCTTAACACTGTTAATCAAATCCCTATATCCTGCTGCCTCTTCATATTCCATCTTCTCCGAAGCAGCCTGCATCTTCTCTGTCAGACTTTTTAATACATCCGTATAATTACCATTAAGAAAATCCATTACCTGCTTGACCGATTGGTGATATTCCTCTTTTGATATATATCCCTGACATGGTGCGCTACACTGGTTAATATGATAATTAAGACAAGGTCTCTCTTTCCCAATGTCTTTTGGCAAGCAGCGATTACAAGTTCTAATCTGGTATAGCTTACATATAAGTTCAATCGAATCCTTCACAGCTCCCGCGCTTGTATACGGTCCATAGTACTTCGCTTTATCCTTTTTCATCGTTCTTGAGAAAAGTACTCTTGGAAAATCTTCGTTAACCGTTACTCTTATGAACGGATAGGTCTTATCATCCTTAAGCATAGTATTATACTTAGGACTATGATCCTTGATAAGATTGCACTCTAATACAAGTGCTTCAAGTTCAGAATCAGTAATTATATATTCAAAATGATCTATGTTAGAGACCATATGCTGAATCTTAACTGATAGATTCCTACTACTTTGAAAATACTGCCTTACTCTATTCTTAAGACTTATCGCCTTACCTACATATATAATTGTATCCTTTGCATCATGCATTATATATACACCAGGTTTTCCTGGAAGTTTCTTCAACTCTTCTTCTATATTAAACATGGGTTGCTACTCCTTTCCAATAAACCACATTAATACTTACATTCGCCACTACCAAAACACCTCTGTTCAATGGCAAACTCTATATTATTATAGCCTATTACAAATGTTGTAACAACCCATTATCATCTAATATTTATTTACTTTTCATCCCAGATACTTTTTTCTTCTGGCTCAATTCCTTTTACTTTATTATATATCTCCATGAACTGTTTACCGGTAATAGTCTCTTTTTCATAAAGATAATCAGCAATAGCATCAAGAACATCCTTGTTACTTGCAAGTAATTCTTTCGCTTCCTCAAAACATTGTTTGAGCAAATCCTTAACCTCATTATCAATCTCTGCTGCAGTCGCATCAGAGCAGTTAAGAGCTGTTCTTCCATCAAGATACTTGTTTTCAACATTCTCAAGACTCATAAGACCAAACTTATCAGACATACCATACTGTGTAATCATTGATCTGGCAATAGCCGTTGCTTTCTCTATATCATTAGAAGCGCCTGTTGTAACTGTATCGAATACAACCTCTTCAGCAGCACGACCACCAAGAAGAGTAACAAGTCTAGCCATCAAATCGTCTTTAGACATAAGATACTTCTCTTCCTCTGGAACCTGCATTACATAACCAAGTGATCCCATAGTTCTTGGAACAATTGTAATCTTCTGAACTGGTTCAGCATTCTTCTTTAATGCTGTAATTAATGCATGACCAACTTCATGATATGCAACAGTCTTCTTCTCCTGAACACCAAGAATTCTGTCCTTCTTTTCCTTACCAGCAATTACAACCTCAACTGATTCAAAAAGGTCTTTTTGCGATACTGCTTTTCTGCCGTTCTTAACCGCATTAATCGCAGCTTCATTAATCATATTAGCAAGATCTGAACCTACCGCACCTGATGTAGCAAGTGCAATTTCCTCAAGATCTACTGTATCATCCATATATACATCTTTTGAATGAACTTTCAGAGTTTCAATTCTGCCCTTAAGATCAGGCTTATCAACGATAATTCTTCTATCAAGACGTCCTGGTCTTAAAAGTGCTTTATCGAGTACTTCCGGTCTATTAGTAGCCGCAAGAATGAATATACCCTTTGATGTATCAAAACCATCCATCTCAGAAAGCAGCTGATTCAATGTCTGTTCACGTTCATCATTACCGCCGCCATATCTTGAATCTCTATTCTTACCAATAGCATCTATTTCATCTATAAAAATTATACATGGAGCAGACTGTTGTGCCTGTTTAAACAAATCTCTTACTCGTGATGCACCAACACCTACAAACATCTCAACAAAATCAGAACCTGATAATGAGAAGAATGGAACCTTAGCTTCACCGGCAACTGCCTTAGCAAGAAGAGTTTTACCAGTTCCAGGAGGTCCTACAAGAAGTGCACCCTTAGGAAGTTTAGCGCCAATCTGAGAATATTTGCCTGGGTTATGAAGGAAATCTACGATTTCAGTAAGTGATTCTTTGGCTTCATCCTGACCTGCAACATCTTTGAACGTAACGCCTGTTTCTTTTTGTACATAGACTTTGGCATTGCTCTTGCCAACGCCCATGCCTCCCATCATTCCACCGCTCTTTGAAATCTTTCTATATATAAAGCCAAATAACAGATATACAAGTAATATTGGAAGAATATATACCATAATGAACTCTACAATCGATGAACTCTTATCAGGAATATAGCCTGCGAACTCTACACCCTTCTGCTCTAATAAAGCTGTAAGATTCTCATCATTAACATAACCTGTATAATAAGTATAATTAATGCCATTCTCTGTCTTATTGGTTGGTTCAATAATGATTCTGTCTGAATCCATCTTAACTGTCTTAACTTCACCATTATTAACCATCTCTAAGAATTTATTATAGCTTACTTCCTTATTAGTTGCATTGGTAAGCATATTCTGTAACATACTAAGTCCAATAAATGATATCAATCCAACGATAAGCAGAATAACCATTGTTTGAAATCCTTTTGGTTTGTTATTAGGATTATTCTTATTATCGTTATTACCTTTATTATTGTTATCTCCGTTGTTTCCACTGCTACCATTATTCCCATTCTGATTACCAGCTGGACCGCCTTGGTTTCCTTGATTATTCTCGTAATTATTATACGCCATAAGCCACCTCTTTATTATTCTCTGTTCTATTAAAGCAATTATCCTTAATTATAGAGATACTATCATAATAAATCAATACATAACTTATGAAATATTATGAATTTTCTTTGTTAAATTTATAACCATTTTATAAAGTAATACTATCACGATATATTATGCTTAGATTTATGGTTTATATTATTAAGTTATGAAACTTATTTGTTCGACATCTTTTGTTCAAAACTTATCATTATTAGTTTGTTGTCAGGTAGCGTGTTTTAATGTAGAAATGCTTTTTTTCAAGGTTTATAATATAGAAATTAGTTTTTAAATTCACAATATCAAAAACACAAACGAGGAGGTTTGTTATGCCAGTAAAATACGTATTTGTCACAGGTGGTGTAGTATCAGGTCTTGGTAAAGGAATTACAGCCGCTTCTCTTGGACGTCTACTTAAAGCAAGAGGTTTTTCAGTAACAATGCAGAAATTCGACACCTACATCAATATTGATCCGGGAACTATGAATCCCATCCAGCACGGTGAAGTCTTTGTTACTGATGATGGTGCTGAAACAGACCTTGATTTGGGACATTATGAAAGATTCATTGATGAAAGTCTTAATAAAAATTCTAATGTAACTACTGGTAAGATATATTGGTCCGTATTATCCAAAGAACGACGTGGCGACTTTGGTGGAGGTACAGTTCAGGTTATCCCACATATTACTAATGAAATCAAAAGCAGATTCTTTAGAGATTATTCAACAACTGATACCAAGATAGCAATTATTGAAGTCGGAGGTACAGTCGGCGATATTGAGAGTCAGCCATTCCTTGAATCAATCAGACAATTCCAGCATGAAGTAGGTCGTGAGAACGCAATACTTATTCATGTTACTCTTATACCTTATCTTCGTGCTTCAGGCGAGATGAAGACAAAGCCTACACAGGCAAGTGTCAAAGAACTCCAGGGTATGGGTATCCAGCCTGACGTAATTGTATGTAGAACAGAACATCCTCTTGACGCTGGCATCAAAGATAAAATCGCTTTATTCTGCAATGTTCCAAGTAATCATGTCCTTCAAAACCTTGACGTTGATATATTATATGAAGCTCCACTTGCAATGGAAAAGGAACATCTTGCTCAAGTTGTATGTAAAAGTCTGAAGTTAGAATGTCCTGAACCAGATCTCAAAGAGTGGGAAACAATGTGTACTGCATGGAAGAATCCAGTTCACACAGTTAATGTAGCTCTTGTTGGAAAGTATATTCAATTACACGATGCATATATCAGTGTTGTTGAGGCATTAAAGCATGGTGGTGTTGCTAATTCATCTGAAGTCAACATCAAATGGATTGATTCAGAAACAGTTACAAGTGATAATGCTGCTGATTTACTTTCAGATGTAGATGGTATCCTTGTTCCCGGAGGATTTGGTGATCGTGGTATTGAAGGTAAGATTCAGGCTATACGTTATGCCAGAGAGAATAATGTTCCTTTCCTTGGATTATGTCTTGGTATGCAGCTTTCAATAGTAGAATTCGCAAGAGATGTCATTGGTTATTCCGATGCACATAGTGTTGAATTAAAATCTGATACAACACACCCTGTAATTCATCTGATGCCAGATCAGGAAGGTATTGATGATATTGGTGGAACATTAAGACTTGGTGCATATCCTTGTGTTCTTGATAAATCATCTAAGGCTTATGCATTATATGGTCAGGAAACAATCAGTGAACGACATAGACATCGTTATGAAGTTAATAACGACTATCGTAATATCCTTGTTGAGAATGGCATGAAATTATCAGGTATATCTCCTGACGGAAGAATTGTTGAGATGATTGAACTTGATAGTCATCCTTGGTTTGTAGCAACCCAAGCTCATCCAGAGCTCAAATCACGTCCAAACAGACCACATCCACTCTTCAATGGATTTATAGAAGCTTCGCTTAAACATCAGAAACAGTAGCATCATTTTTTCTTAATTTTCTTAATATTAACATTGAATTTTCCTATCAAACTATAGTACAATGTAGATATCTATTTTTATTATTACTTATAGTAGTTAATATAATAAAATCTTTAACAACAGAAGAAAGGAAAATATAATGTCAATTAATAGAATAGGTTTTGATAATGACAAATACCTTACAATGCAGTCCGAACATATTAAGGAACGTATTAGTAAGTTTGGCAACAAATTATATCTCGAGTTTGGTGGAAAGCTTTTTGATGATTATCACGCATCAAGAGTTCTTCCAGGCTTTCAACCAGATAGTAAGCTTAGAATGCTTATGCAGCTATCTGCGCAGGCAGAAATCGTTATTGTAATTAGTGCAATTGATATAGAGAAGAATAAAGTCCGTGGAGATTTGGGAATTACTTATGATATGGATGTTCTCCGACTCAAGGATGCATTCGAAAGTCGTGGATTATTCGTTGGTAGTGTTGTAATCACACACTATGCCGGACAAAAGGCTGCTGATTCCTTCAAGAGCAAATTACAGGATTTGAATATTAAGGTATATCTTCATTACTCAATTGAGGGATATCCTTCTAACATTCCTCTTATTGTTAGTGATGAAGGTTTCGGAAAGAACGAATACATTGAAACAACAAGACCTCTTGTTGTAATCACAGCTCCAGGACCAGGAAGTGGTAAGATGGCTACCTGTCTTTCACAGCTTTATCATGATAACAAAAGAGGTATCAAAGCTGGTTACGCCAAATTCGAAACATTTCCAATATGGAATATTCCGCTTAAGCATCCTGTTAATCTTGCATATGAAGCTGCAACAGCAGACCTCAATGATATTAATATGATTGATCCTTTCCATTTAGAAGCTTATGGAGAAACAACTGTTAACTATAACAGAGATATTGAAATCTTCCCTGTTCTTAACGCTATATTCGAGCAGATTTATGGATACAATCCATACAAATCTCCTACAGATATGGGAGTTAATATGGCAGGTAACTGTATTATTGACGACGAAGCTTGTATGGAAGCTTCTAAGATGGAGATTATCCGTCGTTATTATGAAAGTCTTGTAAGACTTGCTAATGAACAATGCCAGGAAAATGAAGTATATAAGATTGAGTTAATTATGAAGCAGGCAAAGATTGCTGTTACAGACCGCAAGGTTGTTGTTGCTGCCAAAGAACTTGAGGACAAGCTTGGTGTTCCAACTGCTGCAATGGAACTCAATGATGGTACACTAATAACAGGCAAGACTACTGAACTTCTCGGACCTTCAGCTGCTCTTATCCTCAATGCCCTTAAGCATCTTGGTGGAATTGACCATGATACACATCTTATTGTGCCAACCGTGATTGAACCAATTCAATCATTGAAAGTAAGTTATCTTGGAAGCCAGAATCCAAGACTTCACACTGACGAAGTACTTATTGCTTTAACAATCTGTGCAAGAACAGATGCCAATGCAAAGCTTGCTCTTGAGCAGCTCCCTAAACTCTATGGATGCGATGTTCATACCTCTGTTATGCTAGCTGAGGTTGACACTAAAGTATTCAAGAAGCTTGGTGTAAGACTTACTAGCGAAGCAATCTCTGAAGGAAAAAGATTCAAATAATATATTCAAATGCTTATTATGTTTTCAGTTTGAAGGCATAATAAGCATTTTTTTGTTTAAAAATATCATATAATAATGTATACTTATTTTGTATGCTTAATTATATCGAGCAATACGCAACACATAGGTCATAGAACTTATGTATATAGAGAATGGAGTATTATATGATTAAAGTAGAAAACATACATAAAGCCTACGGAAAAAACATTATTCTTAATGGTGCATCGTTTTTTGCTAAGCCTGGCGAATGCATTGGTATTGTAGGTGCCAATGGTTGTGGTAAATCCACACTTTTGGGCATTCTTTCAGGTGCTCACAGACCAGATAGTGGCGAAATCACCATATTTGAGAAGAATCCATTAAAAGATTCAAGTGTTTTTTCTTCAATGATTGGTTATGTACCTCAGAACAATCCATTAATGGATCATCTTTCGGTTTATGATAACCTTAGATTCTGGTATTGTGACAGCAGCAAGGACTTAAAAGAAGACCTAAAAACAGGTGTACCTGCTATGTTCGGTCTCGCCAGATATAAGAATTATGATGTCTCTAAACTATCAGGTGGCATGCAGAAAAGGCTCAGTATTGCCTGTTCTCTTGCGAAAGACCCACCAATTCTAATTCTTGATGAACCAGGTGCATCTCTTGACCTCATCTGCAAAGAAGATATCAAGAACTATCTTCGTACTTTTCTTAACAATATGGGGATTGTTATTATTACAAGTCATGAAGATGGCGAATTAGCGCTATGTGATAGAATGTATCTTATTAACAATGGTCAGCTTCATGAACTGCAGGGCAAACCGTCTACAGCTCAACTCATGCAGCATATGCGTAATAATGCTGTAGTCTCAACAGATGTAATATCTTAGGAGGCCGCATGAAAAAACATCTTACTTTATTATTACTACAGATAAAAGCTGCATTCAACTGCCTTCCACGAATTATTATGGGTACATTAATATTCGCCGTACTCATTGGTTTTGTCTGCTATAGCCAGACTCTTAGCAAAAAGAATGATGCAGACACTACTAAGATGGATGTTGCACTTGTTCTTCCTGATGATGCAGACCAATATCTTTCACTTACATTTAATTTTTTATCAGAAATTGATACAGTCAAAAATATATGTTCCTTTATCAAAATGGATAAAGAGACAGCATTTACCAAGCTTAGTAATGATTCAATTGACGCAATTATTCTTGTTCCAGACAAATTCATAGATCATATAATGAATGGAACTAATACACCTGCAAAGATTATTCTTCCCAAGAGTGGCGTTACAAGCCAGTCTGCACTTTTTAGAACATTCATAGATGCCGGAAGCAGCGACTTAAGTACTGCGGAAGCAGGCATATATGCTATGACAGATGTTCTTAAATCACAGAGACTTAATACACTTTCAAGCAAAGCTGAAGAATATCTTAATAATACTTACTTAGCTTATGCTCTTGATAGAAGTATCTATTTTAATACTACTTCTGTATCAACTAATCAGGGCATATCATTCGCACAGTTCTATATCTGTTCAGGGCTTGTGCTCATTCTGCTTTTTGGCGGCATAACATGTGTAGGACTGCTTTCAAAGGAAAATCCTGTCCTATCCGCTAGCTTAAAGCATGCCGGAATCAGGGCTGGATGGCTATCCATATTCAGAATTATGGCAGTTTCTATAATATTTGCTATATTGTTATTACTGGCGCATATTCTGGCATGCCTTGCCTCAATTAGATTCCCGATATTACAGCCGATGCTGCCGCTTCCTGGTCTTATAAGTATTATTAACGGATTAGTTCTTATAATAACAGTATTTTCTTTCGTATATATGATATATCAACTCTGCAGTCACGAAGCAACTGGCGTACTTATGCTCTTCATCATATCTGTAGGTGCTATGTTTATATCTGGCGGACTAATACCTCATGCAATGCTTCCTGATATATTCGTTAATCTATCAGTATTAATGCCGACTACATATATGCTTAACATTGGAATTAATCTCATAAGCAATACAATTAGTTTTGTTAATATTGTATTCTGCATAGGAATCTGTGCAGGTTCACTAATAATATCATATGCTGTTAATCTGCTAAGAAGGAGGTATGCATAATGAAACATTTATGGTTATGGATACATCTGCTTGCAAAGCGTCAGCTGCACCACAAAGTTATGGCTTTCTTTCTTATTATCATGCCAATCGCCGCTTTAATTATAATTAATATTCCTGCGATGGTCTCTGATGGTATTCCAAAGGTGGGAATTATGCTCTCCGATGAGGATAATACGGCTATTGCAATAAAAGATGAACTTATAGATACTAGTGCATCACTTCAGTTTGTGTTATACACAGATGAACGTGAAATGACTGATGATATCACCAATGCGACACTTCAATGTGGATATATATTCAATCCAAACATTACTCAAAGGCTGGACTCATCTGATTATACAGGTGTCATTACCCTCGTTAATAATAATTCATCATTTATCTCTTCAATGTCTAACGAGATAGTATTCGCTGCTCTTTTTAGAACATACGCGAAAAACATAGGTGTTGCCTGGATTCAGAATAATATATCTCTGCCTTCCATCCAGGAGATTACAACGGAGAAATTCCTGGCCAAATATGATGACTATATTCATGGAAGTGCAACTTTCCATCTTGAATACGAGGTTTTAGACCAGCATTCAACTAATCAAAGCAATGATACCCCTATAGATAATGGGGTTAAAGAAATTGAAGTTAAGAATGTAACATTTCCAATTAGAGGAATTCTTGCAATTCTAATTCTTATTGCCGGCTTATTCGGTGTTATTCAATGGATTAGTGATAAGAACAGCGATGTATTCGCACCAATGTCACATAATCTGATTATTATAAGTAGATTATTATACACTCTTGTTCCATCAGTAATGTATGGTTTGTCTGCAATAATCACACTATACATAAGCAAAACTGCCGGTAATATTATACATGAACTTTTGAGTATGCTTATATATATACTTATTATTACATTAGTAGGTTTTGTACTTACATTAATTGTCAAGAAAAGCGGTTTTATTATATCGCTTATCCCAGTTATAATAATTGGCAGTTTAGTATTCTGTCCAGTATTTCTTGATATTAGTGTATATGTGCCATTTGTCAACGTTATCAATAAGCTGTTTTTGCCTTATTATTACTTATTAATAGCATAATTCTTGTAATTGCCTATATTTTTTCTATTCAACTCAATGCAAAAAAAGCTGCAGTACTAGGATTCATTCTTAGCACTGCAACTTTTCAATTAGTTTTCAATAATTAAATCTATTATTCAATATTATTTGCAGATTATGAAATTAATTTGACCATAAGAGAATCTTACCGGAATCTTGAATAATATATCTTCTACTGTATCACTATCTTCCTGAACAGGTGGATCAAGTCTAAGCTCAATCTCCTTCTCATTAGACATATTAACTGTATATAATCCATTATGAAGATTAAGGAAATCCTCAAGGGATGCTAACACATATTCGTCAGTCTTTGTAAATTCTTCATTAGCATATGCACTTGCGAACTTCTGGAAGACTTTTTCTCTACCTTCAACAATACTCTTGAAAGATATCTCACCCTTGATTCTCTGTGATGCTCTAATTACCTTTCCATCTTCTTCACAATCATCACTCTGGAAAGGTGCGAAATCACTACCAACAAATCTAACAAGATTATTGAAGAGAAGTGATGTATATGTAACAAAATTCTCTGATTCTTCCTTATCAGCTATAAGAGAGAAGAACTTCTTAAGAATCTCTTCTGATTTCTTGCTGTCTGTCTCATTAAGATCATCCTCTTCAAGGCAATATTGATCTTTGTATGACTTAAGTGCCTGTGAGAATGTAGCATTATTCATGCTTCCCTGATCAACCAATACCTGACCTAATGCCAAGTAACCTGATGGCTGAACCTTGAGAAGTTCATCAACCTGTTCCTCACAAAGATATCCCAAATCAACTGCGATATCACCAAAACGCTTATCCATAAGCGCCTGCTTTGCATGTATCTCCTCTACCTGATCTGCTGTAAGATATCCAGCATTAATAGCAAGAACTCCAAGTTTTACTCTAGCGCTTGTCATAGCCTTCAAGCCGTTCATAAGCTGTTCTGTTGACAAATATCTTTCATTGAGCAGATAATTACCAAATAACTGTGTTACCATTCTAATTACCTCCCATCATAATCTTATGTAATGCTTTCTCCACTTGTTTTTCATTAATAGGTTTCTGTAAGAAATCACAAGCACCTGCTTTGATAGCATCCTTAAGATATGTCTGAGTACCAACACTTGAAGCCATAATTACTTTAGCATTGGCATCGATTTTCATAATATCTGTAACGGCTTCAACACCGTCCTTCTTAGGCATTACAATATCCATAAATGTTACATCTGGTTTGTACTTCTCGTACATCTCGACTGCAACTTCTCCATCTGTAGCTTCATATACATTCTCACATCCAAGACTTACAAGAAAATCTTTTAGTTTCTTCCTTGCAAGGACTGAATCGTCACAAACAAGCATCTTCATATCCTTTAATTTCATTAATAAATACCTCCATCCACAATACATAAAATCCCATTACATATATCTATATAATACATTATTTGTACCAAAAAGACAAGGATAACTTACAATATTTAGCACACTGCAAACTGACTGTTGTATAACTTCGCATAGAAGCCATTCTGCTGTAGCAAATTCTCATGAGTCCCCTGTTCAATTATATTGCCATCCTTCATTACAAGAATAATATCAGCTTCTCTAATAGTCGATAACCTGTGTGCAACAATAAAGCTTGTTCTTCCATTCATTAGCTTGGCAAATGCGTTCGAAATCTTCATCTCTGTTCTGGTATCGATTGATGATGTTGCCTCGTCAAGAATCAGCATCGGCGGAAGACATAACATAATTCTTGTAATACATAAGAGCTGTTTCTGTCCCTGCGAAAGATTGCCACCGTCTTCTGTAATAACAGTATCATATCCATTAGGAAGACGCTTGATAAAACTATGTGCATGTGCTTCTTTTGCAGCTGTAATTATCTCTTCATCAGTAGCATCCGGCTTTCCCATTATTATATTATCACGAATTGTTCCAGCCTTAAGCCATGTCTCCTGTAAAACCATACCGTAATTCTTTCTCAAGCTATGACGCTTAATATCTCTTATATCATTACCGTCAACCTTAATAGAACCACTGTCTACATCATAGAATCGCATCAGCAGATTAATAATAGTTGTCTTACCGCAGCCTGTCGGACCAACAATTGCAATTCTCTGTCCTGGCTTAACATTAAGATTAAAATCCTGAATAAGCTTTCTATCTGCTGTATATGAGAAATACACATCACTGAGTACAACATTGCCACTTGCATTCTCAAGTTCAACAGCATCATCCGAATCAGGAATCTGAGGCTTTGCCTCAATAAGTTCAATAACTCGTCCTGCACACGCAATCGCATTCTGAAGTTCTGTAATAACGCCTGATATCTCATTGAACGGCTTTGTATATTGATTAGCATAGCTAAGTAAACTTGTTAACTGTCCAACAGATATTCTCAAGTTAATCGCCGCAATCGCGCCTGTAATGCCAACTGTTGCATACACAAGGCTATTAATGAATCTAGTTGCCGGGTTAGTAATTGACGAGAAGAAAATAGCCTTTAGTGAAGCCTTCTCAAGCCTGCCATTAATCTCATCAAATCGCTCCTGCACCTCATCTTCCTTCGAATACGCCTGCACCACCTTCTGATTGCCAATCATCTCATCTATAAGCGAAGTCTGTTCACCCCTGGTCTCCGACTGCAATTTGAACATTGAATATGTTCTTTTGGCGATAAAGCTTGCAACCAAGAGCGAGATAGGTGTCAAACACACAACTGCTATTGTTATAGAAACATTAATCGTGAGCATAAAAATCAGTGTTCCAAGTATAGTAATCACGCCTGTAAAAAACTGAGTAAATCCCATAAGCAATCCGTCCGAGAACTGGTCAACATCCGCAATAACTCTACTCACCATATCTCCGTGCGAATGACTGTCAATATATCCAAGTGGAAGCTTTTCTATCTGGATAAATGCTTCATCTCTGATGTCTCGGCTGACATTATAAGTTATCTTGTTATTGCATATATTCATCATCCACTGGGCTAATGCTGTTATGCCTACGCATATAACAATTCTTGTCAGAATATTAAGTAATTCTTTAAAGTTAACAAGCCCTGTGCCTATAACCTGATCCACACTTCGTCCAATAAGAATTGGAACATAAAGCGTTGTAACAACTGTAACTGTAGCAAGAGCAAGCGAAAGAATCAGATACAACCAGTATCTTTTAATATAGTGTAAAACTTTCTTAATTGTTGTAAACATTCTACATCGCCTTCCTTTCTACCTGAGAATAATAGATTTCCTGATATACTTCGCAAGTCTTAAGTAACTCTTCATGAGTTCCCATGCCTGCAATCTCTCCATCATCAAGCACTACAATTAAGTCTGCATACTGTATTGATGTTGCTCTCTGAGATACGATAAATACTGTCGGTGCATCTGGCAACTCCCTGATTGCCTTACGAAGTGCTGCATCAGTAGCAAAATCAAGTGCTGATGAGCTATCATCAAGAATCAGTATCTCTGGTTTTCTAACCATCGCACGAGCAATTGACAATCTCTGTTTCTGTCCACCTGAGAGATTCTTTCCGCCTTGCTCAATCATATAATCAAGCTGTCCTTCTTTCTCAGATACAAAGTCCTTCGACTGCGCAACCGAAAGCGCATCCCATATCTCCTCATCTGTGCAGCCTTCGCAGCCAAATGCTATATTATCACGGATACTTCCCTTGAATAACACCGCCTTTTGCAGCACCATACCAATCTTCCTTCTAAGAGTATCTTTCTCATAATCATCAACAGATATTCCATTGATTCTAACCATTCCCTTCGTTGCTCTATAAAAACGTGGAATGAGATTAACAATTGATGATTTACCAGAGCCTGTACCACCGATGATACCTATTGTCTGGCCGGCCAATGCTTTGAAGCTAATATCACTTATTGCCTCTTCCTTTGCATCATTATAAGTAAGCGATACTTTATCGAATTCAACAACCGGAATTACATCTGAATCTGTGGCTCCAGTGCTTATTGAATCTGAATCTGCGCCTCCAGTGCTTATATCATCTGAATCTGTGGCTCCTGCGAATTCTCCGTTGGCATCTGGCTGCATAGCAAAAACAGTTTCAATACGATTGCCGCATGCAATGGCCTTAGTAACTGAGATAATAAGGTTAGCAAGCTTAATAAGCTCAACTAGAATCTGCGACATATAGTTAACAAGCGCTACAAGTGCTCCCTGTGAAAGAATGCCGTTATCTACACGAATCGCTCCGCTCCATATAAGTACAACGATTGAAACATTAACAATAATATAAGTAACTGGATTCATAAGTCCTGAGATTCTTCCGACAAATTTCTGCATCTTAGTTAACGCATTGTTATTATCTGCGAAGATTCTTATCTCGTCGTCTTCTTTATTGAAGGCTCTGATAACTCTGGCACCAGTCAGATTCTCTCTTGTATTGCCAAGGATTTTATCAAGCCCCTGCTGAACCTTCTTATAGAGCGGCATACTTACGAGCATAATTCCAAATACTACAATTGATAACAATATAATCATTACAACGAATATTAATGCCGCCTTAGCATCAATTGTAAATGCCATAATCATCGCACCAAACACAATAAATGGTGAACGAAGGAATAATCTAAGTACAAGATTGACGCCATTCTGAACCTGGTTAACATCACTTGTCATTCTTGTGATAAGTGTCGATGTTCCAACTTTATCAGCATCTGCAAATGATAGACTCTGAATATGTGCAAACAATCTGCTTCTAAGAATTGCCGAAAAACCTACTGCTGCCTTTGCCGCAAAAAACTGTGCTGTAATCGAGCAAGTCAAACCAATCACAGCGAGTAATATAAGCAGACCGCACATCTTATAGATATAGCCTCTATCTCCATTGGCGATACCGGTATCAATTATTGCTGCAATTACAAGTGGTACAAATAATTCAAATAGTGCCTCAAGCATCTTGAATAGTGGTGCGAAGACACATTCTTTTTTATATCCTTTCAGATATTTTAATAAACTCTTCATATTGGTTTGTTATGACCTCCATTATTTTCCTGCTATTTTTTATTGTTTTCTTATTATATTAATTGCTTTTTTTCCTATCATATATTATCATATCTAGATGTATATTAATAATATCTAATAGATATGGTTTGTATACTTTTTAAGTATACATTGTAATTAACTAAAATTGGCATCTGTGACACACGTCGATATACATTATTTGATGTACAAACCGAATAAAATTCACACGGACACGCTTCCGCTTGTGCTTAAGCGTAACGGTTCATAAGTGACCGAAATACGGTCACTAAGAACCGACGCTACGCAACGATCCGCTTTGAATTCCATTCGGTTTGTACATAATTCAAGTATAGTAAGAAGAATATCGCAGATGACAAAGAAGATGCATTATAAAAGTATACAATAGAGCATAAAAAGGAGAAGTGCATGGATGTTAAACAGCTTTATTATTTTATAACCGTGGTTGATGCCGGTAATATCTCGCAGGCGGCTAAGAAGCTACATATGTCGCAGCCACCTCTTAGTAATCAGCTTCATCTATTAGAAGAAGAACTTGGCACGCAGCTTTTGATTCGTGGTTCAAGGAGTGTGACTCTTACTGATGCGGGAAAGATTCTCTATCAACGTGCTGAAAGTATTCTTTCTTTGGTGGATATAACGAAAACTGAAGTGCTTGCTGCCAACTCAACAATTAAGGGCACGCTTAGAATAGGCTGCGTATCTAGTGTTGCTGGAACCAAGTTAGCCGCCTGGCTTTGTGACTACCATTCTTTATTTCCTGACGTAACACTTGATGTATACGAGGCTAATACTTATGAGCTACTTGAGAAACTAAAGGCTAACATAATTGAACTTGCCATTGTTCGAACCCCTTTCTTAGCCGATTCATTCGACTGCATAGCATTAGATAAAGAGCCAATGATAGCCGTATATTCAACGAAAGCATTTGCCATGAATGACAAATCTATCAAATTAAAAGCCCTTAATGGCAAACCACTTCTTATATACAGGCGTTGGGAAAACATTCTTAACAATGAATTCTCGAAACACAAGCTTACACCTAATGTCATCTCAAGAAATGACGATGCCAAGACAACCGTGCTATGGGCGCAGGCTGGGTTAGGGATAGGCATAGTTCCGCTGTCGGCAATGCATTTTATAGAAGATAGCAGCTGCACTTATTCAATTATTGATGAATCCGAGCTTGACTCGACAATATCCATCATTCATAATAAGAAAGGCTACATGTCCTCTATTGCAAAGAGATTCCTCGAACAGGTTATCTCAAAACCGAAGATATAGATATGTTCAGCAATAAATCAATTATAAAGCAATAAGAAAGGTAACAATTATGGAACGTGAAAAATTCAAAAGCCGACTTGGCTTTATTCTTATTTCTGCCGGCTGCGCAATCGGCATCGGCAATGTGTGGAGATTTCCCTATGTTGTAGGTAACAACGGCGGCGGTATATTCGTATTATTATACCTGGCTTTCCTTATTATTCTTGGAATTCCGGTTATGTCCATGGAATTCTCTCTTGGACGCGCTAGTAAGAAGTCCATTGTAAATGCTTATAAGACCCTGGAGAAACCGGGCCACAAGTGGCACATCTTCGGTTATGCCGGAATGGTTGGTAATTATATTCTTATGCTTTATTACACAACGGTTGCCGGATGGATGCTTTATTACTGTGTTACAACACTTACTGGTCAGCTTAATGGCAAGAATAGTGTTCAGATTGCCGATCAATTTAGCAATCTGACTTCGAGTCCGATTACAATGATTATTTTTACATTTATCGTAATTATAGTTGGTTTCTTAGTTTGTTCATTAGGTCTTCAGAATGGTGTTGAGAAGATTACAAAGCCTATGATGATTGCACTTCTTGTAATCATGGTGGTTCTTGCAATCAACAGTTTATCAATCTCTGGTTCAGAAGAAGGACTTAAGTTCTACTTATATCCTAATATAGATAAGGTTAATGAAGTTGGCTGGCTCAATGTTATTGTCCAGGCAATGAATCAGGCATTCTTCACACTTAGTATTGGTATGGGTTCAATGTTAATATTCGGCAGCTATCTGTCTAAGGATACTTCACTTGTTGGCGAATCTGCAACAATTGCTGCGCTTGATACATTCGTAGCTATTGTAGCCGGACTTATCATCTTCCCAGCTTGTTTTGCATATGGTGTTAATCCAGATAGTGGTCCAAGCCTCATCTTCATTACACTTCCTAACATCTTCAACGAGATGCCATTAGGACAATTATGGGGCGGTTTGTTCTTCTTATTTATGACATTTGCAGCATTCTCAACAGTTATTGCAGTATTTGAGAATATCTGCTGTATGAGTATTGATAACTTCGGAATTTCAAGAAAGAAAGCCGTAATTATCAATATGATTATAATTCTTATTGGTTCAGTTCCATGTATCCTCGGATTCAATCTTCTTTCAGGATTCAGTCCACTTGGTGCAGGTTCAACAATACTTGACCTTGAAGATTTTATTGTTAGCAACTTAGTTCTTCCAATTGGCTCACTTATCATCGCCATCTTTTGTACTCATAAATTCGGTTGGGGAATTGACAACTACTACAACGAAGTCAACACAGGCAAAGGTTTCAGGATGCCACGTGCACTTGCGCCTTACTTAAGATTCATTCTTCCATTAATTATCGTATACATTATTATTAGTGGATTAATTAAATAATACTTTGGCACGACCTTAAGAAATAATATTGTGGCATAATCTTAAGTGCAATCTTAGGTATAATTTGCTGTGGAAAATGCAAGGGAAGCTTCTTTTAGCTCTCCTTGCCTTTTTCTACCTATCAAAACCCACATAACCTGCTCCAAAAAGGCAAGGGCTTGCTTTTTCTTCTCTCCTTGCCTTTTCCAACCTATCACACCCCGGCGATACTGCTCTAAAAAGGCAAGGGCTAGCTTTTTCTTCTCTCCTTGCCTTTTCCAACCTATCTCACCCCGCCTATACTGCTCCAAAAAGGCAAGGACAAGCTTCTTTAGCTCTCCTTGCCTTTTTCTACCTATTACAAACCGGCGATACTGCTCCAAAAAGGCAAGGGCTAGCTTTTTCTTCTCTCCTTGCCTTTTTCAACCCATCACACCCCACCTCACCCTTTATCCACAGCCTTGCGATTATTATACAAGAACATCCACAACGATGCTCCGATGATTATCGCATAGCCCACAAAACTCCAGGCGTCTGGGATTTGATTCAACACAAAGAAGCCAAGAATTGTTGAGAAGATAATCTGCGAATAATCATAGATTGAGATTTCTCTAGCTGGTGCATATGTGTAAGCTGCTGTAATTGCAAACTGTCCACCAGACGCTGCTAAGCCTGCAAGAAAAAGCATCGCCCACTGATATCCAGTCATTGGTGCATAATTGAATATGATTGGAATCAACGTTACGAGACACGAAAAGCCTGAGAAAAAGCAGACAATCAAAGGTCCCTTAACACCACGCTGTCCAAGTATTCTAACGAATGTATAAGCAAGTCCTGCTGTCATTCCGCCACAAGCACCAATTATTGCAGGTCCCACACTCAGTCCTGTCACACCAGGCTTTATGATAAAAAGCATTCCGACAAATGCTGTAACAACACATACGATTTGAACAGGCTTCACTTTCTCCTTCAACAAAAAGTAAGAAAATACAATTGCAAAGAACGGTGAAAGCTTGTTAAGCATTGAAGCATCAGCAACCATCAGATGATCCACAGCATAAAAGTTGCATAATACACCAATTGTTCCAAACAACGCTCTTCCAAAGAGGAATTTCATACTGCCCTTTTCAACCTTGATTGGCACACGCTTCTTAATAATCATTGCCATTGCGAAGATTAACGCAACAGCATTTCTAAAGAAACTCTTCTGCACCGATGGCAAATCACCTGAAAGTCTGACAAAGATATTCATAAGTGCAAAGCAGAATGCCGCCATTATAATGCAAAGAATTCCTTTGATTTTCTGGTTGCTTAACACTTTATTCTGCATCTGCTAATATCTCTTTCAACATCTCAGTAAGGATTTCAAGGTTCTTACCTGCATAATTCTCGACACTTCCGCTGTCAACAAGCTGGCTGAATACTGGCTCAATTGCAAGTTCAGCTGTATGCTTAATTCCAAAGTGCTTTGCTGTAGCGTTAACATCATTCTTTCCAAAGATATAATTCTTATTGTGACATTCATCACATTCATAGTAAGACATATTCTGTACAAGACCTAGTACTGGAACATCCATAGTTTCAGCCATCTTGACAGCCTTCTCAACTATCATAGACACAAGGTCCTGAGGTGTTGTAACTACAATAATTCCATCGATTGGAAGTGACTGATACACTGTCATTGGCACATCGCCAGTTCCAGGAGGCATATCAACAAGCATAACATCTATGTCTTTCCAGTTAACATCTGTCCAGAACTGTCCAACAGCGCCCGCGATAATTGGACCTCTCCAAAGCACTGGGTCTGTATCATTAGGAAGCAGAAGGTTCATAGACATAACCTCGATTCCATCAGCTGTTGTAACTGGCCACAACGATTCGCCATCGCTTACGGCATTGTCTCTCAAGCCAAATGCTTTCGGAATTGAAGGTCCTGTAATATCCGCATCAAGAATTGCTGTGTGCTTATCCATATTATTAGAAGCAAGTGCAAGAAGTGATGTAACCATTGATTTACCAACGCCGCCTTTACCGCTGACAACACCGATAACCTTCTTAACTGAACTTCCTTCTCTTAATTTCTTTGTCATATCCTGTGCCTGTTCTCTCGAATCACAATTTGAACTGCATGAACCACAGTCATGATTACAATTTTCGCTCATAAAAAACTCCTTTCATGTCGTAGCATCTTCACCGCCCCGACACTTCTTAATCTCTTATCTTATTATTATATCTCTATATTAAAGCAGCTTTTCAAAATCCGCTTTTGATAATGCTGCCATTGAAGAGCCGCCTTGATTAATAATCTCATCCGACAATTCCTTCTTCATATCCTGAAGCAAAAGTATCTTCTCCTCTATTGTATCCTTCGCAATCAGCTTGTATACCGATACCTTCTTCTCCTGACCGATTCTGTGCGCCCTGTCAGTCGCCTGATTCTGCGCTGCCACATTCCACCATGGATCATAGTGAATAACAATGCTCGCTGATGTCAGATTAAGTCCGGTTCCACCAGCCTTCAAAGATATCAGGAATACCGGCGTATCATCTGTATTGTACGCCTGAACAAGCTCATTTCTCTTGATTTTGCTCGTCTGTCCATCAAGTCTGTAATAATCAATGTGCTCGCGCTGCAAGCGTTGCTCTAGAATATTGAATATACTCGTAAATTGAGAAAAAAGCAATACCTTATGGCCGCCAGCCACTGCGCCCTCAATAATCTCCATACATGTATCCATCTTTGCCGACGTACCCTTGTAATCCTCGAATACCAGCGATGGTTCACAGCATATCTGCCTGAGCCTCGTTATCTCCGCAAGAATCTGTAATTTATTCCTTGCAAATGCTTCATCTCCAGTTATCTTAATCTCTTTCTTGATTTTCGCAAGATTTGCTGTATAAAGCTTCTCCTGCTCGCCTGTCAGCTTAGAATACACAAGTTCCTCCGTCTTTTCCGGAATCTCTTTAAGAACGTCTTCCTTAATACGTCTTAATATAAACGGTTTGATAATCTTCTGCAGTCGCATAATATCACGTTCAAGATGATTCTGTATTATATTCGTCTCGAATTCTTTACGGAACTTGGCATATGAATACAGCATACCCGGCATTAGGTAATCAAAGATACTCCAAAGCTCGCTAAGTCTATTCTCAATTGGCGTACCGGTAAGCGCAAAACGTACATTGGCTTTAACGCATTTGACAGCTTTGGCTGCCTGTGTCATATGATTCTTAATGTTCTGGGCCTCATCTATAACCATGCATGTGAACGCCTTGTCCTCATATAATGCAACATCTCGTTTCAGTAAGTCATATGAGGTGATGGTAACATTATGTTGCATGCATTCAGCGATATCTCGCTCCCTGTCTGCGTTGTTACCTGCTATTACAAGCACATCCAGCTTACTCTTGAACTTCTTGAACTCATTCTCCCAGTTGTATACAAGTGAAGCCGGGCAGACAATAAGCGTCGTCGCCTGCGGATTCTCCTCACATATGGCTGTAATATATGCAATCATCTGGATGCTCTTACCAAGTCCCATATCATCTGCAAGAATACCGCCAAATCCCATGGAAGCAACCGTTCGAAGCCATCTATAACCTGTCTTTTGATAATTTCTCATTATATCGCTAAGATTACTTGGAACCTCATAATCACTTTCCGCATAATCACGCATATCCCTGATATAAGCCTTATAACCTTTATCCTTCTCAATATCGATATCTTCCGGCATGTCCTTTGCAAGCAGCTGTTCTACAAGCATCGCCCTGTAAGCAGGAAGCTCAATATGTCCATCCACAAGGTCTTTATTCTTAACAAGACAATCCTCGGTAATCTCCGATATTACCGAAAGCGCATTATCCTCAAGGCTGATAAAATCGCCACTCTTTAGTTTGTAATAATGCTTCTTCATCTTGTAATTCTTGATAATACCCTCGAGCTCATTCATCGGGAAATTTCCCGTATCAAGCACCAAATCAAGGATACCTGCTTTAAGCGATATTCCCACATGAACCTTCGGCGAATCCTGAATCTTCATCTTCTTAAAACTCTCGGATATATACACCTCGCCGATGCTCTTCAAATCATCAACGCCATTAAGCAACAGCTTATAGACACCCTCCTCATTTACCTGGCTAAGCGCCATTCGAAAATCCGAAGTTCTCTCGTCAAAATACCTCGACACCAGATACAACGCTTCCGTCTCTTTCTCCACATCCCGGTACGCCTCTTTAACTCCGACGCCCTGCAGAATATTAAAGCTCTCCACGCCATATTCCGCAATCAACCTACAGACAATCCTATCGCCAATTGTATCCAGATATATCTTGATATCAGCAGCCACTGGCTGAAAATCATCAATTTCCACATCAGCAGCCACATCAAAAGTCACGTATTTGCGCAACACCGGATAAAGCGAAGCCACAAAGGATGGCATATCATTCTCACTAATGTTGTACTCAGTCGCCTTATAGTAATCACATAAGCTACAGATGCCAAACATTTCCCTGGAAAATGCTTTATCGCATTCATAGATTGTGTCAAGCACTCTAATAAACATCGCGCCCTTCACACCAATGCATTCAACTGCTGGAAGCTTTATAACATAACCCTTACCACTATGCGACTTCTCCATACTGATAATCATCGCAGGATTGCCTTCCTGCACATACACATATTGGTTGTCTATTATCGAATTCTCCATCGCAATCTGCTGTCCGCTTAAGGTGTGCAGAAAATCAGCAAGAAAGTCAGCCTTTAACTCCAACTCTCTAAGCACTGGCACGTACACATAATTCTTGCCATAGTCAGCTTTGTACGCTTTCATATATCGTCTTAGAAAATCAATTATCTTCTTGGAATTGTCATCGAAAGCGCTATAATCATGGATAAAATGCAGTTTAATTCCATACGATATGTCTTCACGATTATCAATCGATTTGATAAGTTTGAAGATATCTTTGACAATATAGTGACTCTTTCTATTACCAATTCGAAATTCCACAGTCCAGTTCTGCCAGAAGGTTCTCTTAAGAATTGGCTTCAATTCAATACTTCCCGTTATCTCTGGCTGAATATAAGGAATCTTTGATTCCATTGAACTATTAAAAATCAATTCGCTGATTTCTTTACTAGTAGTTAACTGAGGTTTTTGGAATACCTCGCTGCCCTTCTTAAGGCCTGCGATATTTAACTTACTTTCAGGTTTATTACAGAATTCAAGCGCTAATGCAACACAATGCTTGCACATACCTGAATACTGATGATATGCTGGGCATTCGCACTGATAATCATAGATTTCCTCTTCTGCCTCATCATACTTTAGACTTACATAATATTCATTCTCATAGCTTCCTTCAACATATCCTGTAATATGCACTTCATTGGTATCGCTGTATTCGCTTCGAATACCATATACCACCTTGCGGCTGTGCAGATTCTTGCCCTTGGTATATGTTGATTTCTCGCATAATTTAGTTATTGCTTTTTCTGGAATATTCATCTAAATCATCATCTCATTCCATATTTATTTGAATTACTTAATTGCCCAGCGCATCTTCGTACTCTTTGAACGAGGATTACGATTGCATTCCTCTGCTGATGGTCTTATTACATCACTGGCAACTTCACTATACACGCCTTCCTTTGCCAAAGCCTTGAAAGACTTCTTAACCAACCTATCCTCTCCAGAATGGAATGTAAGAATTGCAGCTCGTCCACCTGGATTTAAGATATCAGGTAGCTTGCTTAAAAACATCTCCAATACCTCAAATTCACTGTTTACATCAATTCGTAAAGCTTGGAATGTTCGCTGACATGCCTTTTTGACAGCTTCCTTACGCTCTTTTTCTGGTATGAATTGCAATGCTTCTTCGACAGCCTCACGTAGTGCTGTAGTTGTATCCATTGGCTTTCCTTTTCTTATCTTTGAGAATACAACTCTTGAGATTTCAAGTGCATATGGTTCATCTGAATTCTCAAAAAGCATTCCTTCGAATTCTTCTCTAGTAATCTCTTTGAGTCGATTAGCTGCGGAGGTTCCTTTCTCAGGATTAAGTCTCAAATCAAGTGGTCCGTCGATTTTGTACGAGAATCCTCTATCCGGATTATCAATCTGCATTGATGATACACCCAAATCAGCAAGTACAAAATCAAACTTTCCTTCTTCCTTAGCAACTTCATCTATATAAGCAAAATTAATCTGTTTTATCGTAAGAATCTCTTCTCCAAAGCCTGCATCTTTAAGTCTCTTTCTAGTCTTTTCCATCTCAATTGGATCGACATCAAGTGCACACATATGGCCTTTGCCTTCAAGCTTTTTCAACATCGCCTGTGTATGTCCACCATATCCCAGTGTTGCATCCAGCCCTTGCTGTCCTGGTTTAATATCTAGGAATTCAAGTATCTCATTAACCATAATGGAGATATGCATTCCTGCAGGCGTACTACCTTTGCTAATTACCTTCTCAATGGTATCCGCATACTTTTCAGGATTCAATTCCTTGTACTTCTCCTTAAAATTCCTTGGATGTGTTCCTTTGTAACGGACTCTCCTTTTGTGAACTACTTCCCCTGTTCCTACGTTCGCATCTGTTGATGAATTTATTGATGTATTAGCCGATGAATTATTAACTTCTTTGTCTTTATTATCACTCATTAATCTACCTGTTCCCTTTCCATAATGGTAAAATATGCATCCCTTTATTTTACACCATTTTGCGTTATTTTGTCTAGGAAATCAGCACATTAAATAATGTTTTTATATTACTATTGCAAATAATTTTATATTAAGATATGCTTTTTTGTATATTCTACCGCTAACATCAAGAAAGGATCTACTCATGAATATTACAAAGCAATATGTTTCAGAAACATACCCTAATATATGTCAAATAATTGCCAGCAAAGATGGGCAAATATATTACGAAGATACCTGGAATGGTTATACACCAAATGATAATGTACACGTCGCATCAGTAACCAAAAGCATTATTTCACTTTTAATTGGAATTGCCATTGATCAAGGACTCATTGCGAATACTGATGTAAAGATTCTTGATTTCTTTCCAAACTACACATGCAAACGTGGTGAAAAAACAATACAGCAAGTCACTCTAAAACATCTGCTTACAATGACTGCTCCATACAAATACAAATCAGAACCATGGACTAAGGTCTGCACAACCAATGATTGGACTAATGCTGTGCTTGATCTTCTTGGAGGTCGTAAAGGATTAAATGGAGAATTCATGTACTCCACACTTGGAATCCAACTTCTCAGCGCAATCATAACCAACGTGAGCAATATGCCAACCTATGAATTTGCTAACAAATACCTATTCTCACCTCTGGGAATTGCTCCAAGAAAAGAATTGCAAGTTGCTAACAAAGACGAGCACATCTCCTTCATAACTTCCAAAACACCTAAAGAAGCTTCTTGGTTTTGCGACCCTAATTCAATTGCTGCTGCAGGTTTTGGACTCTGCCTCTCCGCACGTGATATGCTAAGGATTGGCGAACTTGTTCTTAATCATGGTTGTTATGGCGGTCAACAAATCGTTACTTCTGATTGGATTTTGCAAATGCTTTCGCCAAACATAAGCTGTGACGAAAAATTCAACCACATGCAATATGGTTACCTTTGGTGGATTATAGATTCAGAGAATAAGATATACGCTGCCATTGGAGATGGCGGAAACATCATATATATCAACAAAAGCAACAACATCGTAGTTAGTATAGCATCAACATTTAAGCCGCTTGTATTTGACCGAGTTGAATTCATACAAAAGTACATAGACACAAATCATTAATCCAGTTGTCCAATAATTGTCGCTGTGATATTATAAACATAAACCGCACAATACTAATAACAAACTAATAACAAATACGAGGTATATTATATGAAGATAGGATTTATTGGATTGGGGAGCATGGGCAAACCCATGTGTAAGAATATTCTTAAAGCTGGCTATGAAGTCATTGTCTATAATAGAAGCAAAGCAAGTGTTGATGAACTTGTTGCCGCAGGAGCCAGTGCTTGCACTTCCTCTGCAGAAGTTGCTAAAGCTTCAGATGTTATAATCACAATGCTTCCTAATTCTCCTCAAGTAAGAGAAGTTGCTCTTGGTCCTAATGGAATTATTGAAGGTGCCAAGCCAGGAACAATTGTAATTGATATGAGTTCAATTGATCCAGTTGAGACACGCTCAATCGGTGAAGCATTAGCACTCAACGGTATTGAGCTTATGGATGCGCCTGTATCTGGTGGAGAACCTAAAGCAATTGATGGAACAATATCGGTTATGGTTGGTGGACGTAAAGAGACATTCGATAAGATGTATGATTTACTTATGACTATGGCTGGATCTGTTGTCTATGTCGGAAGTCTTGATTCAGGCAACATAGCCAAATTAGCGAACCAGATGATTGTCGGTGCCAACATTGCTGCTGTTGCCGAAGCATTAACAATGGCTACAAAAGCTGGTGCTAACCCTGAGTTAGTATATCAAGCAATTCGTGGTGGTCTTGCCGGTTCTACTGTAATGGATGCTAAAGCACCAATGATGATGGACCGCAATTTTACCCCTGGATTTAGAATCGAATTGCATATCAAAGATTTGAATAATGCGTTAAATGCTGCTCACTCACTGAGTTGTCCCGCACCTCTTACTTCCCAGGTAATGGAGATGATGCAGGCCTTAAAAGCAGATGGATACGAAAAAGAAGATCATAGTAGTCTTGTAAAATATTACGAGAAAATCTCTAATATTACGGTAGAACGTGATACTAAAGACAACTAACTATAAAACAAAGTATTAATCAAGAACAAATAACTATAAAACAATCAACATATTGACTATGGAGGTAATATAACAATGAGTATCGTATTAGACGAAATCAAAACAAGAAGAAGTATCAGAAAATATAAAGCAGATATGGTTCCACAGGAAATCCTTGATAAAATCATCGAGGCAGGAACATACGCCGCCAATGGTAAAGGCTTTCAGAACGCCATCATAATTCAGGTTACCAACAAAGAATTACGTGATGAAATTGTAGCAAAAAATTGCGAGATAGGTGGATGGGACGAAGGCTTTGACCCATTCTATGGTGCACCTGCAATGCTAATAGTACTTGCTAAAAAAGATTATCCTAATGGTGTCTATGACGGAAGTCTTGTTATGGGCAACTTAATGCTTGCTGCACATGACCTTGGTATTGGAAGTTGCTGGATTCACAGAGCAAAAGAAGAATTCGACACCCCATGGGGCAAAGACTTATTAAAATCACTTGGCATTACTGAAGAATATATCGGTATTGGCCACTGTGCTTTAGGATACATAGATGGCGAATATCCTAAAGCCGCACCAAGAAAAGAAAACCGTGTCTACTATGTAAAATAAAGTTTATTTTCTACCTACATTCAAAACCCAGTGATGTGTAAAATAGATTTCATCATTATTAAGATATGGTGCGAAACCTGTACTATACGTTCCATCGATATCCTTATTCATTAAAGCGATGATTTCTTTTTTCACATCTTCTGGTGTTTTAGTAAGTTCCATCCAGCCAGTAAGAGATACTGGTATATCGGTTTGTTCCTGCATATCTATTGTCATCTTATTCTTAAGATACAAATCTTTTATCTCACTTAACGTTATGTCCCTAACATGGGATGGATCTCTTAATGTCTCTATTCGATCAATCTCATCTCTTAATGTTTCATCACCCGGTACCATATCCATTATAACTAGCTTACCATCAGGTCTGAGAACTCTTCTCATCTCCGCGAATATTATCTCTGGATTCACAAAATGATGAAACGACAGTCTCGTAACAACAATATCAAAGCTGTCATCAAGGAATGGTAATTCTTCCGCATATCCCGTCATCATTGTAATATTATTAATGCCTTCTTTATCGCATTCTGTTTTACCAGCCTTAAGCATCGCCGGTGTCGCATCCACACATATAATGTGTGCTGCATATGGTGCTAACGCACGTGCGCACACCCCAGTTCCTGCTGCGACTTCAAGAATATTATCAGTCATTCTAGGTGATGTCTTTGCTACCAGATAATCCAAATATTCCTTTTTAGAGAGATGATACTTCACTGAATCAAAATTCTCCGCCTGAATACTGAATGCTTTCTGTAATTCTTTTATATTGCCTGGTTTCATAGTGCTGTTCCTTTCTTTGGTATATATAATTGTGACATATCAACCTTCTCAATTGTAAGTAATTGTATCTTCTTATCAATCCCGCCTGCATATCCCGTCAGACTGCCATTCGTACCAACCACTCTGTGACATGGAATTATAATTGAAATCGAATTATGCCCCACGGCTCCACCTACTGCTTGAGCCGACATCCTCTGGATTCCTTTTTCTTTGGCAATAATCTCGCCAATCTGGCTATACGTCATTGTTTGTCCATATGATATCGTCAGCATAATCTCACATACTCTCCTGCGAAATGCTGTTGCATTAATACACAACGGTGGCGTAAAATCAGGTTCTTTTCCACAAAAGTATATATCTAACCAAGATCGTGTTTCATCAAACACTGGCAACTCTTTATTCTCAAATTCATCCGACAAACCATCTGCATAATATCTTTGTTCTTCAAACCATAAGCCAGTAAGTTCTTTGCCATTACTTGCCATAGTCATGTCACCCAGTGGTGATTCATAATGATGCACGTACTCCATTGTGAACGCTCCTTATGTACTTATATATCATATCTTCCAGTGAATTGATTCATTTTCAGTTCTAGGCATTACCATGTTATTCTTAACCACTAAGATGACCCATCACATATTCTGCAATGGACCATTATCACGTTATATCGCCTAAGATAATCAATTGTTATTTATATCAAATACAATATTTTAGTGTAATATTTTTCTAGCTGATTCACCATAAGACACATAATATATATAATAATGATTTTCATCAGCTTCGGTAAGTGCGTAAAAGACCATATATGATACATCATCATGACTCTCAAACTGCATATTATCATATCTATACATATTTAAATAATCTCCCCACGTATATTTAATCATTTTATTTCTATCAAAATCGTACCAATCAAATAATTCTTTTGCTTTATCTGTTAGCACATCCAAATCTTCAATTTGCCATGCTAATAGTTCTTTCTTTTCGCTCACCCATTGATCCAAAAACTCATACTTATGTAAATCTTCTTTTTTAATTTTAATCTTTGCAGCATGCTGACTTGAACTATTATATGTGCTTTTAACTACATTAGCGATTTTGGGAACCGTGCATATATTAATGCTATGCTTATTCATATAAAATAACACTTTCATACGTGCAACCATTGGATAAAGAAATATAACTGTAAGTATAAAAACGCCTAATATAATATATTTTATATATTTTACATTTTTATTTTTTTCATTTACTACTCCTAATCTATAAGAAATCCACCTTAGAATTTATATTAATAGCATATCATCATTAATTTTATACGTCAATACATTTTTTCATTTACATTTTCTAGATATATGATATAATAACATAAAAAGCTTTTATATTGGAGGGACTAATGACAAGAAAGCAGATTTTTTTGCATACTCTTATGCTAAGATTAATAATCACCCTGTCAGTTGCAGGCTGGCTGTACAGTCTGATGACATTATTCTATAGAATTGAAAATGAACGTTATAATGCACATGGAAGAATGTATGGAATAGAATTTTATGATGGATGCAATTATTTATTTATATATACTGCCATTGCTATATTCATCATAGGTCTATGGTTTATCAGTAATAATAAATTGTCTTTTATATCCTGTGAGCTAATTGCTCTTACTGCACTTATCTATCACATAAGCATCCTGTTTCTAATTGATTTTAATTTTTCAGGACTTCAACCAGCTTTTTATATTAGCTGTGGAATTTTAGTTGCAATAGTAATTTTACTAATTATAAAATTTGTTTTCACAATGATATTAGATAAATGTAAAGAATAACATAATAAATAGAATGGGTTTATTTCTCTTCTGTGGAAGACAATCAAGGCTCATACAAGCATTATTATTACTCCGTTCACTGTATTTGATCATATCTGATAACTCAATATCAAACCACGAGAAGTTTGTTTTTGCCAATTTAAAATAATTACTAATCTCCTCATACTCTTCAGGTAAACGATCTTGTAGATAAATCTGTGCATCTGCACTTTTGTTCAGACTAGAATATCTTTCAATATCTTCTTTTTGAATTTTTAACTTTGCGCCATATAGATTAGTAGCATAAAAGCTATGTTTTACAACATTAGTATTAATTGGATACTTATTAGTTTCATATGTCTGCTTATTAATATAATGTATTACCTTCACTCTTCCTACGAATACATATATAACAATCGCAACAACAATAAATATACCTAATAATATGCGTCTAGTTTTTGTCTTCATCTCTATTCCTTCTCCTCAACTTTAGTCTAATTACACGAGCAAATATATATTTATGTAATATCATCACATATTTATTGTGTCAACATATAATCTTTTTTAATGAATATACTTTTACGCTTTACAGATATATTATCCCGTGCTATAATTAACGCATATTCTAATCTAGGAGGAGACAATGACAGAGCAAATTAATGATACTATTACTAATATAGATACACCTGTACAATCAAAGCAGCGTTCTTCTTTATCTGCTTTATCTTTTTTATACTCATTACTTTTTCGAATACTAATTACTATCGCAGCAGCCGGATGGATATACTCGCTAATCTGCACATCCTATAAGCTTACGTATATACCTACTCCAAATTCTTCGACAGACTACTTTATGACTTTGTATGGTATAGAATTCTATGATTTATTTGACTATCTATTTTTATATGGTGCCGTAGTAATCTTCTTAGCATCTCTCTGGTTTGTGCGAAGTAACCTATATTCCTTTATATCATGCGCTTCACTTGTTGTTCTTGCTATTATAAGTCAGGTCTGCATACTTATCAGAATTCATATGGTATTTACAGATATACGTATTAATACTTATGCTAATATTTTCATTCTTATTGCATTGATTTTTCTTTTAATAATAAGATTCATGGGATGTAGAGTCATCAACAAATCTATTAATAAATAATGTGCCTATTCATATTGTGCACTCAAAGATGGCCCACCGCATATTCTACGGTGGGCCATCATCACGTTATATCTCCCAAGATAATCAATTGTTATTTATATCAAATACATTATAATTGCTACTATTGTGCTTGTTAGACCAACACATGCTTCATAAGGTATTAATTTTAATCTTTCCTTAATTGTCATGTTAGCTGCACCTGCTGTTGCATGGAAGAATGAGCCATGTGGAAGTGAATCAATTACTGTTGCACCTGCATGAATCATAGCGCCTGATGCAAGAGCTGATACACCTGCACTTGTGAGTGTTGTTCCGAATGTCTGAGCTGCAATTGTTGCACCTGCTGTTGTCGAAGCTGTTGCACCTGCCATTAAGATACCTGATATTGGAGCAAGCAAGAATGCTGGAAGACTAACCATATTAAGAAGATTAATTACATCATATTGAAGTGCTGATGTTTTGATAATTCCTGCGATTGTACCTGTACCAATTAAGAGTACTGATACACCAATTACTTTGCTAAGGCCAAACTCTGAGTATTCTCTGATGTGTTTGATTTTGCCACAACATAATGTACAGATGATACCACCAATTGGAAGAGCAATAAGTGGATCAATTGCTATTTTGGCAAGTGGTCTTAATGCAAGTAGGATAATTACTACGATTGGAGCTGCGATTGCTCTCTTTTGACCGAGCTTGGTTACTATTACTTCTGCAATCTTCTCTGCTGCACCTGTTTTAATAAGAGTACCTGCTAAGATACCAGATGTCATGATTCTAAGTACTGAAGATATCATACTCTGCGAACCGGCTACCATAGCATTAACCGTTGTAACAAGACTACCACTACCAATTACACCACCTACAAGTGCACCTATTATAAGGCTATATGCAGGCTGCACTTTTTTAATAATTAAAATTATTGCAAGGACAAGTCCTATTAATGCTCCTATTGTTGTAAATTCATATGTCATATGTCATTCCTCCATTCATATCTTTCGTTGTTAGCGTCCCATGCTTTTAATCAAGTGGAATACCTGCTCTGCTGTGTCTGCCATATTGGCCTTTGCGTTATCTGCATTCATTGCTTCATCAAGTGTTACTACAGTTCTAAGAATTGGGAAAAATGCGTCTATGCCATGTTCGTTGCACGCAACCGCTTCTTTCGTTACACATCCAGAGAATGCAAGTACTGTTTTATCGAATTTTTTTGCGATGCCTGCTACACCAACAGGGGCTTTGCCCATTGCTGTCTGACCATCTAATCTTCCTTCACCCGTAATTACGATGTCTGCATCTTTAACGTACTCTTCTAATCTTGTTTCTTCAAGTACAATCTTAATTCCTGATTCTAACACTGCATTAGTGTATGTTAAGAATGCGAAACCAAGGCCACCTGCGGCTCCTGTTCCTTCACGCTTTGCATCTGCTTTAGGAAAGCTCTCTCTTGATAATGCTGCGTAGTAATTAAGCCATTTGTCCATCTGCATGATCATTGTTGGGGTTGCACCCTTTTGTGGACCATATATTGCTGAACAACCTTGCTCTCCACAAAGTGTATTCGTTACATCACATGCTACCTTGAATTCACATTCCTTTAATTCAGGAATAACATTATCTGCACTAATTGTCTCTAATAATGAAAGGCCAATTGCTCCGAATGGAACCTGTTTTCCATCTTTATCAAGAAGCTCATATCCAAGTGCCTGTAGCATTCCGATTCCTCCATCATTAGTAGCGCTTCCACCGATACCTACGATGAATCTTCTGCATCCGTACTGGATTGCATCTCTTATAACTTCACCAACGCCATATGTTGTTGTGTATAAAGGATTCTTTTTCTCATCCGGTACAAGTGTGATACCAGCTGCTGCTGACATCTCAACAATTGCTGTTTTTGTACTTTCTATAATTCCGTATGCTGCATCAACTTTCTCTCCTAATGGACCTGTAACTGTAACTGTTTTAAGTATACCGTTCATTCCTGATACTAAAGCCTCAACTGTTCCTTCACCTCCATCTGCAAGTGGTCTAACTGCCACCTCTGCATCTGGATATACTCTTTTAATTCCATCCATTGCTGCGTATCCTGCTTCCATCGAAGTCATGCTTCCTTTGAATGAATCAATCGCTGTTACTATCTTCATATCCCTACCTCCTATGCCTGAGTGATTTTTACGAAGGCACGCAGTGAGCAAATCGCGAATGCGATTTCTCACTTGCGATTATTAACAATTTGAGTTTATCTCAAATTGTTTGACCGTTAGAATCGGCTCATCAGAGCGATTCGTCGGTCTACCTCCTAAACCTGAGTGATTTTTACTAACGTGTTTTGTTCTCTGTTGATGATTGTATAATATCAAATTGAATGTTATAATCATATAGTACAGATAACATATATTCTATTATTTTATATCTTTTTTTGTTACATATAACAATGCCATATATTATTAGATTGCTATGGAGGTCATAAGATGAGTTTAATAGACAAGAAGCTTGCGCAACAAATTGTTAATACAGTGAAGGACGTATGTGGTAAGGATGTCAACTTTATTGAGCCTTCCGGCATTATATCCGCAAGTACTAACGAGCAAAGAATCGGTACCTATCATGAGATAGGACAAAAAGCTGCTGCAAGTGGAACAACCATTGAAGTTGATACCGATGATACATATTCAGGAACTTACAAAGGTGTCAATCTTCCTATAAGTCACAATCACGCTATTGTTGCTGTAATCGGTATCAGCGGTATTCCCGATGAAGTCAGGGTATATGCGCATCTGGCTGAACAGATTACCAGGCTTCTAATCCGAGAGAAGGAGCTTAATTCAATCAGCCGTGCCGACAGCGATAAAAAACACTATGTCCTAGATTCAATGATTAATTCACGCGAGCTGAACCACGATTATCTTCTTGATTGCTTTAATGACTGGAAAATCAGCACTGAAACAAAGAAGAGAATTATCCTTATCGAAATCTCTTCAAAGTATAATCCTGTCAATCTTTCCATGCTAGAACAAAAAATATACAACATTTACAATAATATTAATGTCCAGCTGTATGCATATTACTACCCTAACATATATATTGCACTTATTGATGATGACGACTATCTGAACAATCATCACAAGATTGAGAAGTTTGCAGCTTCCTATGTGAAGATGCTTAAGACCTCTATTGGTCGTTCAGTTCCCTACCATCAGCTTGAACGTTCATATCAAAGTGCGCTTACGACCTCTAATAGCTTAACCTATGATGGTAATAATTATGCAGTTTTTGATTCCATGGAGTTAGAAATTATTCTTTCCTGCGTTAATGACGAGCATAGGCAGGAATATATGGATAAAATTACCGGCAAGCTTGATGAAGATGAGATACAGCTTCTTAATATATATTACCGTACCAATATGTCACTTGCTGATACTTGCGAGAGATTATTCATTCATAAGAACACCCTTCAATACCGCTTGGATAAGATATATAAAAAGACTGGCAAGAATCCGCGTGATTTTGAAGATGCTGTCAAGATTTATTTGGCTTTAAAGTTAAGAAAAACCCACACTACAGTCTAATATTCACTGTAGTATGGGTTTGCTAAAGCATTTTTTCAAAAAAACTAATTCTTCTTCCAAACCGATGGTGAGAAAAGAACTAATATTGGATAGAGCTCGAGTCGGCCTGCAAGCATGTCAAACATAAGGACATATTTGGCGACTGGCGAGAATATTCCGAAGTTACCTGTTGGACCTACAAGTTCAAGACCTGGTCCAATATTATTAATTGTCGCGGCAATTGATGTGAAGTTCGTAACCATATCCAGATTATCGAACGCAAGAATTACCATCGAGATTCCGAATATCATAACATATGTCACGAGAAATGCATTAACGCCTCTGACCGTATCTTTATCAACAGCTTTATCATCAAGCTTAATCGTCTTAACACTTCTTGGATGTATGAAGGAATTGATTTCCTGCTTCATTGATTTGAAAAGGATAAGAATTCTCGATACTTTGATACCACCACCAGTACTTCCTGCACAGGCTCCGATAAACATAATAATTACAAGCAATGTTCTTGATAACTGCGGCCACATATTAAAGTCCGCTGTCGAATATCCCGTCGTTGTAATGATTGATGCAACCTGGAATGATGACTGTTGAAATGCTGTTAACACATTGCCAAACACCGCAGTGATGTCAATCGTTATGACAAGTACACTTACAGCGATGATTATGAAGTACCATTTGACTTCTTCCATCTTAAATACGCTTTTTTTGTTCTTACCAAGAAGAATATAATATGCATTGAAGTTGACACCAAACAGAATCATGAATATTGTTACGATAACCTGAATTGCTACTGAGTAGCTTGTCATGCTGTCATTCTTGATACCAAAACCACCAGTACCGGCTGTACCGAATGATGTTGTAAGTGAATCGAAAAGAGGCATTCCTGCAAATAACAAAAGCACTATCTCTACAAGTGTCATTACAATGTATATTATATAAAGAATCTTGGCTGTATCTCTAATTCTTGGCACCAGCTTGCTTACAGAAGGTCCCGGGCTCTCTGCCCTCATAAGATGCATGTTATATCCACCTGTCATTGGCAATACAGCCAACAAGAATATGAATACGCCCATTCCGCCAATCCAGTGGGTAAAGCTTCGCCAGAATAAACTGCAGTAGCTTAATCCTTCTACATTGCTTAATACACTAGCTCCTGTTGTTGTGAATCCTGATATTGTCTCAAACAACGCATCTGTGAATGAAGGTATGTCTCCACTTATTACGAATGGCACAGCACCAACAATACTCATAATAATCCAGCTAAGTGCAACTGTTACAAAGCCTTCTCTTGCAAAATAGACCTGATTAGCTGGTCTTTTCCTTGATATTATATAGCCTGTCAACGCGCTAATCAATGCTACTATTACGTATGCATAGCCTTCCTGCTCTCCATATATTAAAGCCACAATACAAGGTAGCACAAGAAATGCGGATTCAAACAGAAGAACTTTTCCTAATATAAATCTAATTATAGAATGATTCATCAGTCTCCTCCATTAATTCTTCATTATATCTTTAATATCATGAAGACCTTTCTGTGTAGTAATGATGATTACTGTATCACCAACCTGAATCTCTGTTTTACCTTTTGGTAATATAATATTACCAGCTCTGTTAATGCAGGCTATCAGCAGATTCTCCTTAAGGTTAAGCTGTTCCAGCGGAACACCTACAACTTTGGAATCTTCTCTAATTAGGAATTCCATAGCCTCCGCCTGGCTGTCTACGATTCTATATAAAGTCTCTACGTTACTTCCGATTGAATTCTGCATCGCTCTAACGTATCTTACTATATATTCTGTTGTAATGAATTTTGGATAGATAAGACTACCTAAATTGAATGTACTGATTACATCATCCACCGAAATTCTATTGATCTTTGTAATTATCTTTGCCTTTGAATTATTCTTTGCAAATAATGAAAGGAATATGTTACCTTCATCAATACCTGTTAACGATACAAATGAGTCACAGTGTTCAATGCCTTCTTCAAGTAATACATTATGATTTGTAGCATCACCATTAATAATAACGGCTTTAGGAAGTAGATCACTTAACTGTTCGCATCTGTCATGATTGCTTTCTATAATCTTAACTTCTATCCCCTTGCTCAGTAGTTGTTCAGCCAGGTAATACGCAATCGTACCACCTCCAACTATCATTGCATTGGATACCTGATGTGTATTAATTTCAATCTTCTTAAAGAAATCTCTTGAACTTGTAGGTGGAGCAACAATACTGATGATATCGTGCTGTTGAAGCACAAAACTACCATTAGGAATGATTACTTTATCTCCACGTTTTACCGCACACACCAGTACTTCTGACTGTATCTTCTTAGATATATCCATAAGGCTGCAGTTATGAAGAATTGAACCTTCTCCAATAATGAACTCCATGAGTTCTACTCTTCCCTTGGCGAATGTCTCAACTTTAATTGCAGATGGGAATCTTAAGATTCTTGCCATCTCTGTAGCTGCTGCATATTCTGGATTAATAGTCATTGAAAGACCTAATTCTTCTTTAATGAAATTAATCTCTTTGTTATACATAGGATTTCTTACACGTGCGATTGTGTGACAGTTACCTGCTTTTTTAGCGATCAAGCAGCACAATAGATTAAGTTCATCCGAATCTGTAACTGCAATAAGGATATCAGCTTCTTCAATACCGGCTTCCATCTGAACTGTATAACTTGCGCCGTTACCAACAACTCCCATAACATCAAAATTATTCGTAACATCATGGATTACATAACTGTCTATATCAATGATAGCAATATCATGACCTTCCTGGCTAAGCTGTTCAGTGATTGTCGCACCAGTCTTTCCACAGCCAACAATAATAATCTTCATCTCTTTCTCCATATCTGAGCATATCATGCGAAGATACGCCACGAGAAATTGCGTATGCGATTTCTTGTGTGCGATAATTGCAATTTGAGCTCAGCCTCAAATTGCTTGAGCGTAAGAATCGGCTTATCAAAGCGATTCGTCGCTCTCCTCCATAGCCTGAGCATATAAAATGTATAAGACTGAGCCTGTGTACAGCGTAAGCCCAATCTTATCTATTATATACTTTATATAGATTTTATTCAAGTCGTGTTTATCATATGCTCTGCTATAGCTATGTAATTACAAAGCTATAATATATACGTAAATAATATACACACTGAATTTCATTCAGTTTGTACATTGATTAAACTTATGAGTGCCTTTTAACTCCATCAGCTGTCTCAGCTGAATAGAAACTGGCATCATATCCTATAACTGCTTTATAATTAGCTCCAACACTATCTACAAACTCATCTATTGCTGTTTTCTTAAGCAAAGTTACACTGCATCCGCCGAATCCGGCACCTGTCATTCTTGAGCCAAGCACTCCGGGCACGTTCTGCGCTGCCTGAACTAATGTGTCAAGTTCTATTCCAGTAACCTCATAATCTCTTCTCAATGATTCATGGGACTCATTCATAAGTCTTCCAAATCCCTTCAAATCATTATTTTTAAGCAATTCTACGGCCTTGATTGTTCGCTGATTTTCATATACCGCATGCCTTGCTCTTCTAATCAGCGTATTATCTGCAATTGCTTTCACATACTCTTCAAATTCATCATTATTTAGCTGACCAAGATTCATAATGGATGGATTCACCTTCTGAATTCGCAAAAGTGCTTCGTTACATTCTGCTCTTCTGTTATTGTACTCTGAATTAGCCAATCCACGCTTTTTATTAGTACATGTAATCATCAGGCTACAATCTTCAAGTTCAACTGGCACTGCTTCATATTCAAGGGTACTGGTATCTAAGAACAGCGCTGTGTTCTTAACAGCATTTGCAATAATAAACTGGTCCATGATTCCGCAAGCTACACCGTTGAATTCATTCTCCGCCTGCTGACATAGCAGTGCAATCCGCGTGCGACTGATATTCAGCTCCAACAAATCATTACATATATAAGCCATCAGCACTTCTACCGAAGCCGATGACGACAGCCCGCTGCCATTAGGGATGTTGCCATACACCAGAATGTCCATGCCTCTCCCAATCTCATAGCCAGCCTTTGTAAATGTATGTATAACGCCCTGCAGATAATTGCCCCATCCAAGCCTTTTCTGTGGTTTATCAATACTAATATCGGATTCTATGATTCCACATGTCTCAAAATTCATCGAGTAGAAACGCACCTTATTATCATCTCTAAGTCTGGCAACTCCATATGTTCCGATTGTCAGCGCACATGGGAATACGTGTCCACCATTATAATCCGTATGTTCTCCAATAAGATTAACTCGTCCTGGCGCATAATAAGTTCTGATATCGCCATAATTACCAAAAATGCTTTCAAAACTATTGAGTGCATATTCATACATCAACATATCCATATCTTACTCCAATCCATTAACCTGTTTCTCATTATAGAAGAAGAGCACAATTCCACCAAGTATGCAAAGGCCTGACGCTATTGCTGCGACAACTCTGTAACCTTCTCCTGAACCGCCGCCAATCAAAGCAACCTGAGTGAATAAAAGCATCGCGATGCTCTGGCCAAGCTTGAATGCGAACGTTCTAGCAGCGTAAAACATACCATCACGATTCTCTCCTGTATTGATTGCATCACGTTCTGAGATATCCGCAACCATTGCCTGTGGAAGGATTCCGAATATTGCCATTGGTAATGCTGCAATAACTACCAGAATAAAGCCTTGAATCTTAGGGTCAATAGGCAATCCGCTTCCAAAAAATGCTGTGTAAAGATACGAAATTGCAAACATTATGAAGGCTATAAGTACAAGTTTCTTTTTACCAACTTTTCTAGACACCATATTAACAGGCACATAGAAAAGTACTGATACAACCGACATCGCTACAAAGTACAGTGTTGACATGCTTTCCTCAAGTCCAAGTAGTGATGTTACGAAGAATGGAAGTCCTGTCTGGAACATTGTAAGTGCTATCCAATAAAGAATATCTGAGCCAACGAATATTCTGAAATTCTTATTTTTAAATGTTTTCACAAGTGACGAAAAAGCATTACCACTAACAGGCTTTGCCTCAACATAGTCTTTTTCTTTGATTGTAAGAGGCGGAACCAACATGCATATAAAAGCAATTATGCCAAATATCACAAATGTTAGTCTCATCGCTGGCACTCTACCCATTGAGCCTTCGAATGCGCCCCAGATTACTGGCGCTGTGTAAGCCATTGCTGTACCAGCAAAGAATGTAAGTGAAATAATTGTTGATATATTAAGTCGTTCTTCCTGTGTATGTCCAAGTTCTGGAATCAAGGCTGCATATGGTGTGCAGTAAGCTGTGATGCAAAGGTAGTAGATGATTACGAACGCAAATAGCCACACAACATTAACCCAACTTGTGCTGCTGACTGGTGCAAAGAATACCATTACTGTTGATACTGAAAGTGGCAATGCTGCGCCAAGTAGGAAGGGAATTCTGCGACCTCTTTTTGACTTGCACCTATCCGAGCATGATGCAATCCATGGATCCGTTACTGCATCAAACACACGTCCAATCGCCGTAATTGCGCCAACTACTGTAAATATACCAATTATAACTAACCCTTGTGGAACGAATACTGTTTGTCCTGCTTCCACTGCAACCGTATCCGGCTGATAAAAATACACTAGCCAATTCGAAATCAACCCCGACAATAATGCCCATCCAAATTGTCCTATGGCAAACAGCCACATCTTACCCATTGTCATCTTCTTCATAAAAATCCTCCTTAGCCTGAGCTTGTTCTTTGCGAAGGCTCGCCACGAGAAATTGCGTAGGCGATTTCTTGTGTGCGATAATTACAATTTGAGCTCAAATGCTTTCTTTACAACTTCATAAGCACCATTATATATTCCAATCTCATTATTCTTCATAATATTGTTACACATATCTGTTACCAGCTTTGGATTATTCATGAACAGCTTAACCATCTGCAATGTATGTCCAATATCCCTGCACTCAAGCGTTCCATCACCTATCTCAGCTGAATGAATGGCGCCCCACTGCTCATGTCCTCCAACTCTCTTGATGAATAGCTTTGGTATCGGATAGAACGCTAATTCACTTGGTTTTGTGATAAGAACATCGGTACTTCTCATCAACAAATTCGTTGCGTATACGGCTTCATATATATTGCTATGATAGAAAGCATGTATGCCGCTTACTTCGAATTCAACAGCATTTGCAGTAAAATCCACACATTCCTTCCAATCTTCAAAATGTGTTGTCGCGCTCTTCAGTTCTGGAATCTCAGCTACTAACGCATCCCATACGTTGCGGTAATCCCCCACGTTAACGTAGATGACTGCTTTGTTTTGCTTAACATATGGAATCAGATAGCGAATTATTGCTGCAAATATCTCTTTTTGTGCACCCGCTCCACCAATTGTTAACAGGAATCTTCTAGCTTTGCCGTTATTAGCACGCTCAATTCTGGCCTTGCAGTCTTTCTCGATATTAGATACAAGTTCGTGATCAATATAATGACCTGTGTATACAATGTCCGTTTCTGGCATCTCATTCAAGACTTTATCCTTGTCCATGCCATTAAGAATTCTATATCCAATATATGATGAATGTGTCTGAATTGTATGCACGCTGCCTTCAGCCAGATGCAATGCCATTGGCCAGTTATCTGGAATTGCGTTAACTACGTGCTTCATTCCTGCATGAACTGCTGCCTGCGCTGGCCACACATGGGTAGCTACGAATGGTATATCTCTTGGGATAGTTTTGAATATAGGCACCATCAGCTCTGCATTCTTCTGGTCTGCTGCGTTATATGAAAGTCTCCTAAATCCTTCATAATTAACAGGTTCCCATACGAATTTGTTGAACAATCTGCTCTTTCCAGCAATCCTTGAGCCCAATGAATATAATTTGTTCTGAGCCTCTATTACCTTGCCACCAGTAGTCTCGCTATATGAATTCAAATCCATCCAATATGGCGTATATCCCATCGAATGCGCCGCTGACGCTATCGCCATCGATATCCTGTAATGTCCAAATCCCATTCTAATATTACCAACAATAATACCATTTTTTGTATCAAGCTTGGCATCACTAACATTAGTACTTGTGCCAATCTTAAGATTCATAACACCAAGGCTCTGTCCTATATATGGATTCTTCTCGGCAATCAATGGATAATCCTTCTTTGAATCATCACCAAACTTCTTAATATACTTCTTCTTTGAGTTATTAGCCTTCTTAACAACACTCTTGCTCATTGCATTACCAAATATAACGCTGCTTTTATCAATACCCATAACCTACCTCCTTCGTTTGAGTTCTACTCAAACGCGCAGCCAGAAATTGCGTAGGCAATTTTCTGGCTTGTGATTATTATTGTTTGAGTTTCGCTACATACATACGGCTTCCAAAGTCGCCCATCACTCTTACACTTTCATCATATCCCGTTCCCAAGAATTGCTGTTTTATCTTGATTCCAGCATTCATAAGAATATCTCCGCCACATGTATAACTTTCTCTTTATGAATCTAGCATATATACCTTATTGATTATTGACTGCAGCACACCTGCTTCTGTTATATGCACTGGCGTAACCTGATTGACAAGTTCTCCAAACTGCTTAACGGATATAGATTGTGGTCGGTTTGTAATCTCATACTCTGCATCCTTGTCCAACCCTGCAAATCTTATAACAGCATGTGCAGAATTCACTCTTGCAAGTCTCTGATAAAGCATAAGTACAGATACGTTCTTATCGCTCGACACCACTTGCCATACAATGCTGCCATCATCTAATTCTTCATAATAAAAATCACCATACAAGAAAACTTTTCTGTACTCTTTATAGAACTCAATTTGATTAATGACTATCTTCTTCTCCGCCTTAGTAAGCCGTGTTACATCAAGCTCATATCCAAGTGCGCCAAAGCATGCAACGTTAAATCTAGTCTCCAGGCTCGTATTCCTAAGAGTCTGATGATTAGGGACTGCACTCACATGTGCGCCCATAGTTGACAGTGGATACCCTGCTGCCGTGCCCTGCTGAATATCGATTCTTTCGTTAGCATCTGTATCATCTGACGTCCATATCTGCGGCATATAATATAGGATTCCCAAATCAAATCTATTACCGCCAGACGAACATCCCTCAAACAACACTTCCGGGTTCTCCTCGACTATTCTTTCAAACAAATCATACAATCCAAGAATATATCTATGTGAGAATTCTCCCTGTCTGCTGCCAAGCCCCAACGAATACGCATCTGTCAAATGTCTGTTCATATCCCACTTGACATAAGAGATGTGTGCCTCTTTGATATTCTTATTAACAATATCAACAACATAATCCCTAACTTCTGTTCTTGTCAAATCAAGAAATAGCTGATTTCGTCCTGTATATGTCGTTCTTTGTGGCACCTTTACAGCCCAGTCTGGATGCGCCTTATAGAGTTCGCTTTCTTCGCTAATCATCTCCGGCTCAAACCACAACCCGAATTTCATTCCTAATTCTTCAATTTTCCTTGAAAATGTTGCTAAGCTCCCACCAAGTTTTCTTTCATTAGCATTCCAATCTCCAAGTGATGTCTTGTCTGTATTCCTATCTCCAAACCAGCCATCATCTAAAACAAATAATTCTATACCAACTTCTTTTGCAGCCCTGGCAAGCTTCATAAGTCTTGCTTCATTAAAATCAAAGTAAGTTGCTTCCCAATTATTGATTAAAACCGGTCTCTCCTTGCCCTGCCATCTATTTGCTATAATGTGTGTGTTAATGAATCTATGCATTGTCTGAGACAGCATCTCCACACCCTCATTCGAGTAACTCATTATTGCTTCTGGAGTAACGAATTCTGTCTCCTTATCAAGTGTCCATTCAAACTTGTCTGGATTAATTCCGCTCATAATTCTTAGCTTATCATATCCAGAGACTTCAACTGCTTCATAATGATTGCCTGAATATATGAGATTGAATGCGTAACATGACTTAAATGCTTCTCTGCCTTTATTTTTTTCAAGCATAATATACGGATTATGTCTGTTTGAACTACTTCCGGTTGTTGAAGCATTAACAAATATGCCTGATTCAAGTTGCTTGATATGCTGCATTCGCTCTCGCGCCCACATTCCATCATATGTATACATTCGATAATGTTTATCTGGCAAATCGAGCTGCATGCTCATTATCTTATTGATTTTGATCGCGCTATTGCTGACATTATCAATTACAACACGTCTGGTGATTACATCGCATTTCTCATAAACTGTGTAAACAAGCTTACAAATAATTCCCGTCTTTGTATCCTTCGTAATTATTTCAAGTGTCTCAATTGCCTCATCATTAATTCCTGCATGTGCATATGGCATCCCTGTTGTATTGCACTGCTTGAAAATTCCTTTATACGTCGTATAACCTGTACTTATGAATTCTGCACTTGTCTCTCCGCCCGGCATCACGATTTGAATCGGCAGATTTCTATAATCGCCCGTACCTTCGAATGAATATTCCAGGCTAACACTATCGAGCGTGCATGTTGCATCTTCCGGACAAACAACACTGTTTCCATATCCCGTACCATTCTTTTCAAGCAGCGCATTAATGCTTTCATCATTGACGCTGTTGATTTTCTTGCCATAATAGAGATTCTCAACATATCCTTTACCTAGAATATGTATAATATATGAGGTGCTCTTAGTTTGCAGGTGATAACATCTTAGTTTTTCATTATATTCAATCATTGTACCTCCTGTTATGTGTGCCAGCTTTACGCTGTTCCGGTTTTACGCTGTGCCAGTTTTACGCTGTATCAGTTTTACGCTGTTCCAGTTTTTACGCTGTGCAATTTTTACGCTGTGCAGATACCACACAGAATTATATCAATTGCATTAGTAAGTGCCTCTTCATATGATATGTTATTCTGAATCAAGAATTCTCCATCTAACAATCCTTCAAATGCTTGGCATAATAGTGCTTTCACAATAACTAAATTAACATCTTTAATTACATTTTCCTTTTGAGCCTGTTTAAGCAGGTCCATAGTTATATCCCAATCACTTTCAATATTGCTTTCAATTTTTTTATATAATCCCGGATATACTTTTTTGATTTCATTAACTCTTCTAAAATCTACTAATTCAGATGATTTAGGAATCACTTTCAACAAATCCTTGATTTTATCAAGTGTATTAAGTGATTGATTATCAACTATCTGTTTCTGCTGCTCTTTAACTTCTTTAAAAATTCTATTAATTACAAGTTCGACCACTTCATTCTTCGATGATATATTCTCATATAGCGTTCGTTTGCTTATCCCCAGTCTTGCAGCCAACGAATCCATTGTAAACTTCAAGCCCGCCTCTTTATATTCCTCTATTGCCGCATAAAATATTCTATCAATTAACTCCATTATATCTTTCCGCCCTTCTGACATATTACTTAGGTTTGGTTGTTTTGGTTTGTTTTGGTTTGTTTTGGTTGTTCGGGTTTGGTATTCCGAGCTAAACTCTGAAAACTCTAATCGTTTTTATAGTTTTATTATATCAATTTTTCACTATTTGTCAATTAAAATAATGTGATTTCTATACATTATGTATAAGAGATTGTATTTGTAGCTGCTATTACGAATAGAAATGAGGAGGTTGGGGAGTGGTGCTAGAGTGGGGGCTAAAGTATGGCGCTAGAGTGTTGGGGCTAGAGTGGGGGCCTACTGATTGAGGATTGGGGATGTTAATAGTTCCATGGTGGAGTGGAGAATGAGGATGGTGCTGATTGTGGCACCTGCTGATTGAAATTTCATGGGGTTTGGACATAAGGAAGCTTATTTCATACCATTTTGTCCAAACAAGCTTTCTTATTCCGTTGATTTATTGGCGTTTGGACATACATAAGCTTCTTCTTGCTTATTTTTCCAAAATATATCAGTTTTTG
>CAZPHI010000005.1:14706-72337 GCA_964586425.1 uncultured Lachnospiraceae bacterium | reverse complement strand
TATTTCAAGCCTTTTACAGTTTTAGGCTTGTATCATTTTCGTTGTCCTTTCGTTATCTCTTCCAGCAGATATTAATGCAGCCTGAGGTTTTAGAACTTTTATCCATTCATCGCAAGAAGAAAACATAGAACCATGATGTGCCGTCTTTAATATATCTGTTTCTATAAGTTTTTCTCTTATTGAAGCTTCTTCAAGTATCATTTTTTCCTGTTCTTCTCCAATATCACCTGTGAATGCCATTGTTAATCCCTTGTATTCAAACAGTCCCGATAGCGAATAAGCATTTCTATCATTATACGTGACCTCTTGTATCGGATTAATACAGGTAAATACAGCATTATCCACATCATTACACCAGCTAACCACATCTCCCATATGCATATATGACACCTCTATTCCTTTACTCAATGCCATATTCTCAAGCTCTATATACGCATCATCTTTTTCATCAATATCAGGAATAAGCATTGATTTAATTTCAATTAATTGATTATTAATAATCTCCTTAATTCCACTTATATGATCGCTATCCATATGACTTATGATAACTGTATCAACAGAATCATACCCAAGCGAATTAATATAAGGAACAACAATATTCTTAGCTATGTCTTTCTTATCAGTGCTTCCGCTGTCGATTACAATAACTTTATCAACGACATTAATTACCGAACAATCTCCCTGTCCTATATCAAGCATTGCAATCTTAAAATCAGGTTTTATTCCCAAACCAAGACTAATAACCGCTATTACGAGCAAAAGTCCCACACTGCTTTGTATCATTATCGTCTTAGCAAGCTTTTTGCTAATTATTATTACTATTATAATCAATATTATATATGTAATTATACTAATCAACTTAGGTCTTCCAATCGTAAGAATATTATATGGTAGTCTGGATATAATACTACACAGCCATGTATAAAAGCTTAATGTATAATGTGCAGCCCCAATTAACAATGTACCTGCTGTACTCCAATATATCCCCACTATTCCTCCTGCAATAGCACTTATAATTACTATTGGCATTAATGGCAGCACAAGAAAATTCAATATAATTGAATATGTTGGAAATTGATAATAGTAATAAAGAACTATCGGAAGAGTAAAAATATTAATTGAGATACTTACAGCGAATCCTTCTATAACTAGTTTTGTTACATACTGAATTGTTTTATGCTCAACAAGATTCTCAACTATGGTCTCAAACACTTTCATTATTACTGGATACATAAGTACAATTCCAAGTATAGCTGCAAACGATAATAAGAATCCACAATTTAAAATAATTAATGGATATTTTAAGAGCAAAATAATGCCAGCTATTGCTGTCGCTGTAAGAATATCATAATTACGGCCTATTGTTATAGCCCATATGCTAAGAAGGAACATCACAATTGCCCTTGTGGCAGATAATCCATTACCTATCATAATTCCAAAGGTAATAATCATAATACTTCCGACAATTGAAGAAATCATATGAGAACAATTGCAGCGTCTAAGCAGCTTATACAAAAACATACCTATTATTGATATATGCAATCCACTTATAGCCAAAATATGCGAAATTCCAGCGTCTTGAAACATTTGCTTAATTCCTTCATCAAGTGTTGCTTTATCTCCCAGAACAAGTGCTTTAAAGAAGCCTGCATCATTAGAATCACACAATCTGTCATATGATAAAAGCATTTTCTCCTTAAATGCTTCTAACCAATTAACGAAATGGTTATTACAACGTTCAATTATACATAGATTGTTCGCAGAAAGTTTGTATCTAAATCCAATTGAAGAATAATATGCCTTTGAATCAAACTGACCTTCATTCGATGGTTCCTCATAGCACTTCAGTTTTCCACTAACATTAATCTTATCGCCTCTGCGAATATCATCTTTCCCGTCAGTTGTTACTATTACACTTTCAGTATATTGTTTGTTATCATATTCAATTATTGAGTTATACATCCAAAGCTGATTATAACCATTCCCGTGGATTATTTTTTCGACTGTGCCTGTCATAATTACCGGCAGCTGCTGATTGTCATCAATTAATGACTGTAATATATCAATTGATATATAAGAATTGGTATTGCAATACCCCGTTAATATGGATATTAGTGACAGTATTGCAATAATATAAGAATTAGATTTGAATTTGTTTTTGCTTTTTATAATCATTGTGCAAAGATAAACTGCCCACATGATTAGTAATATAATTTTATAAGCCAGTATAGGAATAACAACCAGCATTGTACCAGTTAGAATTCCTATACCAGCCATCACAAATGGTCTCTTAATAATATCCCTCCAGCCTTTATTTGATTTCTACTATTGAATAGTCCGGCATGAAAGTATCGCTCAAATCGATTGAATCCCTAAATACTTTGTTAGCTTCTCCATCTATCAGAATCTTAACACTATTAATATAGCTTATCTGACATAATGAATTAACTATTGAATACACTTCTACAACATCTGCAACATTGATCAATTCACTCATAAATGCTGAATCAAAATTAACAAAGCAAACTCCATCGCTTACAGTTATATCAATCAGCTTTAGATTAGCTGGAAGTGTTTTTTGATATTGTGATTCATCAGGGCCTTTAATTAGCTGTGTAACAATTAATTTTTCAATTGACATAGTCTTAGAATATGCAACCTTTACTTTCTCCGGCAATAATTTATCACCTTTTGAATTAGCAAAATAGAGAGTTAACTCTGTCCATTCAAGATTATTAATGCTATTATCTGTTCTATCAACAAAATCTTCAATATGCATCTGTCCATATGCTCTTCCATCTGCACCTACTGCTTCTTCTGTACCTGCAAAAATAACAACTGAATTAATGCCATCAACCTGACATAATGTCTTTACAGTAGCTGCTCTAAGTAACACCTCTGTAGTGTTGTCCATTGAATAATAATCATTGCTAAAATGAACCTTTGCAACATCTCCATCAACTGTAACACCAGAGAATTCAACATTATCCGGCTTTATTACTGTATATTCATCTGATTTGTAATTAGTATTCATCTGTTCTACCAGCTCATTAGCCAGCATCTCTGTATCCGTAGCTGACACAGAATACACAGATGAAGTTATTCTCGTTCCGTCCAAACTCTTATAATATATCGCATAAGTGCTATCATCATCTTTACTGCATGCAGTAATAGATGGCACGAGAAAGAGTAACCCAATTAATAATATACGATGTTTAATATTCTTATTTTTTTTCACACCAATCATCCATCCTCAAGTTATTTATATTTCCTGTGCATAATTAAGAGGTATTCTTACTGTGAATGTTGTTCCTGAATTTTCTTCACTATATAATTTTATCTCTCCATGGTGCATAAGGATTGAATTCTTTACAATTGCAAGTCCTAATCCTGTACCACCTGTTTCTCTTGAACGTGCCTTATCAACACGGTAAAATCTCTCGAATACCATTCCCTGGTTTTCTTTTGGAATTCCTATTCCATTATCCTCAACTCTGATATACATAAACTGATGATCAGCATTAAGTGATACATGCACCCATCCATCAACCTTATTGTATTTGATAGCATTCTCAACTAGATTTGAAACTGCAAGCGTGAATTTTACCTCATCAACTTCCGCTATTACCGGTCTATAGCTTTCGAATACCAATTCTATATTTTTCTTCTTGGCAATTGGTTTTAGACGTTTTAGTATGAGTTCAACAACCTCATTAATATTAACTGCTGATATATTCATAGCATTGGCTGATTTATCCATACGAACAAGTGATAACAGGTCTTCAATAATCTTACTCTCTCTATCAATTTCATCCACTATATCATGCATAAAATCCTGATAGATTTCAACTGGAACATCTGGCTGCATATTAAGAGAATCAGCAAGTACTTTCATTGATGTTATTGGTGTCTTAAGTTCATGTGACACATTAGATACAAATTCCTGTCTAGATTCATCCAAACTATGCATCTTATCAAGTACCTGATTAATGTCATTAGAAATTGCCATTGTCTCTGTGTAATGTTCAACATCTAAGCGTTCATCATAATATCCCTGCGATATCTTATCAACCTTCTCTTCGATCAAATTGAATGGCTTACAGATAACAGCTGAAAAAATAATTGCACCTACAACCAGCAGTATTATAAGAATTAACTTGATTATATATACTTTTGATATAATCTCATCCACAAAAACTGATATTTCTTTTGATGACATATCAACCATAATCGAAGCAAATATATCTTTATTAACATTCATTACCGGCACAACTACTTCTATACAATCATTATCCGTATCAATATATGAACCTGATTCATTATTGTTAAATGCTTTGATAACATTCGATGCAATGATTGTCTTATTCTTTTCAAATGAATAACTATCATATACTATTCTATAATCACGATTAACCAGCAAAACTCTTGAATCATAAATAGATGAAAACTGCTCTAAAGCACTTTTCATCTGACTTATTGATGCATCTGAGGTATCAGAATACTTTCCCACATCTTTAGCCAAAACAGTAACCTGTGTCATAAGCTTTGATTTTCTGTCATTAATCACACTTGAGCGATAGAAATTATTAATAGCATAATCCATAACTATAATTGGAATCACCCCAAGAATAACAATTGTAAGGATAATTCTGAATCTAGCACTACGGATAATACTAATAATATTATTAAATAGCTGGTTATCCTTTAATCTATTCATATCTTCTCTCGTTTCTCTATATATAAATAATATTATACAATTTCTTTAATACAGGCTTACTATACCTGGAAATAATATCCAACTCCCCACTTGGTATGAACATACTTTGGTTCACTTGGATTAGATTCAATCTTCTCACGAAGACGTCTAATATGAACATCAACAGTTCTTGCATCACCTGGATATTCATAACCCCAGATAAGATTAAGTAAATTCTCCCTGCTATATACTTTTGAAGGATTAAATACCAAAAGTTCCAGCAAATCAAATTCCTTGGCTGTAAGATATATCTCTTTATCATCTATAAATAATGTTCTACAATCACAGTCAAGCTTCATTCCACCACCAGTAAATTCTTTCTTGGCATCAGATTCACTCTCTGCCTTTCTTGAATTACGTCTCAATATAGCTTTCATTCTTGCTTTAACTTCTAATATATTAAAAGGCTTTGTAATATAATCATCTGCACCATAATCAAGTCCCAGAATCTTATCCATATCATCGCCCTTTGCAGTAAGCATGATAATTGGCATTGTAGAGAATGCTCTGATATGCTGGCATACTTCAAGTCCATTCATCTTAGGGAGCATTACATCTAGTAATACGACATCATATTCTGTCTTCTGTGCATATTCAAGAGCTTCTTCACCATCATATGCGCAATCGACCTCCCATTCATCCTGTTCAAGACTAAACTTGATACCCTTTACAATTAATTTTTCATCATCAACTACCAATACTTTTCTGCTCATACCTACCCTTTCATAAGCTGTACTGCAACCTCATCTTGTCTATACAGTTATATTATCTTTTATTTTGTTAAATGCTGATTCTTTTATTCCACTTATGTTCATTATATCTTCAATTCTTTTAAAGCCTCCATTCTGAGACCTATATGTAATAATGTCATCTGCCTTGGATTCACCTATTCCGGTAAGTGTCATAAGTTGCTCCTTTGTTGCAGTATTAATATTAATCATGTTGATTGATACAGCTGTTGAAGTTTGTATATTCTTGACTAACTCACCTTCAGCAGGAACGTATATCTGCTGTCCATCAGCTATAACTTCTGCGAGATTATGATATGCAGTATCAGAATTATCCAAGAATCCTCCCGCCATCTCTATAACAGAATACAGCCTTGTTCCCTTTGCCACTTGATAAACTCCAGGATTTGATACGCAGCCACATACATATACATATATTAATTCATCAACCGTCTCTTCTCCAGTATAAGATGCTGGATTCGTAATACCTTGTGAATTAACTGAATTGAAAGATTGTTTAATAATCGTATCATCTTTATCGCTATAATATTCTGCATTGTCCGCATCTTGATTATACGTAGAGCCTCTTATTATAAAAATAACTCCACATATTAAAATCAACACAAATACGAATACAATTTTAATTTTATCCGTATATTTTTTAATAAATTTTAGTATATTATCATTATTTGGCATAAATCTTTTTTCCTCCAACAATCACTGGCAGAGGTCCCCTTTATGCATATATATATTTTACAAAAAATATCTATACTTTACAATAGTTATTTTATCTAATTTTTGTATTATAATGGTTTACACTACCATTCGGTTATAGTAAAATAGAAATGATATACAAATTTAACATATAATTTTGGAGGTATATTGTGGAAGAAGTAAATCAAACCGTTACACCCAGCACAAAAGTGAAAAAAAAGTTCGAACTTATTAGTGGCGAATCAAAAAATGGTATTCCTTATGGAAACATTGTCTATATAATAGCATTTTGTGTTCCTCTCATAATGTTCATAGCTTTATACATGGTTAGAGGAATCTACCCATTTGGTGACAGCTGCTATCTTCGTACTGATATGTATCATCAGTATGCACCATTTTTTGAAGAATTTTTTGACAAGTTAAGAAGTGGCGGCAGCCTTACATATTCATGGAATACCGGACTTGGCACTAACTTTACAGCCTTATATGCATATTATCTTGCAAGTCCAATTAACTGGTTAGTATTCCTTGCTCCTAGAGGCTATATGATTGAGGTAATGAATATCATCATAATACTTAAGCTCTCTCTTGCAAGTGTTGCTTTTACTTACTACATTACAAAGCATTTTAACATTAAGAATTGTACAATTGCTGTATTTGGTACATTTTATGCTATGTCAGGCTATGTAGCAGCTTACAATTGGAACATAATGTGGTTAGATTGTATTGTTCTTGTTCCAATTATTATGCTTGGATTAGAGCGTCTGGTCAATAAGAATAAACCACTGCTTTATTGCATTTCCCTTGGAATATGTATTTTTTCAAACTACTATATATCAATAATGGTATGTATTACTTCCGTTATATACTTTGTAATATTGTTGATTTCATATGACGGACCAAAAAGTGTTAAGATTTATCTAATGAAATTACTTAGATTTGGAGTATATTCACTGCTTGCCGGCGGTGTAGCTGCATGTGTATTATTACCGGAGATGTACGCTTTATCGCTATCCGCATCAAGCACTGTTTCATTTCCAAACATACTTACTTCCTACTTTCCAATTCTTGATATGATAGCAAGACATATGATTGATATTCCTGTACATATGGGACTTGAGCATTATCCTAATATATATTGTGGCGTTGCTGTTCTTTTCCTTCTTCCACTATATATAATGAATAAGAATATTAATACACGACAGAAAGCTGGAAAGATATGTTTACTTCTTATCTTTTTGCTGGCATTCAATCTTAATATTCCTAACTTTGTATGGCATGGGCTTCATTTTCCTAATAGTCTTCCAGCAAGACAGTCTTTCATATACATATTCTTCTTGCTTGCAATGTGTTATGAAGCATTTAAAGATATCAAAAAATACAGTGACAAACAAATTACCGGTGCATTATGGATTGTAATAGCACTTCTCCTTATATGCGACCAGATATACTTTAATGGTCAATATAAGTTCACCGTATTCTACATAAGTGGCGCATTTGTATTAGTTTATGCACTTATTGCATATCTGTACAGAAGAAAGACATTCAATTCAACAATAATTTTATTCCTTCTTTTTGTTGTATCAATTATCGAATGCACCCTGAATATGGAATCTACCGGACTTAGCGTAACAAACAGAACAGGCTACACAAGTGATAATGCTGCAATTACCAAATTAGTAGACGAAGCCGCCAAAAGTGATACTTCAAAGTTCTACAGAACAGAAAAATTAATAGGTACACGTACTAAGAATGATGGTGCATGGAGCAATTACAATAGTGTATCATCCTTCTCATCAGTTGCTAACGCCGGTGTAACTGAACTTTTAAAAAGCATGGGATGTGAAGGTTCAACTAATGCATATTCTTCAAAGGGTTCAACTGCACTTACTTATAGTATGTTCTCTGTCAAGTATCTCTTAAGCAGTCAGGCTGTTGAAACAGGTGTTTCACTTACTCCTGCAGGTAATTATAACGGTGAGTACTTATATAAGAACGAATACACACTTCCAATAGGATATATGGTCTCACAGAATATTAATGATTATTGGATGACAAGCAATTATAATCCATTCGAAGTTCAGAATAGCTTTGTTCAGGTTAATACTGGTATCGAAGATATGTTTCAGATTGAGAAAGCATTTCCAGGCGAATCAAGTGTAATGTTTGATGCTGATATCTCTGCCCACTACTATGCTTTCGTCAATACAACTGCTGTTGAATCGATACAGGTTTCCGTAGGAAGCATAGCATCAACTCTTTTCACTGGATTAAAGAATACTTATATTGTAGATATTGGATATGCAAAAGCAGGTGAATCTATCTCTCTTACTGCTGACTCCAATATGAACCTTACAATTTACACACTTAATGAATATAAATTCAAACAGTTCTATGACAAGATGTCTACGGGTGGAATTAATCTTACTGAATTTAGTGATACTCATATAGAAGGCACTTTCAATGCAAGCTCTAATGGATTAATGATGCTTTCAATACCATTCGATAAAGGCTGGACTGTCAAAATTGATGGTAAAAAGACCGATATAACAGCTATTAAGGATGCATTAATTGGTGTAGAAGTATCTAGTGGAAACCACACTATTGAACTTAGCTATACACCAGTAGGTCTTGTAAAAGGTATTATTATATCAATTATATGCGTCATTACAATTATAGCTATTGCAGTATTAGTATATATGAATAAATGGCAGGTTGTATTATCCTACATTAACAAGAGAAAACAACCGCTTGATAAAAAAGAATTATAATGTTACACTAGAAAAGATAATTTTTCAGTCACATAGATGACGGATTGGAGGCACACATGAAACTCTGGGGCGGACGTTTCACTAAAGAAACAGATAAACTTGTTAATAATTTTAACGCTTCTATTTCATTTGATCAAAAGTTTTACAAACAGGATATTCAAGGTAGTCTTGCACATGTTGAGATGTTAGGCAGGCAACATATTATCTCATCTGATGAATGTATCGCAATCAAGGACGGACTCAATGGAATCCTTAATGATATCAACAACGGAACTCTTATTATTGATGATAAATACGAAGATATTCATAGCTTTGTTGAGGCTACTTTAATTGAAAGGATTGGAGATGCAGGTAAGAAGCTTCATACTGGAAGAAGCCGTAATGATCAGGTTGCACTTGATATGAGACTTTACACTAGAGATGAAGTTCTTGCTGTTGATGAAGAATTAAAAGAATTGCTTGAAGTCATTTTAAGAATTATGAAAGAGAATACAGAAAGCTTTATGCCTGGATTTACACATCTTCAGAAGGCTCAACCTGTAACAGTCGCACATCATTTTGGCGCATATTTTGAGATGTTCAAAAGAGACAGAAGCAGACTTACTGATATCTATAAGAGGATGAACTACTGTCCACTTGGTGCTGGTGCTCTTGCAGGTACAACATATCCACTTGACAGAGAACTTACAGCATCACTGCTTGGCTTTGATGGACCAACACTCAACAGTATGGATTCTGTATCTGATAGAGATTATATAATTGAATTCTTAAGTGCTCTTTCAACTATTATGATGCATTTGAGCCGATTTTCTGAAGAAATCATTATATGGAATTCTAATGAATATCGTTTTATTGAATTAGATGATGCATACAGTACTGGAAGCAGTATCATGCCACAGAAGAAGAATCCTGATATTGCTGAACTTGTACGTGGTAAAACCGGACGTGTATATGGTGCATTAACATCTATCCTAACCACTATGAAGGGTATTCCTCTTGCATACAATAAAGACATGCAGGAAGATAAAGAATTCACTTTTGATGCAATTGATACAGTAAAGGGTTGTATCTCATTATTTAAAGGTATGATTGATACAATGCAGTTTAACAAAGCTAATATGGAAGCAAGTGCTAAAAATGGCTTTACTAATGCTACTGATGCTGCTGATTATCTTGTAAAACATGGTGTCCCATTCAGAGATGCACATGGTATCGTCGGACAGCTTGTTCTATATTGTATTGATAAGAATATCTCTCTTGATGACATGAAACTAGATGAATACAAGGCTATTAGTCCTGTTTTTGAAGAAGATATCTACGAAGCAATTAGTCTCAAGACATGTGTAGACAAACGACTGACAATTGGAGCACCAAGTCCTACTGCTATGCAGAAGGTAATTGATATCTGTGAAGATTATTTAAAGAATAACTAATATTAATAAAAAAGCTATGATTACCCAACTCTGTGTAGAAGTAATCATAGCTTTATTTTATTGATTCTTAATATTAACATCAAGTTGATTGAATGGTATTTCAATACCTTTTTCATCAAACACTAATTTAATCTCTTCTAATAACTTGAATCTTGTTGACCAATAATCTGGTGTATTAACCCATGATCTTGTCTCAAGCGTTACGCAGCTCTCATCAAGACTTTTTGCAACAACAAGAATTTCTTTTTCTTTGATGATTGCATCTGTAGAATTAAGAATCTCCTGTAATATTTCCTTTGCTTTCTTAAGATCTGCTGAATATGCAATACCAATCTGAATATCAATTCTTCTTTCTTTTTGACACGCTACATTAGTAATCTCAGCATTAGCAAGTGTACCATTAGGTATCATTATTGTTTTGTTATCTACAGTTAATAGCTTTGTATATAATAGTTCAATTGTAACTACATTACCTTCATGTCCACATGCAATAATATAATCTCCTACTTTAAATGGCTTGAATAATAAAATTAATATTCCACCTGCAAAGTTTGATAGACTTCCTTGTAAAGCAAGTCCAAATGCCAAGCCTGCTGAACCAATTATTGTTAACAATGAAGTTGTCTCAAATCCAAGAATATCAATAATTGTAATAATTAACACAGCATATGCTGCAAATCTAAACAATGATAATATGAATTTTATTACCCCTTCGTCCAAATCTGATTTTTTGAGTATCTTCAAAAAGAACGTGTTAGCAAACTTAATTAATTTTTTTCCAACAAACCATACAATTAACGCTAACACTAATGAGCCAACAAAACTCATGCCCCACTTTATAATTTGTGTAAATAAATCCCCCATTTGTTCTGATGATAACATCTTCATTTCGGTTAAATATAAACTATTCATATTTTTCTCCTTTATAATGTACTATATATTACAACATTAAGCTTCAACATATCTATATACTGAAATCCCCATTGGTGGTATATTAACAGTTATATAGCCTTGCTGGCTTGTCTTGATTCGTTTGTTGATACATGCATTTCCACCATATTGTTCATCATCGCTATTTAATATCTCTTTGTATTTTCCTTCGTTATTAACTTTGAGTTTGAACTTTTCTCTAGCCACAGGAGTAAAATTAGCAACTATAAGCAAACGATTAGCACTACTATCTTCTCTTTCAAAAGTAATAATTGTCTCATTAGGCATATTATTATCAACCCACTTAAAACCATAATCACTATAATCGCCTTCATATAATGCGCTTTCACTTAAATAAAGCTTATTTAATGCAGCAATATAACCTGAAAGCTGTTTGTTTACCTTAGAATTTACAACATCCATTCCCATATATGAGAGCTTTTTACCAGGATGCGTCATCATATATCCTAAAGCAAGCTTTACACCTGAAAGTTTCATTATATTAGATGACGATTCAGGCATTATATTATATAAGTAACCAAGACAATGCTGCATTAATACATCATTATACATTACTACAAAATTCTCACTATAATTATAAATCATGCTATAACAAAGATTATCATATGCAGCCTTTCTATATATTGGATCCATACTCATAAATCTGAGCATTTCTTCTGTCCAGCCATTATTATACTTAAGAGAAAAACCTAAACCACCACTCTTAACATCTTCCGTCACACATGGATATGCAGCCTTTTCATCTGCAATTGATAGTGCATCAAAATCAGATTTATTAAGCATTACATTAAGCTTTTTGATAAAATCAAGTGCATCCAGATTCTCATTACCTCCATAGATATTAGCAACCCATGCTCCTGGTTTTTTGCCATAATCCATGTATATGAGGCTCTCTATATCTCTTATCTTAATTCCATCAAAATGATACTCATTCAACCACATATATGCGTTAGATAATAAGAAACTTTTTACTTCAAGCCTTCCAAAATTAAAGCATCTGTATGATGTCTCCATATATGTGCTTTGCCTGCTATCCTCATGTTCATATATACATGTACCGTCAAATCCTAATAATCCACTCAGGTTGCCTGAAAAATGTGTAGGATTCCAATTAATATATACAGCAATATTATGAGAATGAAGCTTATCAACTAACCATTTTAATTCATCAGGCTGCCCATATCTTCTGGTTGGTGCATAGAAATTATTGACATCATCTCCATACGAATCATCATCCACATATTCAGATATGCCAAGAAGTTCAATAGCATTATATCCATTATTTACTGCATACTCTGTAATAATATCTGATGCATCAGTATATGTAATATGTTTCTTGCTTTTTAGCTGTCTGCTTCCATATTGCTTAACAAATCTACCAATCTCAAGCTGAAGAATATTAACAGGCTTTGTTGCAAATTCATTATTAATGCCATTAAGCTTCCACTGATAATCATTCCATTCAAAATTATTCATATCATATACAACTGAAGCTGTATATGGTGCCTCCTGTGTTGAGAATGCATATGGATCAGCCTTTGTCATAACCATACCACCCTTACACTTGATTTCGAATTTGTATATATCACCGGCTTTAATACCAGGAATAAACAATTCGAATACACCAGTATCTGCAATTCGCTCCATCGGATATATTCTTCCATCCCAACGATTAAAATCACCTACAACACTTACTCTTAATGCATTAGGTGCCCATACAGCAAAATTAACACCTTCAACACCTTCGGCCGTACATAGATGAGCTCCCAGATATTCATATACATTATTGCAATTTCCAGCATTATAAGCTTTAAGTCGGCTATTATGAGTTACCGGTTTGAATTCATATGGATCTGCAATCTCTTTTTTCTCACCCTTAATATTCTCAATGATCAAGGTATATTTTACTTTAGTTTTCAATGGAAGTAATGTAGCAAAGAAGCCATTTTCATCAACTTTTTCCATTTTGATTTTCTGCTTATTATTAACATTAACAATTACTTCTACAGCATCTGGTCTAAACACCTGAATAAGATAGCCATATTGGGTAGCATGTCCACCCAAAAGACTTCTCGGATTATCGCATTCAGAATACACAATCCCTTCAATATCCGGCCAATTCATCAACGAATATAATTTTTTATTCACGTCTATCCTCCCTTTACTATAGTGCATATTATTATAAATGCTTATACACCCTTAAATTCTACAAATTATTCTTAACAAATGTATCAAACATATCAATCCAGCATGCACACTCAGGTTGATATTTTCTACCATCTTTTGTATCCGTTTCCTTTGTTCCAAGTCCTATTCCATGACTTCCATTAGCAAATATGTGCAATTCAAACTTAATATTATTTTCTTTAAGTGCATTAGCAAATAGCAATGAATTTTCTACTGGAACCGTTGCATCGGAGAATGTATGCCATAGGAAGGTCATAGGTGTTGATGCTGATACAGCATTTTCCAATGACATCCTGTCAATAAGTTCATCATATCTATCGCCTAAAAGTCTTACAAAGGATTGTCTGTGTGCATATTTGTCAGCAGTTAATACAGAATATCCAAGCATAAGCATATTAGGCTTGATGCTTTCAATTGATGTATTCAATATTGTATTGCAAAACTCCGTCATAAAAGGTTGATTCCACATAGTTCCAAGTGATGCTGCCACATGTCCACCTGCAGAAAATCCCGCTGCAATAATTTTGTCTGGGTCACTATCCCAATTAGCAGCATTATCTCTTGCGAATTTGACAGTATATGCTAATTCATACAACTGGCACGGAAAGTTGTCAGGCGCAACACTATATCTAAGTACAATGACATTATACCCAAGACTATTAAGCTTTAAAGCTACTGGTTCGGCTTCTCGAGGAGAATGATGTTCATATCCACCTCCTGGACACAATATTACTATGGGTTTATTCTTAGGTGCCTGATATTCAGGATAAAAATCTGTAATATACGTAGTGAATGTTGCGGCAGTTCCCTGATGAACTATACCCATCTTCTTATAATCAATATCTGTATAATAATTTCTATGTAACATATTACCTCCAATTTATAGTGTAGATTAATACTATTACTTTGCAGCAATGCTTTCCTTCATCCAGCTCTTATTATAATAGAATAATAATGATAAAGCTGTTCCAAAGAACCAGCCAACAGGCCACGAGAACCAGATGCCAGTATATCCTAAGCCAAATCCTTTTGCGAATACATATGCAAGAATTACTCTTATTATAAGATCTGAAAAAGTCGCAATCATAAATTGTTTCATCGAACCTGAACCACGAAGTACCGCATCCGATATTAATTTGCACAATATCACAATATAAAAAGGTGATACATACAAGAGGAATTCTCGTCCAACTTTAAGTGCAGATTCAATGTCCGATGCGCCCGTATCCAAAAAGAGCTCAATAGCCATCTTACCAAACAATGTATAACACAATATGAAAGGTATACAGACAACAAATCCCATAATCATTGTTGATTTAAATCCCTTTCCTACACGTTCTATTTTGCCAGCGCCTATATTCTGTGCAGTAAAACTAGATAATGCATTACCAAGTGTTGTAAATATCGTGATTGCAAATGTATTTAACTTAATCGCTGCTGAGTACCCCGCAACCACATCTGAACCATAGCCGTTAATTAAGCCTTGTACGAACAAATTACCAACCGAAATAAATGACTGCTGTAATATAGATGGAATTGCAATCATTGATATCTTTCCAAGTATATTCCCGTCAAATAGTCTGACCTTTTCCTCTTTATCTGTTTCTATTCCTGCAATTCTTCTAATCAGCCATATGAATGCCAATATAGATGATACACCTTGTGCAGCAAAAGTTGCCCATGCTACGCCTGCAACTCCCATATTGAACACAATTACGAATATTAGATCAAGCGCAATATTAAGTAATGAAGAAAATATAAGGAAATACAGTGGTGTCTTCGAATCTCCCAGCGCAGTGAATATCCCTGTTGCAATATTATATATAAACAAAAATAATAATCCAAAGATATATATACGCAGATATTCTGCTGAATCAGCGAATATATTATCAGGAGTACTTAGTGCTGATATCAATGGATTACAACATAACACACCTGCAATTGTAAGTATTACAGCTAAAGCAGCAACAGCTATCAACGAAGTATATATTGCTGTCTTCATTCTTGAATATTTTTTTGCTCCAAATAATTGCGATATTACAACAGAGCATCCTATATTAGAGCCTGTTGCAAATGCTATGAATATCATAGTTATTGGGTACGATGCCCCTACCGCAGCCAACGCATCTTTGTTAATAAAATTGCCAGCGACTATACTATCAACTATACTATAAAGCTGTTGAAATGCCACACTAAGTAGCAGAGACATTGCAAACCTCCACAGAATACCCGTTGGTTTACCTTTTGTCATATCAACTATCATTTTATCAAAACCTCTTTATATTCTGTGAATGAATATTCCACTTCTAAGCTTAGGTTCAAACCATGTAGATTTAGGAGGCATTAATCTATTAGCATCCGCAACATCAAAAAGCTCTGCAATTGAAGTAGGATACATTGAAAATGCTATCTTCATATCAACGCTGCATCTTCTCTCTAACTCAGCTAAACCTCTAATTCCACCAACAAAATCAATTCTCTTATCTGTCTTTGGATCACCAATACCTAGTATTGGTGCAAGCAAATTATTCTGTAACACAGCAACATCAAGACCATCAACTGGATCATTAGATTTTATACGGTCTTTGGCACTAAGTGTATACCATCTATTATCAAGATACATTCCATAAGTACCCTTCTTGACAGGATTCACCATGTTATCACTTTCTTTTACATCAAAATTCTTACTAATAGCCTCAAAGAATTCTTCATTAGTCATTCCATTCAAATCTTTAACAACACGATTATATGGCATTATCATCAACTGCTCATCAGGGAAAAGAACCGAAAGGAAATAATTGAATTCCTCTTCTCCTGTATAATTCTTATTAGCTTCTCTTCTCTTAAGTCCTACTTTTACAGCTGAAGCAGCTCTGTGATGTCCATCTGCAATATAGATTTGATTAATCTTGGCAAATGCTTCATACACAGCATTAACATCATTAGAAGCATTTATCTTATACACGGTATGTCTCACACCATCCTCTGACGTAAAATCATATAATGGCTTATTATCAGCCTTTGTTTTATTTACCACTTCATTAATAACTTCATTAGCGCGATAAGCCAAAAAGATTGGTCCTGTCTGCGCACTGCAGGTATCCACATGCGTAATTCTATCAATCTCTTTTTCTGCTCTTGTATTCTCATGCTTCTTAATAACATTATTCTGATAATCATCGATTGATGCACAAGCCACAATACCTGTCTGTGTTCTTCCATCCATAGTAAGTTCATATATATAATAAGCTTTTTCCTCATCAGTAATGAATGTTTTATCAGCAATCATACCCTCTAATAATTCTTTTGCTTTTGCGTACACCTCAGGTGCATATGTATCAACACTACTGTCAAACTGCGTCTCAGCTCTGTCAATCTTTAAGAAAGATAATGGTTCCTTTTTAACAACCTCACATGCTTCTTCACGATTATACACATCATAAGGTAATGCTGCCACCCTGCTTACATACTGTGAATCTGGTCTTACACACTGGAATGGTTTTACAACTGCCATATCTAATCCTCCGTTTCTGTACTTTAAGTTACATTATATTAATAGTCATACTTATATAAGTATAACATAAAAAAACTCATCTATATAGAGTTATCATCAAACTTTCTACATAAATGAGTTTTCATAATCAACTAATTAAGTCCGGCTTTCTTGATTTCTTTTCGAACTACTGGAGCAATAATACCAGCTAATACAATCTTAATTATATCACCCAGGATAAATGGTATTACGCCAGCCCCCAGTGCTGCTCCAAACGATAGTTTCATCTGATAAGCAAGCCACGCTGTGCCAAACAAATACAAAACTATAGTTCCCATAACCATTCCTATTACACAGGCTATAACCTTACCGTTGAATTTGTCAGCAAATATACCCGTAATCAATGCAAGGAAAATAAAACCGATCAGATACCCACCTGTTGGGCCCACCAACTTTGCAAAACCACCACTGTAATTAGAGAATACGGGAACACCAACTGCACCAATCAACAAATACACCAGTGTACTTACAGTACTTAGTTTCCATCCAAGCATTATTGCCCCCATACATATCGCCAGATTAGTAAGCGATATAGGAACAGGTCCTATCGGTATTGAATTGGGTCCCATAACACACGTAACTGCTGTTACCACACCTACGAGTGCAATTGCATATATACTCGCTTTACTTTTCATCTTTTTTGTTTGTTCTATTATCTACTACCTCAGTCATCATAATACCTCTCTTTTTATTCACTAGAATAAAGTATACGATAGCCGCGTCTAATTGTCAACCATTATTTATATATAGTTAACAATCTATTTTAATAAAAACACCTTGCAGCATAATATACTACAAGGCATCTCTATTAGATAATAATTATTTTACTATTCTTACTCTGATTACACCATCAACAGCACTGATTTTATCAACAACTGAAGAATCTGCAACTTTATCAATATCAAACAATGAATAAGCGAAATCATTTCTTGATTTATTCATCATATCAGAGATATTAATTCCAGCTTCACCAAGAATTGAAGTAACCTTGCTGATAACAGCAGGTACATTCTTATGACATACAGCAATACGTCCTTCTTTTGTACACTCACCCATATCACATGCAGGATAATTAACTGAATTAATTATATTACCATTCTCAATGTAGTTTCTGATTTCTTTAACAGCCATAATAGCACAGTTATCTTCTGATTCAGCTGTTGAAGCACCAATATGTGGAGTAATTATTACACCCTTAGTATTAGCAACTGTTGTGTTAGGGAAATCTGTTACATATCTCTTAACCTTACCAGCTTCAAGTGCAACCTTAATATCTTCCTCATTAACAAGTACATCTCTTGCAAAATTAAGAATTACTACTCCGTCTTTCATCATATCAAAAGCAGCTTTATTAAGCATACCACGTGTACTATCAAGAAGAGGTACATGAACAGTAATATAATCACATTCTTTGTAGATATCTTCTACAGCACTAATATGTTTTACATCTCTTGAAAGGCTCCATGCAGCGTTAACAGATATATATGGATCATAACCATATACTTCCATACCAAGTGATATTGCAGCGTTAGCTACTAATACACCAATTGCTCCAAGACCAATTACTCCAAGTTTTTTGCCCTTGATTTCACATCCGGCAAATGCTTTTTTAGCTTTTTCTGTTGATGCAGCAATATTCTCATCTGATGAATTCTCTTTAACCCATTCAATACCGCCAACAATATCTCTTGAAGCAATAAGTAAACCAGCAAGAACTAATTCTTTAACACCATTAGCATTAGCACCTGGTGTGTTAAATACAACAATACCCTGCTCTGCACATTTATCAAGAGGAATATTATTAACACCTGCTCCTGCTCTTGCAATAGCTTTAAGGTTGCTACCTAATTCCATATCATGCATCTTTGCACTTCTTACAAGTACTACATCTGCTTCTTCAAATGAAGCTTCTTTATTATAGTCTGCTGATAATAAATCAAGACCTACTCCAGCGATATTATTAAGACAATTAACGTTAATCATTATTTTCCTCATTTCTGCACATTGCAGCATACCCGAAAGTATGCTGCATGACTTATACTATATAATATTCAAATTATTAATAATTACATATTCTCAGCTTCGAATTTCTTCATGAATTCTACAAGAGCTTTAACACCTTCGATTGGCATTGCATTATAGATACTTGCTCTCATACCGCCAACTGTTCTATGACCTTTAAGATTCTCGAATCCTGCAGCCTTAGACTCCTTAACGAATTTTGCATCAAGTTCTTCATTACCTGTTACAAATGGAACATTCATAAGTGAACGATCCTCTTTTACAACTGTACCCTTGAATAATTTGCTCTGATCAAGGAAATCGTAAAGAATCTTAGCTTTCTCTTCGTTACGCTGTTTCATAACTTCAAGTCCACCCATCTTCTTTAACCATTTGAATACTTTACCACAAATATATATTGCATAACAGTTAGGAGTATTATACATAGAGCCATTATCTGCCTGTGTTTTGAACTTAAGCATTGTAGGTGTTCCTGGAAGTGTATCTTCTGTAATTAAATCTTCACGAATGATTGAGATTACAAGACCTGCAGGTCCTACGTTCTTCTGAACGCCGCCATATACAATTCCATACTTTGTAACATCAATTGGTTCTGATAAGAAACATGATGAAACATCTGATACTAAGATATGACCTTTTGTATTAGGTAATTTTTTGTATTTTGTACCATAAATTGTATTGTTCTCACAGATATATACATAATCAGCGTCTTCAGGAATATCAAGATCTGAGCAATCTGGTATGTATGAGAAAGTTTTGTCAGCTGATGATGCAACAGCTACTGCATCTCCGTAAATCTGTGCTTCCTGATATGCTTTCTTTGCCCACTGACCTGTGATAATATAAGCAGCTTTCTTATTCTTCATAAGATTCATTGGAATTGCTGCAAACTGCTGTGAAGCACCACCCTGTAAAAATAATACTTTGTAATTATCAGGGATATTAAGAAGATCTCTAAGATCTGCTTCTGCATCATCGATAATCTGCTGATAAGCCTTCGATCTATGGCTCATCTCCATAACAGACATTCCTGTTCCATTGTAATCAAGCATCTCTGCTGCTGCTTCCTTTAATACCTCCTCAGGTAATACGGCTGGACCGGCGCTAAAATTATAAACTCTACCCACTTTTTCTTCCTCCTAAATTGAATTATAGATAATATAACTGACATTTTATTGCAATTTTTTGTTCATGTCAATATATTTAACAATATTATCTTATATTATAATGTGCACAATATTATGTACATTAATTTTTATTTTCTTTGTTTTTAAGATCTTCCTCATCAAATGCTTCGGCAATCGGAGTACCTGGAGCAACCATTGGGAATACTTTGTCATCCTTATCAAGTACGCATTCAATAACTACAGGAATGTTAAGACCTATTGCTTCCTTAAGTACATCTACTACTTCTTCCTTCTTAGTAACTCTGTATGCTTTTGCACCCATAGCTTCTGCAAGTTTTACAAAATCAACAGCATCTTCTAATATAGTAGATGAATATCTCTTTCCATAGAATAGATCCTGCCACTGTCTTACCATACCAAGAACATGATTATTGAATACCACCTGAATTATAGGGATATTATATCTTGTTGCTGTAGCAAGCTCATTCATATTCATTCTAAAACATCCATCACCTGCAATATTAATTACAGTTTTATCCTTGCATCCTACTTTGGCACCAATACATGCGCCAAGGCCATATCCCATAGTACCAAGGCCACCTGATGTAAGTAATGTTCTAGGATTCTTATATTTGTAATACTGTGCAGCCCACATTTGGTGCTGGCCAACATCTGTTGATATAATAGCATCACCCTTAGTAACCTCATATATCTTCTGCATTACATAAGGTCCAGTAAGTCCCTGTGGATTATATGTTAATGGATATTTTTTCTTATATTCATCAATATGTTCTATCCATTCCTTATGGTTAAGCTGGTCTATCTTGGAATTAACTCGTTTTAATACTTCAAGAGCATCTCCAATTACGCTTGCATTAACCTTGACATTCTTATTAATCTCAGCAGCATCTACATCAAACTGAAGTACTTTGGCCTTACTTGCGAATTTCTTAATATTACCAGTTACACGGTCAGAGAATCTGGCACCAATGGTAATAAGAAGATCACACTCAGATACGCCAAAATTAGCAGCTTTAGTTCCATGCATACCAAGCATTCCACAATATAATGAATCAGAACCATCAAATGCACCTTTTCCCATAAGTGAATCAGTTACTGGCGCATCAACCTTCTTAACAAATCTTCTCAATTCTTCTGATGCATCAGATGCAATTACACCACCACCTACAAATATAAATGGTTTTTTAGATGCTTTAATTAATTCAGCTGCTTCTTCAACATCATCCTCTGTGATAGTATCTGTCACTCTTTCGATTGGCTTTGGTGTCTGTTTAATATAATCACAAGTTGCGCCTGTAGCATCCTTTGTCACATCAATAAGTACAGGACCTGGTCGTCCAGACTTAGCTATTTGAAAAGCATTTCTAATTGTCTCAGCAAGATCATGTACATCTTTAACGATATAATTATGCTTTGTAATAGGCATTGTAACGCCTGCGATATCAATCTCCTGAAAGCTATCCTTACCCAAAAGTGGTACAGTTACATTAGCTGTAATAGCTACCATAGGGATAGAATCCATATATGCTGTGGCAATTCCTGTTACAAGATTAGTTGCACCAGGACCAGATGTTGCAAGACATACACCTACTTTACCTGTTGCTCTTGCATAACCATCTGCAGCATGTGAAGCACCCTGCTCATGTGATGTTAATATATGTGTTATTTCATCAGAATGTTTGTATAAAGCATCATACACATTAAGAATGGCTCCACCTGGATAACCAAAAACAGTGTCAACACCCTGTTCCTTTAAACATTCTACAATTATCTCTGAACCATTTAACTTCATATCAATATATCCTTTCGTTAGTTCTATTAATTATTATTTTTAGGAATTTCAAGAACTGCTCCTCTGTTACCAGATGTAACCATTGCAGCGTATCTTGCAAGATATCCTGTTGTAACTTTAGGCTCTCTTGGAGTCCAAGCAGCTTTTCTCTTTGCTAATTCTTCATCAGATACATCAAGTTCAAGTGTATTAGCTGGAATATTAATCTTGATGATATCGCCTTCTTCTACAAGAGCGATTGGACCACCTACAGCTGCTTCTGGTGATACATGACCAATTGAAGCGCCTCTTGAAGCACCACTAAAACGTCCATCTGTTATAAGTGCAACACTTGAGCCAAGTCCCATTCCTGCAATTGCTGATGTAGGATTAAGCATCTCTCTCATACCTGGGCCACCCTTAGGTCCCTCATATCTAATTACTACAACATCACCTTCAACAATCTTTCCATTCTTGATTGCAGCAATTGCATCTTCTTCACAATCAAATACTCTTGCTGGGCCTTCATGAACCATCATCTCTTCAACTACTGCAGAACGCTTTACAACAGCTGAGTCTGGAGCAAGGTTACCGCGAAGAACTGCAATACCACCAGTTTGGCTATATGGATTATCAATAGGTCTGATAACTTCTGGATTCTTATTAACAGCATTAGCAATATTCTCTGCAACTGTTTTACCTGTTACTGTCATGCAATCTGTATGAAGAAGATTCTTCTTATTAAGTTCATTCATTACTGCATACACACCGCCAGCTTCATTAAGCTCTTCGATATATGTATGACCTGCTGGTGCAAGATGACACAGATTAGGTGTCTTAGCACTAATTTCGTTAGCCATATCAAGATTGATATCAATACCAGCTGCATTAGCAATAGCTGGAAGATGAAGCATACTATTTGTTGAACATCCAAGAGCCATATCGACTGTAAGTGCATTCATGAATGCATCATGTGTCATAATATCTCTTGGTCTGATATTCTTCTCAAGCATCTCCATTACTTTCATACCTGCATGCTTAGCAAGTTTGATTCTTTCAGAATATACTGCTGGAATAGTACCATTACCACCAAGTGCCATACCAAGAACTTCTGTAAGACAGTTCATTGAGTTTGCTGTATACATACCTGAACATGATCCACATGTTGGACATGTTTTTGCTTCATATTCTTTTAACTGTTCTTCTGTTATCTTTCCAGCTGAATAAGCTCCAACTGCCTCAAACATAGAAGAAAGACTTGTTTTACATCCATTAACTTTACCTGCGAGCATTGGTCCACCACTAACGAATACTGTTGGAACATTAACTCTTGCTGCAGCCATAAGAAGTCCTGGAACATTCTTATCACAGTTTGGAATCATAACAAGCGCATCAAACTGATGAGCAAGTGCCATACACTCTGTTGAATCTGCAATAAGGTCTCTTGTTACTAATGAATACTTCATTCCAACATGTCCCATTGCAATACCATCACAAACAGCTATAGCTGGGAATACTCTAGGTGTTCCTCCAGCCATTGCAACACCAAGCTTAACTGCTTCTACAATCTTATCTATATTCATATGACCTGGTACAATTTCATTATATGAACTAACAATACCAACCAATGGTCTGTTCATCTCTTCTTCTGTAAGACCCAATGCGTTGAATAACGATCTGTGTGGGGCCTGCTGTGTTCCTTTAAATACTGCATCACTCTTCATATTAATCCTCCATATCAAAACTTTTATATTATATTATTTTATATTATTTTATTAATATCTTTTATACTCTTTCTGCGATGAGATCACCCATCTCAATAGTTCCAACTTTTTTCATTCCATCAGAATAGATATCACCTGTTCTGTATCCATCTGCAAGTACCATCTTAACAGCATTCTCAATTGCATCTGCCTCTTTATCAAGGTCAAATGAATATCTAAGCATCATCGCTGCACTAAGAATTGTAGCAATAGGATTAGCAAGATTCTTTCCTGCAATATCAGGTGCTGAACCATGACTTGGCTCATATAAACCAAGCTTAGTTTCACCAAGACTTGCTGAAGAAAGCATTCCTATCGAACCAGTAATCATACTTGCTTCATCTGATAATATATCTCCAAACATATTCTCTGTAAGAATTACATCAAACTGTCCTGGATTCATAACTAACTGCATTGCACAATTATCAACAAGCATATCCTGTAACTCAACCTCTGGATAATCAGCCGATACTTCTTTAACAACTTTTCTCCATAATCTTGATGAATCAAGAACATTAGCTTTATCAACACTGATTACTCTTTTATTTCTCTTCATTGCAATTTCAAATGCTTTGATTGCAATTCTTCTTATCTCATTCTCATCATATGTTAATGTATCTGTTGCTTTCATAACGCCATTAACTTCTTCAGTATGTCTCTCTCCAAAGTAAAGACCACCTGTAAGCTCTCTCATGATAACCATATCAAAGCCATCACCAATAATATCATCTCTTAATGGGCATGCTGCTTTAAGTTCATTATAAAGATATGCTGGTCTTATATTAGCAAATAACTGTAATTCTTTACGAATTTTCAATAAACCTGCTTCCGGACGAAGATTAGGTGCAACATCATACCATCTTGAGTTACCCACGTTACCACCTACAGCACCAAGAAGAACCGAATCACTGCTCTTTGCCACTGCAATTGCTTCATCAGTTAGGGGAACTCCGTATGCATCAATCGAACATCCTCCCATTAGAATCTCATTATAATTAAATGTGTGTCCATACTTACTTCCTACTTTATCAAGAACCTTTTTGGCTTCTCTGACTATCTCAGGACCAATTCCGTCGCCACCAATGACTGCAATATTAAAATTCATAATCTTCAAACCTTTCTATACATAGTCTATCGTTTAAAGATGCATATTTATACTTAGATATAGTATGCCCTTTAAGCCTATTTCTCTATAATATCGCAAATGCATAATATTTTCAATATTTTTTTCCATTTACCTTTAATAAGTTATTAAAAAGATATATAATTATTCATATAAACTTTTATTATGCAAACATAAAAATTCCATATTAAGGAATTTATGTCTGTATAAGCTGGTCATAATTCTAAACGGACCGTTGCGTAACGTCGGTTCTTAGTGAACGTTCTTTGTTCACTTATGAACCGCTACGTTTAAGCTCGAGCGAAAGCGTGTCCGCGTGAATTATGACCAGATTGTACAGCCAGCGATAGTTGATATAGAAATTTGGAGGTTATATATGAAGAATAGAGTACTTGGTTATCTCAAATATCTTGAGGAAGTTGTTAATTCTACTGATGAAAAATCAATACAAGATGCATATAATGATATTCTTACGCAGATTGCATTCTTTCAGCATGAACGATTAATTCATCTTATTGTTACTGTTACATTCGCAATGCTTGCGATTATTTCACTTTGGTTTTATACGAGCACGCAGTTGATTCCTGTGCTTATTCTATTTCTTTTGATAATGGTGTTACTCATTCCTTACATAAATCACTATTACCTTCTTGAAAACAGCGTCCAAAAGATGTATGAATACTATGACATATTATATAAGAAGATAAATAATTAATTATACATAATTACAATAACAAAAATGGGACGCCACACTAATTATCTAGTGCGACACCCCAATATTTTACATAATTATTTAAAGCAATTATTTTTCGAGTTTTTCTACCTGAACAACTGCATCTTTATCCATAGGGATACGACAATTCTTATTATTACCAAATTCAACGATTACTGTATCATCAGTAATGTCAATAATTGTTCCATAAAAACCACTTGTTGTTTTTACAAAATCACCAGCTTCCATTGATGCAATAATTTCGTTCTGTTTTTTCTGCTGCTTTTTCTGAGGTCTGATTGCCATAAAGTACATTAAACCACCAAGAAAAACTACATAGAAAATAATGATTCCAATCATTCCCACTGGAGAAGACTGTGTTAATACTAATCCCATAAAAAATCCTCCTAGATTTATCTTTTAATTTTTTCCATTACAACTAATTATACATATAAACTAGATATTTACAAGTAATAATTCCTTAATTATTTATAAACAACACAGAATATAATACACTAATGGTATTGGATTTACTTGTTCTCATCATATGTCTTGAGCATATCAAGTCTCTTATTTTTAAATGCTGTATATTCCTTTTTCTCTATGGCATCCCTTATATCTTCCATCAAATGATTGTAGAAATAAAGATTATGAAGCACACAAAGTCTCATTCCAAGCATCTCTTTTGCTTTAAGCAGATGTCTTATATATCCTCTGCTATAGTTCTTACACGCTGGACATTGACAGCCCTCTTCAATTGGCTCATTGTCTGTTTCAAATTTTGCATTAAAAAGGTTGATTTTACCAAACTTCGTATATACATGTCCATGTCTGCCATTTCTCGAAGGATATACGCAGTCAAAGAAATCGATACCTCTATCTACCGATTCAAGAATATTGGCTGGAGTACCAACTCCCATAAGATAAGTTGGCTTCTGTTGTGGCAGATATGGTATAGTAACATCAAGTATATTATACATCTCTTCGTGAGATTCTCCTACTGCCAGACCTCCAAGTGAATATCCCGGAAGATTTAATTCAGATATTCTCTTTGCATGTTCGATACGGATATCTTCAAATGTACCACCTTGATTAATACCGAATAAAAGCTGATTCTTATTAATTGTATCTTCAAGTGAATTAAGTCTGTCCATCTCAATCTTACAACGCATAAGCCATCTTGTTGTTCTATCAACAGAATTCTGCATATATTCCCTTGTTGCCGGATGTGGTGGACATTCATCGAATGCCATTGCTATTGTAGATGCAAGATTAGACTGAATCTGCATACTTTCTTCAGGTCCCATGAATATCTTTCTTCCGTCTATATGAGAATTGAATGTTACGCCTTCTTCTTTGATTTTCCTAAGTCCTGCGAGCGAAAACACCTGAAATCCACCTGAATCAGTTAGAATCGGTCTGTCCCAATTCATGAATTTGTGCAATCCACCCATCTGTTTAACGATTTTATCACCTGGTCTTACATGCAGATGATATGTGTTAGACAACTCAACCTGTGTGCCTATCTCCTTTAGATCCGTTGTAGCTACTGCACCTTTAATTGCTGCTGCTGTTCCAACATTCATAAAAACAGGAGTCTGTATCACACCATGAACAGTATGGAATTCGCCTCTTTTAGCTCTTCCATCTGTATTAATTAATTTGTATATTCCACTTTCCACTAATATATTACCTCCGAAAAATGCTTTTATTATTCCAAACTGTGTAGCGACACATACGCTAAAAATAGCTGCTACATCTATTGCAGCAGCTATTCATATACACTAAGTTATATATTACTCATTATCATCAGCATATTCATCTTCTGCTGTAATAATTACTTTTCCTTTATATAACTCATCAACAGCAATTGATAATGGTTTGTTACATGGAGCATCATCAACTAATGGTTCATCTCCTGAAATAATCTGTCTTGCTCTCTTAGATGTTGCTAATACAATTGAGTATCTGCTCTGGATAACTGGCTCTTCGCCCTCCTCTACCTGACTGTTAACAACTTCCATTAAATCTGTATACGATGGATGTATCATAATTATTCTCCTTTCGAAAAGATATTAAGTTCTTCTCTTATATTATTAATTTTTTCAATATTACCTATGATTCTTCTGTGTTCACTTTCTATACAAGCATTAATCTCATCAACACATTGTTCTAAATCATCATTGATTACAATGTAATCATAATCTGTAAGGCCTTCTGACTCTTCTACTGCTCTACTCATTCTCTTAAGAATTGTAGCTTCATCTTCAGTTCCTCTACCCTTTAATCTATCATATAAAGCTGTAACGCTTGGTGGCATTATGAACATCAATACCGCATTAGGATACATCTTCTTTATATTCATTGCACCTTGAATCTCTATCTCTAATATACAATTATTACCTGATTTCAACTGTTTCTCCACATATTCCTTCGGAGTTCCATAATAATTACCCACATAATTTGCATACTCTATCAATTCATCATTATTGATCATCTCTTCAAACTGTTCTTTTGTCTTAAAGAAATATTCCCTACCATCAATCTCGCCTTCACGAGGACTTCTTGTAGTTGCTGAAATTGATAATGCATAATTATCATATTTTTCTAACAGTCTCTTCATTGCAGTACCTTTACCAGCACCTGAGAAACCAGATATAACAATAAGCAAACCTTCTGTTCTCATCATATCCTCCACATGTAGATAAAATAATTATTCACTTTCGTTGTCTGTTCTAACTTTTGTATCTTTATTATCCTGTTCACTGCTCTTAAACCTTCCTGAGATAGTATCTGGAAGCAATGCAGACAGTACAACATGATTACCATCAGTAATTATTACTGCTCTTGTTCTTCTGCCCTGTGTCGCGTCTACAACTCTACCCTGTTCTTTCGCTGACTGTATAAGTCTTTTAGCAGGTGCTGAGTCAGGCGATATAATAGCTACAATTTTATCAGAGTTAATTATATTACCAAAACCTATATTAATTAGCTGCGTCATATCTTCACCTGTTCCATATACTTCGAGTTAAAAAAGCATTTACAATTAATAATAAACAATTACGCTAAAAAAATCAAGATAAATCTTAAGAATTCTTTATTATTTATATATATTTAGAACAAATGCAAAGACAAAAGCCTACTTTTATGATACTATGTTAGAGATGTCGACATACTAATGTGGTCAAACATCATATATTATGTATCACTTTGATGAAAGGAACAGGAATATGGCTTTAGATGGAACAGTAATTTCAAATATAGTTTATGAACTTAATAATCTTCTAATTGGAGGACGTTTATATAAGATTGCACAACCGGAAACTGACGAATTAATGCTCACAATAAAAAATAATAGTTCTCAATATAGACTGACAATTTCCGCTAATGCTAGTCTTCCACTAATATATATTGCCAAAGATAATAAACCAAGTCCTTTGACAGCCCCTAATTTCTGTATGCTTTTAAGAAAGCATATCAATAATGGTCGTATTATAAGCATTACTCAGCCGGGACTTGAGCGAGTAATTGACTTCAAGATAGAACATCTCAATGAGATGGGAGATTTGTGTCAAAAGCATCTGGTAGTAGAATTAATGGGAAAGCACAGCAATATCATATTCACTACAGATGATAATATGATTCTGGATAGCATAAAACATGTATCTTCGCAGATGAGTTCTGTTCGAGAGGTTTTACCCGGACGACCTTATTTTATTCCAGAAACAACTGACAAAGCTAATCCTCTTACTGCTGATTTTGATACATTTTCATCACATGTGTATACAAAACCCATGCCAATCTTGAAGGCTTTATATGGCGGATTAACAGGTATCAGTCCTGTTATATCAGAAGAAATCATTCATCAGGCATCTATTGACAGTGCTCAACCTGCCAATACACTTAATGATATCGAAAAACTACATCTATACAAAACATTTACACGCTTTATTGATAATCTAAAGAATAACGAATATCAGCCTGTAATATATTGCTGTGATGGAATCCCCAAAGAATTCGCTAGTTTTTCGCTTTCAATATATGATGGGGGTGACTGTACACATACGAATTACGATACAATAAGTGATGTACTTACTGATTATTATTCTGGTCGTAATGCCATATCGCGTATTAGACAGCGTTCTGCTGATCTGCGCAAGATTGTGGCAACAGCTCTAGAACGTAATTACAAAAAGCTTTCTATTCAGGAGAAGCAATTAAAGGATACTGACAAAAGAGACAAATTCAGAATATACGGTGAATTAATCAACACCTATGGTTACAATATTGAAGAAGGTGCTAAGGAATTGGTAGCTTATAATTACTATAGTGAATCCGATGTCACCATTCCACTTGATAATACACTATCTCCAAAGGATAATGCTGTTAAGTATTTTGATAAATACAACAAATTAAAGAGGACTTATGAAGCTACCACTAAGTTAGTCGAGGAAACTACTGATGATATTAATCATCTTGAATCAATTCAAACGGCACTTGATATTGCTGTTAATGAAGACGATTTACTTGAATTAAAAGAAGAGCTTATCGATTATGGCTATATCAAGAGAAAAAGTGGCAGTAAAAAATCAAAGAGTAAAAGTAAGCCATTCCACTATGTTTCATCCGATGGTTTTGATATCTATGTTGGCAAAAACAATTATCAGAATGATGAATTAACATTCAAGTTTGCAACTGGTAATGACTGGTGGTTTCATGCCAAATCCGTAGCAGGCTCACATGTAATTGTAAAATCCAATGGTGAAGAGCTTCCAGACCGTGTGTATGAAGAAGCCGCTAGTCTCGCCGCCTATTACTCTAAAGGACGAGAACAGGATAAAGTCGAAGTTGATTACATTCAGAAGAAACATGTTAAAAAGCCAGCCGCTGCCAAGCCAGGTTTTGTTGTATACTACACGAATTATTCTATGATGGCATCAACTAATATCAGTTCATTAAAGCAGTTATAGACAAAAATCAAGGGAGTCAGAATCATACTCCCTTGATTTTTTTATATTCTTGGATGGCTTTTTGCATATACTTCACGCAATTTTTTGTGCATTACACCACCATACGCTCTTGTTGTCACATTAATATCCGAATGTCCAAGCATCTCCTGCAATGACTGAAAATCAGCACCATTCTTCAGCATATGAATTGCAAACGAATCTCTTAGCAGCTGAGGTGTTATCTCCTTATCAATCTCCGCTTTTTTACCATAATGCTTTATTATCTTCCAAAATCCTTGTCTGCTTAATTGCGAACCATTAATATTAACAAATATATAATTGCTGTCGTCTTCCAAAATCAGTTGATTTCTACCTAATTGCAGATATGCAACCATCGCTTCTCTTGCCTTACTTCCGAACGGTACAAGTCTCTCTTTCTTACCATCATGACATATTATATAATTCATGGATAGATTAATATCTTCCGGCATCAATGATATTATCTCTGAGACTTTAATACCAGTCGCATATAGCAATTCCAGCATAGCTCTATCCCTTAACCCCTTTGCCGTCTTTTCATCCGGAGCAGTTAAGAGCTTATCTACTTGTTCAATAGATAGGCTGTCCACACCTTTTTTTATAATTCTGGGTGGTTTCACTCCCTGCATGGGATTATCTTGAACGATATTCTCAGCATACATATATGTCCAGAAAGATTTCAATGTCGATATATATCTAGACATTGTTGATGTAGCATAATTATTTTTCTCTAAATTAAGCACATACGAATTAATTAATGTCTTATTAACCTTCAAAGGATCAGATACATCCTCTTCAACAAGAAAATCTTCAAATTTCTTCAAATCTCTTTTAATCGAAACCTCGGTATTGTCTGATATACCTTTTGTTCTTCTAGAAAATTCAATAAATTCATTAATATATGGTTTAAGTAATTCGTTCACAATTTCCTCCAGTTAAATATCTCAAAGTATCTTCATAACACATGGATTAACATATGCTTCTGTAATGACGCCCAATATCACAAGCAAGCACATTACGCAGAATATTTTTATTATTTCAAAATTCAATTTCGAATTATATAGTTTCTCTTTCTTCATATTAATCATATATAATGCAATACCATAAAATATATATTGCGGACATAGTGATAAACAGTACACAATAATCCCGAATATACTGTACTTCATTGTAAGAAAACTTACAATCGTACCAACTGACATTCCAATATACATTAACACTATGCTAAAAACATTCTTTCCAATCGAAGTCATCATTATAATAAAAAGAATCACATAATCTCTAAGTCTATCAAACAGAATATCTTTTATTATCATTAACGCCTGATTGTCTGAATCACTAACAAACATGAATTCATAATTATGTACATATTTTGTACCACTAATATTCGCCAGCAATGTACCAGTTGTCACTCCAACAAACCAAATAATCAACAATCCATGTCTCTTTATCCAAAGCACAGCATATACCTCCCAAAAGTTATACACTAATATATGCTGCACTTTTCATATCAATTCTACAAATATCTGTCTTTATATGTCATAATCGCAGCTACCGTCTTCGAGTCACGAATTTTGCCCGAATATATCATAGATGTAAGTTCCTCAACAGAATAAATCTCCACATCAATATACTCATCTTCGTCAAGATTCTGCTTTGACGCCACCAAATCTCTTGCAATATATATATCGATATTTTCATCACAGAATGCTACTGCAGTAGCAACTGACACAAGCAATTCCACATTCTCTGACTTGTATCCTGTCTCTTCTTCTAGTTCTCTTACAGCTGCATGATATGTTGATTCTTCAGGACTAGTCAGTCCTCCTGCTGGTATCTCAAGTGTTTCTCTGTCCAAAGCATTTCTGAACTGTCTTACCATCACAATTCGACCATCTGCCGTAACTGGCAGAACCGCTGCAGCACCATTATGTCCTATAAAGTCCCAAGTAACAACATTACCATTGGGTACGCTTATGGTATCAGCATACATCTTCAGCATTGTTCCTGAATATTTTAATTGTCTGTCTATCCTCTTAATATGCTCCATCAAGCAATATCCTCCATATTATAAATGCTTTATTTGCCACTACACTTATCATAGCATGCATTATTTACCACTACACTTATCATAGCATGCATTAGTAGCCTCAATTACAGCATTCCTAAAGCCATTCTTTTCTAACGCTGCAACAGCCTTAATTGTAGTGCCTCCTGGTGAGCATACTTTGTCTTTCAACATAGCTGGATGTTCTTTTGTCTCAAGCACCATCTTAGCTGAACCCATAACAGTCTGTGCAACCATCTCATAAGCTTGGTTTCTTGGAATTCCGTACTGGACAACACTGTCTGCAAGAGCCTCTATAAACATATATACATATGCTGGAGAGCTTCCGCTTGCGCACGTAACAGCATTCATCAGTGATTCACTGACTATCTGTACACGGCCGAAAGAATTAAAGAATTTATCAATTGTATCTCTTTCTTCAAATGTAAACAAATTCTGTTCATAGCTTACGCCTGACATTCCTGCGCCAACCATAGCTGGTGTATTAGGCATTGCTCTTACAACCCTCTTATCTCCACCAAGCTGAAGATTAACATCATTAATACTCCATGTAGGTGCTATAGAAATCAAGATATTTTCAGTAGAAACAACATTTTCAATATTCTTTAATACAGTTGGATATACCACTGGTTTAACAGCAAGAACTATGTATTTCGCATTATTAGCACATTCTGCATTACTTTCAGCATAACGCACACCTGTATCTTTTGATATTGCTTCGCATCGTGCCTTATCAGGACATGTGAATATAATCTCTGATGGTGCAAATATTGCAAGAGCTCCTTTTAACATTGCATAACCCATATTGCCCATTCCTATAAAACCTATTGTAGCCATAATAATTTACCTCTCTTTTAATTTGTTTCGTAATTATATATTTTTATATTATAACATCTTACATGATTTTTGTAGAGTTTTTTATTAAAAAAGGACGACAAATTGTCGTCCTTAACATAATCATCAATTATTTAGTTTCAAGAATTTTCTCAACACTAGCTAATTTAACACATAATACAAATATATCAGCAGCTTTTTCCATCTCTTCTGGAGTTGGGAATGAAGGTGCAATTCTAATGTTGCTGTCCTTAGGGTCTTTTCCATATGGATATGTAGCTCCAGCCCCTGTCATTGTAACACCAGCCTCAGCACATTTTGCGACAATCGATTTTGCGCATCCTTCCATTGCTTCAAATGATATAAAATATCCACCCTTAGGCGAAATCCAACTACCAATTCCTAAACCACTTAATTCTTTATCTAATACATCAAGAACAGCTTCAAACTTAGGTCTCATAAGATCAGCGTGTTTCTTCATCTGAGCTTTTAAGCCATTAATATCTTTGAAGAATAATACATGTCTTAACTGATTAATCTTATCATGACCAATCGTCTGAATTGTCATCTGTTTTTTAATATCATCCAAATTAGCCTTAGATGTAGCAAGTGCAGATATACCTGAGCCAGGGAAGCTTACTTTAGAAGTAGATGCAAATTCATATACCATATCAGGATTACCGGCTTTTTCACATTCACTAATGATATCTAATATTTCAATCTGATTATCATCATATAGATGATGGATTATATATGCATTATCCCAGAATATTCTAAAATCTTTTGCTGCTGGTTTTAATGCGGCAAATCTCCTTACTGTATCATCCGAATAACATACGCCCTGAGGATTAGAATACTTTGGTACACACCAAATTCCCTTTACAGCCTCATCATTATTAACATACTGCTCTACAAGTTCCATATCTGGGCCATTCTCTGTCATTGGAATTGTAATCATCTCAACACCAAATCTCTCTGTAATAGCAAAATGTCTATCATATCCAGGTGCTGGACAAAGGAATTTTACTTTATCTAATTTACACCAAGGTGTACTTCCAAGAACACCATGTGTAAATGAACGTGAAATTGTATCATACATAATATTAAGACTGGCATTACCATAAACAATAATATTCTCTGGTTTTGTTCCCATCATATCTGCCATTAACTGTTTTGCCTCAGGAATTCCTGTTAATTCTCCATAATTACGGCAATCAACACCACTCTCAGTAATAAGATTAGAAGAACTGTTAATTACATCTAACATACCCATAGATAAATCAAGCTGTGCAGCTGATGGTTTACCTCTTGACATATTAAGTCTCAAGCCTAAAGCTTTCTTGTCTTCATACTGTTTAGAGAGTTCGCTCTTTAATGCTGTAAGTTCTTCTTTGCTCATTTCACTATAAGATTTCATTCAAACACCTATACCTTTCATTTTTACTTTTGTATGATTGTATACAATCATACAAAACATAAACTTCAATTAGTTTACAATGAATATGAATAAAAAGCAATACCCTTTTTGTATATTTTAATAAAAAAAGACGTTGTTATCAGGAGACGCTTGTCTCACTGATATAACAACATCTTTTTAATAAAAATCTAATACTTAATTAGCTTAATTAGCTTATTTAGCTTATTTAGCATAATCAATAGCTCTTGATTCTCTAATAACACTAACCTTAATCTGACCTGGATACTCTAACTCAGCTTCAATCTGTTTAGATATATCTCTTGCCATAAGTACCATATCTGAATCGCTAACGACTTCAGGAACTACCATGATACGAATCTCTCTACCGGCCTGAATAGCAAAAGATTTTTCAACTCCCTTAAAGGAATTAGTAATATCTTCTAATTGTTTCAATCTGTTTGTATAAGTCTCTAACGTCTCTCTTCTAGCGCCTGGTCTAGCAGCTGAAATAGTATCAGCAGCTTGTACAAGACAAGCGATTAAGCTTTCAGGTTCAACGTCTCCATGATGTGATTCTACTGCATTAATTACTATTGGTGATTCTTTATATTTTCTACAAAGATCAACACCAATCTGAATATGTGAGCCTTCCATATCATGATCGAGTGACTTACCAATGTCGTGTAATAATCCGGCTCTCTTAGCCATCTTAATATCAACACCAACTTCAGCAGCTAATAATCCAGAAAGTTGAGCAACTTCTATAGAATGCTTTAATGCATTCTGACCATAGCTTGTTCTGAATCTCATCTTGCCTAATAATCTTACAAGTTCTGGATGTATTCCATGAACACCAACCTCAAGGGTTGCAGCTTCACCTTCTTCTCGGATTAATACTTCTACTTCTTTTTGAGCCTTTTCGACCATTTCTTCAATTCTTGCTGGATGAATACGTCCATCAAGAATAAGCTTTTCAAGTGCAATTCTGGCAACTTCTCTTCTAATTGGATCAAATCCTGATAAAACTACAGCCTCTGGAGTATCATCAATAATAAGTTCTACACCAGTTAATGTCTCTAAAGTACGAATATTACGTCCTTCACGACCAATTATACGACCTTTCATCTCATCATTAGGAAGCTGCACAACTGAAATTGTTGACTCCGCAACATGATCAGCAGCACATTTCTGTATTGCTGTAACTACATATTCCTTTGCTTTCTTGTCTGCTTCTTCTTTTGCTCTGCTTTCCATGTTTTTAATCATTACAGCAGTATCATGTTTAACTTCTTCTTCAACAGTTTTCAAAAGATATTCTTTTGCCTGCTCGGAGGTTAATCCAGAGATTCTCTCAAGTTCCTGTTGTCTTTTCTGCTCAAGTTCCTCAACCTGCTGTTTCATCTTACCAAGTTCTTCTTCCTTCCTGGTAATATTGGCATCACGTTTTTCAACTGCATCGATTTTACGATCAAGAGTCTCTTCCTTTGAAAGAACACGTTTTTCGTAGCGTTGTACTTCAGAACGTCTTTCGCGGATTTCCTTCTCAAGCTCATTCTTAGTCTTAATTGACTCTTCCTTCGCTTCCAAAAGGGCCTCTTTCTTCTTTGTCTCTGCAGCCTTTGTTGCATCCTTAATTATCTCTTCAGCTCTATCACTGGCACTTCCAACCTTGGCCTCAGCGACCTTCTTGAAATATGTAACAGCAATAATCCAAGTAATAGGAGCAACTATTATCAATGTGAATACCACAGCAATAATAACTGGCAAATACTCTGACACAGGAGCACCTCCTTATTTAATTTTCATTGTACAAAAGTACAACAGTTAAATTTTATACTTTTTTGTTAATTATGTCAAGCAAAGAGTACATAAAAATCCCACAACTATCAAAACTATACAATGATTTTTCAATTTTCAGATAATTCATTTAGTACTTTTTTAACAAGTTTACCATTGAATCCTTTTCTTACAACATATGCATACAATTTGTATCTTTGCTCATATGTATATTCTTCATATAATGATAAACTATGTATTTTTTTCATAATAACCTTCTTAATTACTGCTAATTCGGTACTATCATCTTCATCATCACAGATTTCACTATAGGCTTGCGCAATAACATTCCTATCAACACCCTTTTGTAATAGCCAGCCTTCCATCTGTCGTTTTGATTTGTATGATACATGTGAATATATATAATTATATGCATATCTATAATCATCTATATATCCATAACTCTCCACATACTCAATAGCACTATCTATTGCTTCTTTGGGATAATATCCCTCTTTTAACTTTGTAATTAATACACTTTTTGAATAATCCCTGTTTTTCAAAAGATTCATAGCTCTTAGCTTTGCCCTTTTAACGAGTAACTTCTCTGTTATTTCTTCAAAAGATAAAGAAGAGAGCAGAGAACCCTCTTCTATATGAAAGTTTCTCAGCTCTCTATTATATAATGCAAAAGCAAGTTCATCATTGATAAATACAAGGCTTCTTTTGGAATCTAATGGCTTTACGCCAGTAATAGAATATTCCATCTTACCTCCTATATATGCAATTATTACTGTATATGCAATTATTACTATATATGCAATTATTCCTGTGTTGTTTGTGCTTCCTGGGCAGCATCTGATGCCTTTACTGTATCTTTTGCTTTTCTAGATGTCTTTGTTATATTATCTTTTTCAGTATCCTTAACAGAATCTTTTTCATCAGGCTTTTCATCGCCAATACTATAATGCTCCCTAACCTTCTCATCTATCTCTTTTAAGATATCTGGATTCTCCTTAAGGAACTGTTTAGCATTCTCTCTACCCTGACCAATCTTATTACCATTATATGCAAACCAAGCGCCGCTCTTCTGAACAACATCAATATTGGATGCAAGGTCTAGAATGTCACCTTCTGTTGATATACCTTTACCAAACATAATATCAAACTCAGCTTCTCTAAAAGGAGGTGCTACTTTATTCTTAACAACTTTAACTCTAGCTCTATTACCTACTACTTCACCGCCAGCTTTTAACGTCTCAATCTTTCTAACATCAAGTCTAATAGATGCATAGAACTTAAGTGCTCTACCTCCAGTTGTTGTCTCTGGATTACCAAACATAACTCCAACTTTCTCACGTAACTGGTTGATAAATATTACAATACAATTATTCTTGCTAACTACAGGTGTAAGCTTACGTAATGCCTGTGACATCAGTCTTGCCTGAAGGCCAACATGTGAATCACCCATATCACCATCAATTTCAGCCTTTGGTACAAGTGCTGCTACAGAATCGACTATAACAATATCTACAGCGCCTGATCTTACCATAGTCTCAGTAATCTCTAATGCCTGCTCACCACTATCTGGCTGTGATATATATAAATCATCTATATCTACACCAATATTCTTAGCATATACTGGATCTAATGCATGTTCTGCATCAATAAATCCTGCAATTCCGCCTCTCTTTTGAACCTCTGCAAGCATATGTAATGCAACAGTTGTTTTACCACTTGATTCTGGACCATATATCTCAACAACTCTTCCTCTTGGTATACCACCAAGTCCAAGTGCAATATCCAAGCTCAATGAACCTGTAGGAATTGTCTCTACATTAAGATTCGCTGTAGAATCTCCTAACTTCATAACTGAGCCTTTTCCGAATTGCTTCTCAATATTAGCTATAGCTGCATCAAGTGCTTTAATTTTATCATCTCTTAACATATTCCGTCTCCTTAATTAGCGAACAGTTGTTCGTGTTATGATTATAATATAATATACTTCTCTTCTAGTGTCAATACTTTTTCCAAATATTTGTTCGATTTTTCTTATATAATTATTACGTGAATGGTATTAACATAATAACATATATATCAATATTTGTAAACATTTAAAAGTATTTTATTTTTATAATAATATAATAATATGAATATATACTCTCACAAGTATCTCTGGTATATAAATCAATACATAGATATGATAATCCAATTTCATTTTGGTCAAAAACTAAGCTATTTTCCTCTCAGAATCCAAAATCATATTGATTAGCAAGCTATATTTTTCGTTTTGGATTATTATACGTATTTTTCAATCATCATTTCCAATTTTCCATAATAATATGTGTTTTATTGGATTTTTGCTATATATATGTATGCAAATAATCCAATCGATACTATATTCAATAATTGAATACTTGATTTTGGATTATATGCCACAAATCTTATCCTTCTATGTCCAAACCCCCAACTTTCAACCAACTCAGTGCAAGCGACCGGTGCTCACCAACCTACAAACTTTCAACCAATGCAACCGACCGACTCTCAAGCAACAGTGCCCAGCACCCCCGCACCACACTCTCATAAGTATCTCTGGTAGATAAAGCAATACATAGATTTGATAATCCAATTTCATTTTGGTCAAAAACTAAGCTATTTTCTTCTCAGAATCCAAAATCATATTGATTAGCAAGCTATAATTTTCGTTTTGGATTATTATACGTATTTTTTAATCTTTATTTCCAATTTTTCATAATAATATGTGTTTTATTGGATTTTTTCTATATATATGTGTGCAAATTATCCAATCGATAATATATTCAATAATTGAATACTTGATTTTGGATTATATGCCACAAATCCTATCCTTCTATGTCCAAACTCCCAACTTTCAACCAACTCAACGCAACCGACCGCCCCCTCAAACTCCCAACCTTCAACCAACACAACACAACCAACGCAACCGGTCCCCCCTCAAACTCCCAACCTTCAACCAACGCAACACAACCAACGCAACCGTTCCCCCTCAAACTTCCAACCTTCAACACAACACAGCTCAACACAGCTCAACGCAACACAACCGACTCCCCACCAAAACAAAAAGCTTCTGCGATATCGCCTCCATTCTCTGGCTCACAATATCACAAAAGCTTTAAATTCTATCTATTTATCCATCTCAAGCAAACATCTTCTTAATAAGTCGAGAGCCTTTGTTACTGCCTGCTCCCTTACCTTTTGGCGTTCGCCCTTAAAATGATACTCCTTAACAGTTACTTTACCATCAAGATAACATCCAATATATACAAGTCCAACCGGTTTGTCGTCCTCCGTACCTGGGCCTGCAACACCCGTTACTGCCAGGCATGCATCCGCATCAGTAGCAAATATGCCGCCTTTTGCCATCTCTTTTGCAACTTCCTTGCTGACTGCACCATACTTTTTCAAAGTGGCTTTATCAACATCAAGCTCCTTACGCTTTGCTTTATTAGAATAGGTTACAAATCCCTGTGGAAATACCTCAGATGCACCACTCACATTAACAATTCTACCAGCAAGTAATCCACCTGTACATGATTCCGCTGTTACTAATGTAAGACCTTTTTTCTTAAGCATCTTAACAACGACTGCTTCAAGCGTCTCATTCTCATCTGTTGTATATACATTATCTTTGAATCTTGTCTGCAACACCTTAACAACAGGTCTTACGAACTCCTTAGCTTCTTCAACTGAATTAGCCTTTGCTGTTATTCGAAAATGTACTTCTCCGGTTTTAGCATACGTAGCAATTGTCGGATTAGTCTGGTTATTGATCAAGTCTAACGTATCCATCTCAGCCTTACTTTCACCTACACCACATATCTTAACCATCTTAGAGAACAATACTCCCGGATTAATACTATTCAAATAGTCAAATATACTTTCTTCAAACATCGGAATCATCTCATTAGGTGGTCCCGGCATTAAGATAACTCTTTTATTCTCAACTTCAAGGATAAGGCCTGGTGCTGTACCATTGTTATTCTTCACAACAATAGCGCCTTCTGGAACCATTGCCTGTTTCCAGTTATTCTCAGGAATATCATTAACATCATATGAACCGCCGGCAAGCATATTCTTAATACGCTCCTTTGTCTCTTCATCTTCCAAAAGAGAAAGTCCACAAACCTTTGCAACAACTTCCTTTGTAATATCATCCTGTGTTGGTCCAAGTCCACCTGTAAGAATAATGATATCTGATCTATTGTAAGCTAGTTTGAAACTCTCCATCAATCTATCTTCATTATCTCCTACTACCTGCTGATAATACACAGATAGACCTAGTAACGCACACTTCTCTGATAAATACGCTGCATTAGTATTCACTATATTACCAAGAAGAATTTCTGTACCTACAGAAACTAATTCTACTATCATCTTAATCCTCCACGTTGAAATAACTCAAACATTTATAATCATTGGATAATGCTTCACTACACCGCAGCTTCCACAATCCTATCTATCTCCATTATTAGCAAGCACACTTTTATTCTTAATCAGATAATCGCAAAGCGAAATCACTGTCAAGGCAAGTGCCACATATACTGAAATCGTCTCGATATAATCCATATATGGGATGTTCAATTGTAAAATCAAAAGAACAATCATAATCATCTGTGAAACTGTCTTTGATTTGCCCCAGTAGCTGGCAGCTATAACCAATCCACCATCTGATGCAACAAGTCTAAAACCACTGATAATGAATTCACGGCTGATAATTACTATAACAATCCATGCTGGAATATAATTAAGCTGGACAAATGCTACTAAAGCCGAACATACTAGTAACTTATCTGCTAATGGATCCATGAACTTTCCAAAATTAGTAACCAAATTATACTTTCTGGCGATTTTTCCATCAAGCATATCAGTAAAGCTTGCAACAACAAATAAAACAGCTGCAATATATGGGCTCCACTGTCCTCCCAAATCTGTCAATAAAAATACAAGGAAGAATGGAATCATTATTATTCTTAATATTGTTAATTTATTTGGTAAATTCATAATCAATCTCTCCTATAAGGTCATATTCCAATGCACCTGTAATCTTCACAGGAACAAAGTCTCCAGACATTAATTCTTCATCAGTATTAACAAACACAAAACCATCAACATTAGGTGCATCCATATAAGAACGTCCTACATATGCACTCTCATCTGCCACTTTACCCTCAATAATCACTTCCAGAGTTTGTCCAATCATATCCTGTGACTTGTCAAATGCTATGTCCTGCTGAAGTTCCATGATTGCATCTCTACGCTCTTCCTTAATTTCTTCAGGAATCTGGTCAGGCATATCCGCAGCTGGCGTATCCTCTTCTGGCGAATATGTGAACACACCAAGGCGATCAAATTCACACTCATCAACAAAATCCATTACTTCTTCGTGCTGTTCATTTGTTTCACCTGGGAAACCTGTTATCAAAGTTGTTCTAAGCTTCATTCCAGGTATTCTGGTTCTAAGCTTATCAATTATATCAATTAACTGCTGTTTATTAGTTCTTCTACCCATTCTCTTAAGAATAGCATCACTACCATGCTGAATAGGAATATCAAGATATCTGCAAACCTTAGGTTCATTAGCTATTGCATCGATTAATTCATCATCAATCTCTTCTGGATAACAATACATTACTCTAATCCAGTGTATATCATCGATTAATGCAAGTTGATGTAATAATTCAGGTAACATCTTCTTACCATATATATCTTTACCATATACTGTAGTTTCCTGGGCTACAAGAATCAATTCTTTAACTCCCTTAGCAGCAAGTGCCTTAGCATCAGCTATAAGCTTTTCCATAGGTACACTTCTGTATGAGCCTCTAATCTTAGGAATAATACAGTATGTACAGCATTTGTCACAGCCTTCTGCAATCTTAAGATATTCGTAATATCCACCTGTTGTAATAATTCTTTCATCATCAACAATTGGTAATCTGTTCAAATCAGCAAAGATGTTCTCTGATTTGCCCTTAAGTATATCAAGTACAGTATCTGCAATCTTATCATATGCAGATGTACCAATCACTGCATCAACTTCAGGAATCTCATCAATGATTTCCTGTCTGTATCTTTCAGCAAGACATCCTGTTACAACAAGGACCTTACATGAACCACTCTTCTTATATTCTGCCATCTCAAGAATTGTGTTAACACTTTCCTGCTTTGCATCATGTATAAAACAACATGAATTAATTGCAATCACATCCGCATCTTCTTCATTATCAATGAATAAAAAGCCTTTATTCTTAAGAATTCCAAGCATTGTCTCTGTATCAACCAGATTCTTGTCACATCCAAGTGATACGAACATTATCTTCATATTATTAATATTATTATCCAATCTTATTCCTCTTACTTTCCGTTATGCTACATCATTCCATTATAGTTTAATCATTATCAAATTACAAGTACAATGAATAAATGTGTTGCGCAATTCCAAGCACTAATGATATGATAACACATGGTATGTCATTATTATACTAATTATTTATGAAAAAAGTCTGAACATACACTAAAATTATACATTATTTTATGGAGGTTTTTAATGATTCTTGATGTCAAAAATCTAAGTCACGGTTTTGGTGACCGTGCCATATTCAACAACGTATCCTTTAGATTATTAAAGGGTGAACATATTGGGCTTATTGGAGCTAATGGTGAGGGCAAATCAACATTTATGAACATTGTTACTGACAAGCTTATGCCAGATGCCGGTACTGTTACCTGGGCAAAGAATGTGCGCGTTGGCTATCTTGACCAGCACACAGTCCTTGAGGAAGGCATGACAATCAAAGACGTATGTGCCTCTGCATTCTCATATCTTTTTGATATGGAAGCTCATATGAATGAAATCTGTGACAAGATGGGTGAAGCCTCAGAGGATGAACTTAACACTATGATGGATGAACTTGCTGTAATTCAGGACACTCTTACAATGCATGATTTTTATATAATTGATACCAAAATCGAAGAAGTTGCACGTGCACTTGGCCTAATTGATTTAGGACTTGACCGTCCTGTAACCGATTTAAGTGGTGGGCAGCGTACCAAAGTTCTTCTTGCCAAGCTTTTACTTGAGAAGCCTGATATTCTACTCTTAGATGAGCCAACTAACTACTTAGATACAGTTCATATCGAATGGTTAAAGAGATATCTTTTGGATTACGAGAACGCATTTATCCTTATATCACATGATATTCCATTCCTTAATAGTGTTGTTAACATCATCTACCACATGGAGAATCAGGAATTGAATCGTTATGTAGGTGATTACAACAAATTCGAAGAAGTATACGCTGTCAAGAAAGCGCAGCTTGAAGCAGCATATAATAGACAACAGCAGGAAATCAAAGACCTTGAGGATTTTGTTGCACGTAACAAAGCCAGAGTATCTACTCGTAATATGGCCATGTCAAGGCAGAAAAAGCTTGATAAGATGGACGTTATTGAATTAGCTAAGGACAAGCCAAAGCCAGAATTCAACTTCCTAACAGCAAGAGCTTCCGGCAAAGTTATATTTGAAGCCAAAGACCTTGTTATTGGATATAATGAGCCACTTACAAAACCACTTGATTTATATATGGAGCGTGGCGATAAGATTGCACTTATCGGTGCCAATGGTATTGGTAAAACCACTCTTCTCAAGAGCTTATTAGGCTTAATCAAGCCAATTAGTGGTACAACTCATATGGGCGATTACATCTACCTTGGATACTTTGAGCAGGAAGTTAAAGCTGACAATACTACTTGTATTGAAGAGATATGGAAAGAATTCCCATCTTACACACAATATCAGGTTCGTTCTGCTCTTGCCAAATGCGGTTTAACCACGAAACACATCGAAAGCCAGGTACGAGTTCTAAGTGGTGGTGAGCAGGCAAAGGTTAGACTTTGTAAGCTAATTAACCGTGAAACTAATCTTCTTGTATTAGATGAGCCTACTAATCATCTTGACCAGGATGCAAAAAACGAATTAAAACGTGCCTTAAAAGAATATAAAGGAAGTATTCTATTAATCTGCCACGAGCCAGAATTCTACGAAGATGTTGTAACAACGGTTTGGAACTGTGAACAATGGAGTACCAAATTAGTATAATTATAATATTGCACCTAACGAACAAACCAGAATGAAAGTCTCCTCTCATCCTGGTTTGTTTTTGACTATACTTATTGTTCCTCTTTCACATCTGCAACAGTCTCTGCAGACTCTGTAGACTCTTTATCAATAATATTGTGATCTGTTATCTTTCCCTCATATATTGTATATATCTCATCTGAGAGGAATTCCAGCTCATCTGTATCGTGACATGCAATAATAATTACTGAACCATTCTCTTTTAATTCAGAGAGAATATTACGTATCTCCTTAGCACCATTCTCGTCAAGTGCATTAATAGGTTCATCAAGTATTACTATATCTGGCTTTTCCATAATTGCAGCAGCAATGCCAAGTCTTTGTTTCATACCTAATGAATATTTTTTATAAGTACGCTTATCCTCTGGATCTAATCCAACTCTCTTCAAAGTCTCTTTTATATCATTATCGCCTATTTTCTTTTGAATAGACGCAAGTATTTTAAGATTCTTAAAGCCTGTATAATTATGTATGAATGAAGGATTCTCGATTAGTACTCCTATACTTCTTGGAAAAGATATATCTTTACCAAGAACCTCTTCATCAATAATAATTTCTCCTCTAGTTGGGATAATCAAGCCGCTTATTGCTCTCATTAGCATTGTCTTACCTGAACCATTCTTACCCTTTAGCCCATATACTTTCCCACTTTCAAAAGTAAGATTCATATCCACAAGAATTGGTGTTCTACGAATAGTTTTACTTAGATCCTTAATTTCTATCTTCATCTCTAATCCTCCATTTTAATTATTTTATATAACATTATGTCTTTTAAAATATATATCTCCAATAATAATTGAACCTATTATAATTATAATTGCAACTACAATTCCCATTATAGGATTGACTCCTCCCTTAATAAAGCAGTCCCATCTCTTATACATCATGTAATCCGTTATTATATATGGATTAATATAGAATGCTGCTATTACATATAGAACTATCATTGCAATAATCGATATTATTGGTGATATTGCAAGTGATATAAGCATCTGCAGTAATCCCAGTGCTATTGAAGATATTAGCGGCACCAGAATCATCAATAGCAATTGAGCTGATGTTAGCATCTCATCAATAAATCCACTTGAGTTTAAAACATTATTACTAACTCCCACAACAGCGAGATTGTCAAATCCATAATTTACAATAACAGACATCAGCGCCGCCACAAACAATATAGCATAGAACATAATAACAGTGACAATACACCATATGCATTTGGAGAACCACCACCTGCTTCTTTTGCCAGACTGTATTAAAACCATACCACTTAACAAATCAATATCATTAGTGCAATAAGAAAATAATAATAATATTGGTAATATAACTAATGACATCCAAATTGGTGATATAACAAACTGGTTACCATTAACTATTGTATATGGATCATTACCTCTAAAAAGCAAGAACATAATATCCCCTACGCCTGTACCAGCTGCGTCAATATCAGACTTATTAACTGGACTAGAGCCGTTAATGAATATGTTACAATATAACAATGCCACAACAAATATAGCCGCAAATAGGAAACGATTGTGATAAAACCCTCTCTTTAGATCATTCACCACTACCTGTGGACGCATCTCCATAGAACTCCCTCCTTTCGCATACAATCATAGTAGCAATTACCAGACATATACACGTGAGGAATATTCCGAATAATAGCAATAATGCCCTTCCAACTGATTCATATCCATTGTTAGCTATATTCAAATTATACAAATTGAAAAAAACAGGATGTTTAGAGAATATATCACTTAGATTAAAAGCGCACATAATCATCATTCCTACAATAGTTAAATCTTTATACCACCAGAATAGATTAACAAACAAAATACTCACATTCATAAAAAGATATAGGTTTAAGACTGATAATGCCCATGCTTCAACCCCTGTCATGCTAGAGGATGAATCTAGCAACACCCCCTGATTATAGATTTTATAATCCACATTCCATGTATATATTACTCCCGTTTTCATATATGCAGCAATGAATCCTGACATAACACCAACCACAGAAAAAATCACTGTATATATAGAATTTCTAATAATTTGGCTTATAAGAATACTTCTTCTATTTCTATAGCGAATTACTCTCTGCAAATCCAAATCCATATTGCTTGTCTTAATATTCCATATTACAACATATACACAATTAATCAGTCCTACAATACCACCATGTGCCAACCTCGCGCCATCCATGGCAGTTGGACTAATGTCTGCATTTCTACATACATTCATGTATACAAGAATAAAATCAGTAACCAATATTAAAAAACATATTTCGAATGTACTCCTTACATGACGCAAATAACTCCCTCCTTTCATAATACACAGTTAATTTATATCTTTCTTTATATACACACTGCATATAATCGTATCATCTTTTTCCGTATATTCTATATTACCATTATATTTTTCAACTACTCCAATAATAGATTTGAGACCATAGCCATGATAAGCTATCTCTTCTTTCGTTGTTTGCATAGCTGGATTATAAGTAAGCACACTGTATAATATAGAATTAGAAATCATAAATTTGTAATAATCCACATGTTCCTCTAGGTTAAAAGATATTCTTCTATTATTGTCTTCAATTTGACTGGCCGCTTCTATTGCATTATCCAGCAAATTACCAATTAATATATTAAGGTCTACATCACTCATATTAGTTGGCATCACTAGAATATCATACTGAATATCAATCTTTTTATCCATGCAAACAGATGCCTTATAATTCAAGAGATAATTAATTATTCTATTATCACAATATGTCGTATATGATAATACTTCTTCTTTTTTCTTACGCAAACTATCTATGTACTCAATTGCAGTATCATTATCATTCTGCTCTATACATCCTCTTATTGTCAGTAAATCATTGCTTATGTTATGACGTATCTTTCTAGCCTCTTCATACATATCTTTGACAACCTTAGAACCATATTCATTATTAATATAATTAACATCAGAAGAACTCTTCGAATAGAATGATTCTAATCTATTATAAAGAAGGCTATATGCAAAGAGCATTACATCAATAGATATCCCAAGGATGAATACTATAACAATTATTTCAAAGTTCTCACTAGTAATTGATGAAGCTGTGGTATCATTGTCCAATAAATCCGTGAAGAATTCTGGAAAGATAATATTCTCAATAATAATAAGTGCAATAATATATATACTTACTAATTCGTACCCATTCCATCTAGTTTTTTTCAATTCAGTTGGTTGAGACCACACTACTTTTATATACGATAACGTATAATAAAGTACCAGCGTCATAAGCATAATAAATAGATGTACTGTAGCATTCAATAAGATTAACTTGTCACATTGGTAATACAATTTTAATCCTGCAACTAGTGATAAAGCACATATAATACTATCTAATAGCATCATTCTTTTTATAACATCTATTTTTGAATTGATTGCAATCATAGCTAGCAGAACATGAACAAATTCTACCAAACAATAATAGTTTCCAAGCATAAATCGTGCTGCCAATAATATCAACGCAACACAACATTTTGACAGAATTATTAATTTATCGAATTTAGTTGTTCTATTATCCTGTTTTAAGTTAATACACGAATATACCAGCCAATAATATATAATTGCTATCAAGCACTGTAATATAATCTCAAATATACCCTTCATCATCTTCTATACATTAATACAAATCAACCTTAACCACATCTGGGTATGTTGTGAATGTTAATTCGTATTTCCTATTCTTATAATTTTTCCAATCTATTGGTGAAAATCCTACCTTACATACTGGATATGGCAGATAGAATTCCATAGTCTCACCCTTTTTGCACTTCATTTCCTGATTCATTGAGGATAACAAAGAAAAATCACTTGCATTAGCCCAAGCAGCTGAAACAGCACCTATAGATGTTATTGGAAAGACCGCACTTTCCTTATCACCATTATATGTCACATCAATTGTAGCCACAAGTATTACATCTTCTTCCTCTAATCTGCTACTAATAGTCGTCTTATCACCGTATTTTTCTTTAATCTGGTCAAATGTTGTGAATTCATATCCTTTCACTTTCACATCATAACTATTCCAAGAAAATGTATCATTAATATGATATTCTATAGTCTTACCATTGCCATATTCCTTATTAACTTTGTCTACTCGATATCCTATGAATACAGCTATTCCACATAAAATTACCAATAAAACTGTTACTTTAATTATTCTTTTCATATATGCCTCCATCTCTATTGTCAATAATGTAATCCCAATGCTATGCTAGAACATCACGTTTTTTTGAGCTTTTAATAACACATGCTATTATTAATACAGCAAGATAAATAACAATCTCTATTATTGCATATGGCAAATCAGAGACTTTTAGCCTGTTCATCTGTCCATATAGCCATGGAAATGCTGTTATTCCCGGAACAATATTAGCAACAATATATGAGCAAAAATATATAATAAAAGGACATAATATAACTATAAATCGATTATCAAATAAATATGTACCTATAAAACACATTGTATTAAGAATGCCATATATAAGGAATGTCCAAAGCATATATATAATAATATATAATATCGGATTTATAAAAAATAGATCTCCCAAAATCAAAGTATTAGCTATCATATAATTACCAGTTGATGCAACAACATTCTCTAATGGCAAAAGGCATATATTACACAAAAAAGACATTAGCAATGGAAGAACCGCTAAGATTCCACCAGATAGAAATAATCCTATGATTTTTGATATATAATAATATGATTTTTTTGTTCTAACAGCAATATTATTGACAAATGCTCTCTTTTCATCAAGATATAAAGACATACCATATGGTAAAGCGACGATCATAGGCAATGATATATATAACATCTCTCGTGGTGCACTTTGATTCATTGAAATCCAATATGTATATGCCCCCTGCAAAACATTGATTTTAATTGGGCTAATCTCATATATTGCCAAAGTATCTGGTAAAGTCTCATATAGTCCTGGCAAAACAATAATTATCAAATCATAAGCTATAATTGCTATCTCAAGTAATATAGCTACATAAAGCATCTTACTTCTTCTAATTCTTTCCAATTCTATCTTTAAAACACTTCCCATTATATAATCCTCCTTAATTCTTACCAGTTGTCTAATAATTTCTGTAAATCTATGTTAAGATTTGTAAAGCCTATCATCCCTATGTATTTATCTATGTTGCATCTAAACTTTGTGAATAATCCTATCGGTTCAAAGTATAGTGTAGCTTGTTTTTCTACTGAATCTTCAACTATACCATGCCTAATATAATATATTAACAACAGTTCTTCTGATTCACCTGCTTCTATATACATAATACATCTTTCATCTATATTAGTTGATTCCTTTGTTTGCAGACTAAAAGGTGTACCACAGCCTTGAATGTATGTTTTATCATCAACAAAATATATCCTGCAATTTGCTAAACACCAACTAATCATATGATCTGTTGTATTGGTATATTTTACTTTTACACTAATTAATTTAAACTGATATCCTGACGATTCAATTTCTTTGCTATTTTCTTTTCTATACCAAGCTACTTCTTGAGGGATACTATCCCTCCTGGTTATTGGATAATTCTCAAGTTCATCCAAGTAATCAAAATCATGCACCGATACTGATAAGACTTGTACATCAGCTTCCCCCTTATGCTCAATGCTTGGTACCATAGTAAAGTGTATTACTTCTCCAAATTCAAACACTGCCCTTTTATCAAGGCCAGGTCCCTTCGTATACGGATCTTTCGCAGTCTGAACTTCTTCTCCAGCTGAATTAGTATACTTTTCCCCTGTTGTAGTTGATGTGACATCTGTCTGTTTTTCTTTTGCTGATTTTGAAGGAAATAATTCTAATAGCTTTCCACTTTTAATGCCTAATGCAAAGCATATAAGGAATGTAAGCATTAAAACCATCGATGCTATAAGTTTAGTTAGTGTTTTAATTCTATCCCTTTTAAAGCTGTTCATCTTCTTCATAAACTTTGCCCTCATTCTATTGACATGTCCAGTCACAAACTTACCAGTTATCTAATAATTCCTGTAAATCTATATTAAGATTTATAAATCCTATTTTACCTATATATTTATCTATGTTGCACCTAAACTCTGTGAATAAACCTATTGGTTCAAAGTATAGTGTGGCTTGATTCTCTATTGATTGTTCAACTAATCTATGCTCAATATAATACGTTAATAGTAGCTCCTCTGATTCACCTGATTCTATATACATAATGCTTCTTTCGTCGATATTAGTTGATTCCTTTGTTTGAAGACTAAAAGGAGTACCTTCGTTTTTAATGTATGTTTTATCATTGACATAGTATATTCTGCAATTTGCTAAACTCCAACTAATCATATGGTCCGTTGTATTAGTATATTTTACTTTTACACTAATTAATTTGAATGGATATCCTGTATTTTCAATTTCTTCACTATATTCTTTTCTAATTCCAGAAATTTTTTGAGAGTTATTATTCTTCTGCAATATCGGATAATTCTCCAGTTCATCCAAATAATCAAAATCATGTACCGATACCGATAAGACTTGTACATCAGCTTCCCCCTTATGCTCAATGCTTGGTACCATAGTAAAGTGTATTACTTCTCCAAATTCAAACACTGCCCTTTTATCAAGGCCAGGTCCCTTCGTATACGGATCTTTCGCAGTCTGAACTTCTTCTCCAGCTGAATTAGTATACTTTTCCCCTGTTGTAGTTGATGTGACATCTGTCTGTTTTTCTTTTGCTGATTTTGAAGGAAATAATTCTAATAGCTTTCCACTTTTAATGCCTAATGCAAAGCATATAAGGAATGTAAGCATTAAAACCATCGATGCTATAAGTTTAGTTAGTGTTTTAATTCTATCCCTTTTAAAGCTGTTCATCTTCTTCATAAACTCTCCCTTATATTAATTATAGATATATCTTCCCTGTCCTGGCTGAACTGATGTATACCACTTTCTAATATCAGTAATTGGTGAACCCTCCTTTGATATCGCTCCACACATTGCCGCTGTGAATGAATATGGATTACCTGGATCAGAATATACATAACCACTCGATGCATTATCCTTCTTTAATGTACCTGAATAATCAGTACCAGAGCCATCTTCGAAATCTAATGTAAGTATATCATAACCATACTCCATATTTGCCATAGTACACATTATACCCGTACTAGTGATAAGTGCTGTTGCCATTGCAACTGTCATTATTTTTTTAAGCAGTTTCATAAAAATCCTCCTCTGTATTGTTATTCGTATTGATCAATACAATTTAATTATAACTACATAATTTCATATTACAACCCCTTTGGCACGAGTTGCATATTTTTGGCACGAATTGCACTTTTTATCACAAAAAAGCTTGTGCAAAAGATAATTTTGATATCTCTTGCACAAGCTTTAGCTTATCTATTTTTTAATTCAATTACGATTTTCTTAACATCATTATGTCTACTTCTTGATACTTTTATTCTTTCGCCATTATTAATTGTGAGTTCTGAATTAGCATAATCAACAATGGATTTTTTGTTAACCATACAGCCTCTTCCTATTGTTATAAATCCATATTTATATAATTCTTTCTCATATTCGCTGAATTTTCCACGAACTGTAATTATATTATTGCCATAAAACAACATATTATGCTTATGCATAATTACCTTATATACCTTATTAGTATCAAGCTCAACCATTGTTCCTTTAATCTTAATTGTATATATTCCACATTCTTTTTGATATATCTCTTTCATCTTATCAAAAAGTATAACCACATCCTCTTTCCATCTTTCTTTTCTTACAAAGGCAAATGTATAGAATCGGAATGATTTTACAATATGTTCGCTATGACTTGATACAAATACAAGCTTAGTGGTATCTAATTCTTTTATAACCTCGGCTATCTCAAATCCGCCCTCATTATGCCCATCTTCCAATTCCAAATCAAGAAAGACATAATTATATTCTTTGGTTTTAAGTGCCTCGAGTAATTGATTTTTATTATTATAAGTCTCAATATCTACTTCAGGCATTGATGTATCATTAGAAAACATTGTTCTAATATAATCAGAGAATAACTTAAGCCACTGCTGATTATCATCACACATTCCAATAGTTATCATAAGTTTTTATAAAACTCCTTTATGTAATCAATTCTTGAAGTCATTCCTTCAAAAATCATATCCACCAAAGCAACAGCTGACATTGCTTCAACAACAACTACTGCTCTTGGAACTATCATTGGGTCGTGTCTGCCCTTAATAGAGACCTCTATATTATCACCTGATTTGTTAACCGTATTCTGCATAGATGCAATTGATGGTGTAGGTTTAATAGCAGCACGTAATACTATATCTGTTCCATCACTAATACCGCCAAGAATACCGCCTGCATTGTTGCTTCTCTTACACAATGTTCCATCTTCATTATAGAAAAACTGATCATTATTATCACTGCCAACCATGGTTGCAGCCTCAAAACCATTGCCGATTTCAAAACCTTTAACTGCTCCAATAGACATAATTGCTTTTGCAAGATTAGCATCTAATTTGTCGAATACAGGTTCACCAACACCAGGCATTACGCCTTTAATAACACACTCAATAACGCCACCAATAGAATCCTGTTTGCTCATAATCTCATCAGCATAATCAGATACAGCAGATGCAGCATTACTATCTGGCATAGAGAATGCATTATTCATAGCTTCAGCCATATCAAAATTATTATAGTCAATCGTAACTGGTCCAATTGACTTAGCGTAAGCGGATACAGTAATTCCTAATGAATGTAATATCTTCATAGCCACTGCACCAGCAGCAACTCTTCCGATTGTCTCTCTTCCAGATGAACGTCCACCACCGCGGTAATCTCTAAAACCATATTTAGCATCGAATGTATAATCCGCATGTCCTGGTCTGTAATAAGAGGCTATCTCTGAATAATCTCCTGAACGCTGTGTCTTATTAAATACTACAAGAGATATAGGTGTTCCAGTTGTCTTTCCTTCAAACACTCCAGATAATATCTCAACAGCATCATCCTCTTTACGAGGTGTAGTATACTTTGACTGTCCCGGTTTTCTTCTATCTAAGAATATCTGAATATCCTCTTCACACAAATCAATGCCAGCTGGGCATCCGTCAATTACTACTCCAACGCCCTTGCCATGGGATTCTCCCCAAGTTGTTATTCTAAACCTATTACCATATGATGAGCCTGCCATCTATCCTCCAATCCGATTTGTCTACACAAATCCGGTTAATCGTTAATAATCTATTATTTATTAATTATCTATTGTCCACTTTTTCTGGATACATATCGTGATTCATTAATCTGTCATCAGCCATCTTCTCAAATCTTGTACCCGGCTTACCATAATTGCAATAAGGATCAATAGAGATACCACCGCGTGGCGTGAATTTTCCCCATACCTCAATATACTTAGGGTCCATTAATTTAATCAAATCCTTCATAATTATATTAACGCAATCCTCATGGAAATCCCCATGATTTCTAAAGCTATACAGATAAAGCTTAAGTGATTTGCTCTCTACCATATTAACATTAGGAATGTATGATATAGTAATTGTAGCAAAATCCGGCTGTCCAGTAATAGGACACAGGCTTGTAAATTCAGGGCAATTAAACTTTACAAAATAGTCATTGTCTGGGTGTTTATTGACAAATGTTTCTAGCACCTCAGGTGCATAGTTATCAGGATACTTTGTTCCCTGATTACCAAGTAGCGTTATTCCGTTAGTCTCTTCTTTACTTCTTCCACTGTTACTCTGATTGTTCATGTAGTCCTCCTGCATGTATATGCGTATATTGTTTTAATAGCATTTTCCATAATATTACTGATATAATTTGAGAGCTGGGTCTTCGACGCCATTAGCGGCAAATGCTTTTGCTCTATCTCGGCATGTTCCACAAACCATACATGGCTTATCCTTGCCTTCATAGCAGCTCCATGTTAATTCATATGGTACTCCAAGCTCAAGTCCTTTTTTAACAACATCTGCTTTATTCATATTAACAAAAGGTGCTTCTATCTGGAGCTGTTTTCCACTTCCCTGATATATTGCTTCATTCATCGCAGTATTGAATGCATCTGAGCAGTCAGGATATGCATTGCCTGCTGCGTCATCGCTATGAGCGCCATAGAATATATAACTACAACCCTTTGACAAAGCAATGCTTGCTGCTGATGATAAGAACAAACCATTACGGAAAGGAACATATGTAGAAACTGGCTTGCCATCTGTCTTTGTAAGCTGTTCTGCATATTCTTCCTCTGGAACTTCTTTAGTAGAGTGTGTTAAAAGTGAACAATCACTGTATTCAAAGATTTTCTCCAAATCAAGATATAAGTGTTCAACACCATAATACTCTGTAATCTTCTTAGAACACTCAATCTCTTTTTCATGCTTTTGTCCGTATGAAACCGATAATGCTACAACATTATCCTTGCCATATCTTGATACCGCAAGGCCAAGACATGTTGTACTGTCAACACCACCACTTACTAATACTAAAACTTTTTCATCACTCATATTCTTCACACTTTCTATAATATAATTTTATTTTGTTATATGCGAAACTTATTAATGTGTATATAATGTACAAACCGAATAGAATTCTAAGCAGACCGTTTGCGCAGCTAATTAAATAAGGTTATAGCTGCCAACTAATTCTGGATTATCTTTGAATTTTCCTCTCAAAGTTGTAGTAACTGTCTTAGAATTGTTCTTCTTAATTCCTCTTGCTGTCATGCAGGAATGATGTCCTTGTATAACTACTGCAATATCACTTGAGCCGGTTATCATCTCCATTATTTCAGCAATGTCTGTACCAATTCTTTCCTGAAGCTGTAATCTCTTTGATACAAGATCAGCCATTCTTGCAATCTTGCTAATTCCAATAACCTTGCCATTAGGTATATATGCCACATTAACAGTCATATCATACATTAACGCAATATGATGTTCACAGTGACTGAATATATCAATATCTCTAACTATAACGATATCATTGCCTCTTATATCAAGGTCATCTTCAAATGTTTTATCGAGCATCTCAGCTATCTCGCTGTTAGTATACTTCATGCCCTCAAACATCTCCTCATACATGGCTGCAACACGCTTTGGAGTATCTTTGAGTCCTTCCCTTTCCGGGTCATCTAAAAGTGCAGTAAGTATACCACGGATATGTTCTTCAATTGCCTTGGTATCTATTGTTTTTTCACTCATTATCTATACACCTCTTTCTTCTGGATTCCATATGAATTTGTGAAGCTGCAACTGCATATTCACCTTATTCATATTATGTTCTATCATATAATCTACAATCTCAACTGGCTTAATTGCGCCAAATACAGGACTTATATAGACATGACAACGTTCATCAAGTCTGTATGTATCTATTATTTCTTTAGCCTTATCGAGATCTTTTCTTGATGACGATACGAACTTCACTGTATCAAATTCATCTAGAATCTCCATATTAGAAAGCTTCATATAAGCTTCCATTCCACTCATTGGAAGTTTGTAATCACAAGTATATGAAAGCCTCTTACCCGCAGCCTTCTTAATATCTTTATATTCACTAAGGTCAATGCTTCCATTGGTTTCTATCTCTATATACAAGCGTTCATCCGACAAAAGCATTGCAAGTAATTCGGCGCATCCTTTCCTGCAAAGTGGCTCACCACCTGTAAGTGTAACATTAATTACTCCAGTTTCTTTAATATAATCTAATATCTCTTTCTCTGTCATAATCTCATATGGTGCTTCAGCTTCATTAGCCCACTTTGTATCACAATAACCACAATTCAAATTGCAGCCTGCGAATCTTACAAATACCGCCAACTGTCCAGCTTTATATCCTTCACCATTAATACTGACGAACTTTTCTACTACTTTGTATTCCATAATAATTCTAATACCTCTCCACTCATGCTCTATTCACTGTAAGTCGCACAGTTATTGGGTGTCTCAAACACCTTTATCTCCTGTACCGCATATCCACATCCTTGCATCTTATCAAAAAAATGTTTTGCCAAATTCTCAGCTGTTGGCCTAAAATCTACTTCAATTATTCTAAAATTCTCTTCTGCCAAAGCTTCCATCGTCTTTGCTTTCAGGCTGCCTTTTTCTATTACAAGTGCATGATCATAAAAATCAGTAATTTCCTTCAAATCCTTCTTAAAATCACCAAAGTCCACAATCATTCCACGCATCTGGCCTTTATCCTGTATCTCATCACTTTTAATCGTTGCTACCACTCTCCAGCGATGTCCATGAATATTACTGCATTTGCCCTCATATCCAGCCAAAAAATGTGCTGAATCAAAGCTATTCTCTGTAGTCAAACTATACATCTTGTTTTATCTCCAATCTTAATTAATCTCAAATCTTAATCATTCTCAAATCTTAATCATTCTCAAATCTTTTGCATCACCTGTCTTTGTAAAAAGTTACAAAAGTACAAAAAAGCACAAAAAAAGCACAGTCTAAGACTATGCAATGCATTGTCCTAGTTTTGTTTTACGACAGGATGGTACGAATGAACTGTCCTATTCAATTGTTCGAAATCGTTCGAATTACATATCTTTTACAATATTAACACTTATAAGAATGATTTGCAAGAATGATTTGTGAGTGTAAAAGGCAAGGAGTACACTTTTTTCTCTCCCTTGCCTTTTTTCCA
>CAZPHI010000005.1:0-14606 GCA_964586425.1 uncultured Lachnospiraceae bacterium | reverse complement strand
GCTCAAACCTTTAATATAAGGCAAGGAGCTTGCTTTTCCTTCTCCCTTGCCTTTTTTCCATCTTCAACACAAGTTCAAACCTTTAATATAAGGCAAGGAAATTACTTTTTTTCTCTCTTGCCTTTTTTTCAACTCCAGACACGCTTTCTCCTATAATACTCTGTAATTAAGCTTCTTGGCACTTTCGGCTGCTCATCCATAAGGTAAGGAGATTATTTTTTTCGCTTCTTGGCCTTTTCACCTATCATTTACAACCCATATCCAGCAACTATATCTTTGAATTCATCTGAATTATCGAAGAATTCAAATACCGTTTCAAGTGAATCTGTTTCAATATGACTTGCCCACATATTGACCACGTCTTCACTCTCTGGTTCTCTACCCATGAATGTACGATAGAGTATATATGTATATTCTGTAGAAGAAAGATTCTTTGCATTCTCCTCGTCAGAGAATAAGAACATATGCGCAATCTCCTTTACTTCTGCCTGTTTTGTAAGTATTACATTAGTCCAGGTATTAAGACCATCCTCCTCACCTTTACGTTCAAGAATATACTTGTAACAACGACTGACGAATGATGTGACTTTGTAATTCTTATCTCTTGAATCACTTGTAGTAACGCTGCCTTTAGCAATTCCATATCTATTACATATTGCGGTGAATTCATCAGATTGTACAAACTGACTTAATACGAAGGTTCTAGACATGCCATTATCAAGTACTTCAAGCCATGTTGCTTTACCAGTAGGCTCTGACTCTCTATCCATCATTGTTTTATACATGATATCGACAAATTCAGAATCTGTTACTCCACGTTTTTCAAATTCAGGTCCACAGATGAACATATTAGCAACATCCGCGCCAGATACCTGATTATTGCGAAGTGCAAGAGACCACACATAAAGTCCCTCTTCTTCTGCATCCCTTCCTAAAACAATGTTATACATACGTTTTACATAATCCTGTATAAGCTTATAAGCATTGGCATCAACATCTGTAATTGCTTGTGCTTTAAGTTCATTAAACTTTGCTTCTATATCTGTAATTGTTCCTTTAGTTCCTTCAAGCTCAGCATAATCAACGCCTGTGTCTGCTGGCATACTTGACGTTGGTTTAAGTAGGTTATGCATGTTGATTGTTCCATCAGCATTTCTTGTTGGAAGCACTGTTGTATCAACACTTTCAAACCATGAAGTTGATGCTGACTTTCCAGCTGAATTCTTTGCTGCAGTTCCATTCCAATAATAATTTGTAGTATTATCAATAGAACTCTGATTAACTAATGTTCTTTGGTCAGCTTGTTTTGTATTATTATTAATTGAAATAACTCCTGTAACTTCATACTTTGTAGCTTTAATTATTCCTGAGAATAATGCAAAGTTTGAAGTATCAACAAGTACTGAATTATTATAATTGATTACATTATGGATTATTGCATATGGATTACTATTACTTGTAACACCTCTTGCGCCATTACAGAATGACACACTGTTAAGTAACTGATGGCTTGATGGGATATTCTCTCCACCTAGTTTAAAGCCGTTACCTTCGCCAACTAATCCATCCTCTTCATAAGTTGTAAGATATCCATTAGCATATGCAACACAATTCTTAATTACAACTGGTCCAATCTGTCCACTTGTTGACTTAGCATACAGATCCCAACCATCATCAATATTATTGTGTGATATACAGCCTTCAAACACATTGTTATATCCACATGTTATCTTAGCAGCAAAACCATCTGCATCATTCATCTTAGAATCTATACAATTGTAGGCTTCACAATTAAGTATATAGTTATCAGATGGCCACAAATCAATAGTATCCTGAGATGAGCCATTAATCTGAAGACCTGTTGTTCCTATATCATGAACAACCACCATCTCTATAGTATTATGATGTCCGCGAACCTGTAAGCCCACAACATCATGCGGTGTATTCTTGATTTCAAGTCCATACACATGCCAGTAATCTCCACTCACAGTCCATCCAGCACCAGTAGTCTGATTAAGATTGGTATAATCAAGCACTACGCCTTTATAGCTCTCTGCTATAACTGAGATTGGTTTTAAAGCATCACCATTATGACCCTTTTGAATTGTAACTGCATTCGTTAATGCATATGTTCCATTCTTCATAAGAATAGTCTGTCCTGGCTGCGCATAAGCAACTGCCGTATATATATCTAATGGATTCTCGTATGAGCCTGTACCTGTGGCCTTACCGTCTGCACTGACTACTATTGTCTGATTCTCTGTGCCGTATTGCTTATACATTACGGTATTCTTTCTTGTTACCGGGTCAAGATTCTCAAGTAACGGATTAGCATCCGGAACTACCGTCGCTGTTAATGTTGTCTTTTCCTTTGTAAGTGTTATCGCTTTATGATAATACTCGTTAGCATTAATGTGGTCGCCTGATACAACTACTCGACCTTCGTCATCTGTGATTGAGATTGTACCAGCATAATTAGCTCTTATCTCATAATTATAATCAGCTATACCTGTTGTAGTAGGTGATGATACATTTACGCTTTTTGACATATATTCAACTGGGGGGTCCACAGCAGGCTCATCACTTGCTGCCGAAAGCACTGTCATATTCATATCAGTTACATTAACCACAATGTTACGTGAGGCGAAGAAACCAGCATAGATTTTTCCGTCTTCCTGAACCATAAGTGAATCCGCATCATACTGGATAAATGTTTGATTATCCCCAGACATTGTGCCTTCGTATCCACTATTAGACTTTCTAAGTGTGAATGTATATGTAGAACCTGTTACAAATCCTGTATCCTTCCATGTTGAATCAAAGCTGTATTTGTTGACCATATTTCTAAGTCCTGGTGTATATTCAGCCGTACTTGCCGGATCATATGGAACATTACCCTTAGGGTCAACGTAACCTGTTACATATCTGAATCCTGGTGCTCTGTATAGTGTCTCCTTACCAGCCAGCTTGAATGCGCCACAGGCAACTGAATTAAGATATTTGGCCTTAGAATTCTTAGTTCCAAGTGTATCAGTTGCTATAATGCCGAGTCCTGACTGGTTATCAGAATTACTTCCGTCTTTAACGGTAAATGTTGCAGTGATAATAAAATTCTCACTGGCCTTAACGCTTGTATAGTAATAGCTGAAGCCATCTTCACTATCCGCTAATTTGCTAGAACCAGGTGTAAGTGTTAATCCATTAGTAAAATCACCACTTATCTTTCCTGAGCCAGAACCTGAGCCGATATTTAATGCTGTGAATGTTTTACCTGAATTATTACTCTGATAATATCCATTAGCATACCCTACGCTTGTTTCACCATTAGCGCCATGTGCTGTTACTCTAAAATAATAGTATCCAAGTTCCTTCAAATCAGTAAACACATATGATGTTGTTGTCTGATTTGTGAATACTGTGCTGTACTCTCGCTGTGACTCTGGTACAGGTGTCGCATATCTTTCACTAGAATCGGCTAGTCTATATGCCAAATCATAACTTGTTGTAGATGCATCTCCAGTCCATGAAAGCGAAAGCTTTTTATCTCCTGATTTTAACAGTACCTTTGGTTCTGCAAAAGCTGCCGTTTCACCAGCATTAACTGTCGTAAGACAATCTACTGGAATTAATCCTATAATCATTAGTGCTGCCAATATTGCAGCTATTATTCTTTTTCTCACTTTATTCTCCATCTTCTTATATAATATATTATTACAGCATCTCTACTATTGATTAATTATCTTATAGTCCATATCCAGCGACTATATCTCCAAATTCCTTTGAATCTACGAATACATCAAAGACTGTTTCAAGTGATTCTGTCTCGATATGTTCGGACCACATTGTAACTACCTCTTCGTTTTCTGGTTCTCTTCCCATGAATGCACGGTAAAGTATATATGTGTATTCTGTTGATGATAGTCCTTTTGCATTCTCTTCATCTGAGAACAAGAATAGATGAGCAATCTCTTTAACTGTGGCTTTTTTAGTAAGAATTACATCTGTCCAGGTATTAAGGCCATCTGCCTCACCTTTTCTCTCAAGAATATATCTGTAACATCTGTTAACAAAGCAGGTAACATTATAATTCTTATCTCTTGATTCAGTTGACGCAACGCTTCCCTTGTCTATTCCGTATCGGTTACATATGTCTGTGAATTCTGCAGAGCTTACAAACTGGCTTAATACGAATGTTCTAGACATACCATCTCCTAATACAGTCATCCAGGTTACTTTACCTTTATCCTCTGATTCACGGTCCATCATTGTCTTATATACAATATCAATATAATCTGCATCTGTAGTATTCTTACTTGTAAACTCATCTCCACCAATGAATAATTCAGCAACCTGCGCTCCTGTTACCTGCTTATTAAGCAATGCATTAGTCCATACTGTAAGACCTTCTGTTTCGGCATCTCTTCCAAGCACAACTGTATACATTCTCTTAACAAAGTTCTCTGTTAGTTCTTCCTTGGTTGGAATTTTATCAATTATATTAACCGTACACGTAGCTGTAAGATTATTAGCTTCTGTTCTAGCAGTTATATGCGCAACGCCCTTAGATACTGCTGTAATAACACCATTCTCATTGACAGTTGCTACATCTGTATTGTCACTACTCCACAAAACTCGCATATTCTTTGCTGTGTCTGGAGTTATAACAGCATTTACCTTATGAGTCTTTCCTAACTCTACTGTTATAGCATTCTCACTAAGTGTGATTGATTCAGGAGATGAATCCTCCGATGTTGCAACATAGGCATTAGTATATATACTTCTGTAAGAATAAGATACCTCATTACCGTCGCGGTCTACGAGGTGGTCGAATGTTATGGTATATACATTACCAATTCCAAATGACATCGTTGAATCCTTATAACTTATAAGGCTTCCTGATGAATTGAAATCCTGATCTTTGGTAAGTGTTGCTTTCGCAATATTCCATTCTGTATCTGTATTAAGACAACGAATAGTTATCTCTGTATTATCCGTTGAACTGTATCCGTTATAGAATTGGCATGTGAACATTGTATCCTTAGTGATTCCACTCTCTGATGGCATAATACCCTTACTTGGCCAGCCAACGACTTCAACATTCGAGCTCTGGTTACCCGTCATCTTATGAACGCCCTGCTGTACTGTATTACCAACACCAATCTCGGTCCAGCTTGGATCAAGCAGATTATATCTATGTCCTCTAGAATATAACTGTCCACTACCATATGAATCGTCTAATGCATATGTAAGACTTCCGATGATATCAGTATTCAAGATACCACACATGAATAAGTTCTCACCACTACCAAGCTTCGACTTCTGGTATAAATCATCATCAACGCCTTCAGGTTTTGCTGGATAATGAGGATTAGGGTTCGAGATTCCATTAGCACTCATATACACAGTTAATGTCGATTTACACTGGGCTGCTTCTGATAAGGTTCTTGAATATGTTAGTGGATTAAGTCCTGCTCCTACACGAATCGCATTAAGATAACCGACAGCACCGATTGCTATATTCTCATTAAGCATTCCTGCCGTTAATGGAAGTACATTATACTGAGGTTCTATATCATAATACGAAGTAGCTTGATTATATGTACTAACACTAGCTACATAAGTATCACGAACCTTCTTCAATAATGTATTCTCCTCATCAGTATAAGGAACGTACTTTACCTCTTCAAACATTGATGGATTAACAAATCCACAAGCAAAATATGATAAACTTTCATTACGTCCCTCTGAAGGTGCATATGGTCTAACGATAAATGTTGGTACATATCCTGTAGTACACATATAATTAGTTGCATATGCGCCAAACTTTAATGGATTTGGATAAGAATATTCTGGAAAAAATGAAGATACTCCTCCAGCAATATTCTGATATGCCTCCGATTTGGAGATATTAGCACAGTAATGATAAAGATCACTGTAATTCTCTGCTAGCTGCTCGTTAATATTGAATATCTTTTCATCAAAAGAAGTCGGTGTATCATAGCCATAAAGATATGATATTGCATTCCACATCTCAACACTATGCATGCAAAGTGTTCTATTATTCTCTCTCATATTAGACATGAATAATGAGATATCACATCTATCAACATTATTATATCTAATTACACCGTATATTTTGCCATTCTTATCAACAACCTCATATCCCATTCTTACATAACTATCCGGCTCATCACCATAGCTTAGGCCATTGGTCTAAAAACCTTCACTAATACTTCCATAACTGGCAATTGTATTATCCTCGTATGTTTCAATATATAGATAATCACTATAACCATCACCATAGAATGTACAAGCATTGCCTCCAAACATCGATGGTGTCATAACTTTAGGTTCACCAAAAAGTTCAATAACATCATCAAGTGTCATCTCATCAGTAACTGTTTTACCACCTACTGTTATAAGTCTTCCGTATATCTGTTCTGCATGAACTTCTTTGCAGGTAAATCCCTGTAAAAGGCCCATTGTAAAAATCAACGCCATAAGAAATGAGACAATTCTCCTACAGTTTTTTCGTATTTTTTTGTTATCATATGTATGCCTCCATGCATATTCAATTCACTATTAAATCATATATGCTTTTAGATATTGCCCATCTCAAAACCACTTGTAATTCTATTATTATCTTCAACCAGATCAGCAAGTGTCTTATGATCCACAACATTATTAATAGCTTCATATAATTCCTTCCATAAAGGAAGTGTCGGACATATTGATGTTCTGTCACAATCGCTTATATCTCTATCAAGACAAGCAATTGGTGCAAGACTACCTTCTGTCAACCTAAGAATCATTCCAACTGTATATTCTTCTGGTTTTTTAGAAAGCTTATATCCTCCCCGAGCTCCACGAACGCTAATAACATAGCCTGCTCTTGTTAATATCGAGATAATCTGCTCCATATACTTTTCTGATATTTCCTGTCTTTTTGCAATCTCCTTCACTGATATATAAGCGCCATTATCATTAATTGCAAGGTCTAGCATGATACGAAGTGCATATCTTCCTTTTGTTGAAATCTTCATACTCTTATATCCATCCTTTCTTAATAACATTCATTATAAATTCATTATTATAGGGGTGGCATTAAACCACCCCTAATTCATATAGATATAATAGCATATAAATGATAAGCTTTTCAACCCTATTGTCTATTCATTTTCTCCATTGCATTAAGTTCTGACCAGATTTTCAGTAATCTATTATACTTTTCAACTCTTTCACTTCTGCATGGCGCACCAGTCTTTATCTGATTAATTCCAAGTCCTACAGCAAAATCAGCAATGAACGTATCACCAGTTTCTCCTGAACGATGTGACATAACACAATTATAGCCATTATTCTTCGCCTCAATAATTGTAGTAACTGTTTCACTCACCGAGCCAATTTGATTTGGTTTTATAAGTATAGCGTTAGCACAACCTTTTTCAATACCCTCACATAATTTCTGTTGATTAGTAACGAACAAATCATCTCCAACAAGCTGAATATTCTTGCCTAATTCCAACGTCAACTTTCTCCATCCATCCCAGTCATTCTCATTAAGTCCATCTTCGATTGAGGCAATTGGAAAACGATTAGTAAGCATTCTGTAATATTCTATCAGCTCTTTTCCGGTCCTGACAACATTAACCCCAAGGATATTGCTTTCTCCCTTGAATATATACATACCGGTTTCATCATTGAATAATTCGCTTGCTGCAGCATCCATTGTATACACAATATCTTCACCTAATTTTAATCCTGTTTTTTCTACAGCTTCATTAAGAATTTCAAACACATTGATAGCTCCTGCAAGATTAGGTGCAAAACCGCCTTCATCACCCACGCCTGTTGGCAGCTGCTTTTCAATAAGTATCTTCTTTAGATTATGATAGATTTCTACACACCACTGAATTCCCTGAGCAATATCTTTTGCTCCTGCAGGCATAATCATAAATTCCTGAAAATCCACATCAGAGGTGGTATGTGCGCCACCATTAAGGACATTCATCATAGGTACAGGAATACAGTAATCTTCTTTAAATCCATACACCTCGAATGCATAATCATGGAGATATCTATATAGCGGCTTATTCTCGCAGAGAGCCATTGCTTTGGCACAAGCAAATGATACAGCCAATATAGCATTAGCCCCTAGCCTGCTCTTATTAGTCGTTCCATCAAGTCCTATCATCACGGCATCAACTTCACCTATATGTTTGAATGGAATATTGATTAGGGCTGTATTAATCTCATTATTCACATTAGCTACAGCTTTGAGAACGCCTTTACCTCCATATCTCTTTTCGTCATTATCTCTTAATTCACAAGCTTCATACATTCCTGTCGATGCACCACTAGGCACCATACTCACACCTCTGCATCCATCCATCAGCACTACCTCTGCCTCAACAGTTGGATTTCCCCTTGAATCAAGCACTTCTCTTGCACGCACTTCTTTTATAGTATGTTCCATTATCAAATACCTCACTTTATTTTTTATTATTATCATCATTAGTTTGCGGTCAAATGCTGTTATTTATTCAACATTTCTACGCAAATTATTAGCTAACATCACGCAAATATATAAACTTTTTCTAATTTTTTGCAAAATAGCTTTTATATTCAATATGTCTGTGCTATAATCTAGTTAATGTAGTTTTCAAAACCACGTATAATAGAAAAAGCAAACTGAAAAGAGGATTTTATAGTGCAATACCAGATTATATCTGATGGTTCATGTGATTTAGAGTCATCAGTAGTTGAGAAGAATAATATTAAAGTAGTACCTTTCTATGTTTCATTTGATGAGCAGAATTATTATAAAGAGATAGAGCAAATCGGCATCCGTGATTTTTATCAGAGAATGGTTGACGAACCAAAAGTATTCCCTAAGTCATCTCTTCCATCAATTCAGGATTATGTTGACGCATTTATGCCATATGCACAAAATGGTACACCAATCATCTGCATATGTATAACAATCAAATTCAGTGGTTCATATAACTCAGCAACCAATGCTGCTGATATTGTCAAAGAAACCTATCCAGACGCTAAGATTACTGTTATTGATTCAACAGTCGATACTGTTCTTCAGGGATTATATGTTCTTGAAGCTGTAAGAATGCAGCAGAATGGCCTCTCTTATGAGGATACTATTGCTAATTTGGAGCGAATCAAGTCTTCTGGTCGAATTCTTTTCACAGTTGGTAGTATCGATTATCTAAAGCATGGTGGTCGTATCGGCAAACTTGCAGGCCTTGCCGCTTCTACTTTAGGCATCAAACCAATGATTATTCTTAAAGAAGGAGAGATTTTCTCTAATGGTATTACTCGTGGACGTAAGAAGTCATTAGAAAAGCTTCTCCACCAGATTCGTGATTACTTTGAATCAAATAATGAGAAACCTGACGATTACACCATAACTATTGGATACGGATATGATTATGATGAAGCTTTAGTTTTTAAAGATATGCTTCTCAAATCGTTAAGTGAATATTCACATATTACTGAACTTCCAATGTTCCAGATTGGTGCAACCATTGCTGTTCATACAGGTCCATATCCACTTGGAATTGGTCTCCTCAAAAAATATGACGTTTAATTCAATATCTATATAAAATCTATATAATATCAACTTAAAATGCTGCTATACATTATGTCCTTTACAAAACTGACATATGTATAACAGCATTTTTCATTATGCATTATTAATTATTCAAATAACTGACCTGATGTAGCATTCTTAGGACCCTTGAATGATAATTCAGGAGTCTTAACACTAACCTTAGTACACGGTGGTACCGATGATGTGATGAATGCATTACCACCAATAACTGAATCTTCACCTATCACTGTTTCACCGCCAAGAATTGATGCACCTGAGTATATAGTTACATTATTGCCAATTGTAGGATGTCTCTTAACTCCTGACAACTGCTGTCCGCTTCTCGTTGAAAGCGCACCAAGTGTAACACCCTGATATAATTTGACATTATTACCAATTGTAGTTGTCTCACCAATTACGACACCAGTACCATGATCGATAAAGAAGTATTCTCCAATTGTTGCACCAGAGTTAATATCAATACCGGTCTGACTATGGGCGTACTCTGTCATAATTCTAGGAATAAATGGTACATTCTCCACATATAGTACATGTGCTATTCTATATACATATATTGCAAATAAACCAGGGTATGAGAAGATAATCTCTTCCTTACTCTTAGCTGCCGGGTCTCCATCAAAGCCAGCTGCAACATCTTTTAATAACATAGTCTGTATATTAGGAATCTGTTCAATAAAATCGCCACAAATTCTCATAGCCTTTTCCTGAACTTCTTCTCTTTTCTTACAGCAGCCTTCCTGATATATAAGTGCGGATTCTACTTGTTTCTTAAGTCTTTCATATATATTAGATAGACTATCACCTATAAAGTAATCAGGAACCGTTGTTGCTATATTCTCATCTCCAAAGTATCCGGGAAAAATAATTCTTCTTAAATCATTAATAATGTTAATGATTTCATCTCTGTTTGGAAGATGTAACCCTTCTTTGGTTGCGAATAATTTTTCATTCTTATATACATCAGCCATCTTCTCGACAGCTGCTGTAATTATTGCTTTTGCATCTGTATTTGCCATAAAATAATCTCCATAATCACTATAATTATATTGCTTAATATTACCACATATTGTCTAGAAAAGGTCTGTTGAAAGGTAGCGTTCTCCAGTATCAGTAAATAGTACAACGATTCGCTTTCCTTTGTTCTCCGGTCTTTGTGCAAGTATTGTCGCCGCATAAAGTGCAGCACCCGCTGATATACCTACAAATACGCCTTCTAACTTAGCAACTTCTCTTGCTGCATTATATGCATCTTCACCACTTACAGGTATAACTTCATCCAATATATTAACATCTAGAACGCCAGGTATAAATCCTGCACCAATCCCCTGTAACTTATGTGCTCCTGCCTTACCGCCAGAAATTACTGCCGAAGTATCCGGTTCAACCGCAACAATCTTAATATCCTTATTCTTTTCCTTCAAATACTTACCAACGCCCGTAATTGTACCGCCTGTACCTACACCCGCAACAAATATATCAATATTGCCGTCTGTATCCTTCCATATCTCAGGAGCTGTAGTCGAATAATGTGCTGCAGAATTTGATTTGTTCTCAAACTGCTGTGGAATATATGCATTGCCATACTTTTCTTTTAAAGATAAAGCCATGTCAATTGCACCCTGCATTCCTTTGGCACCTTCTGATAACACAACCTCTGCGCCTAGTGCTTTAACAATCTTAATTCTTTCAATGCTCATTGTATCTGGCATTGTAAGAATAAGATGCATTCCGTATGTAGCTGCAACGAAAGCGAGTCCGATACCCGTATTACCGCTTGTTGGTTCTATAATTACTGTGTCTTTGTTAATAATTCCTGAATTAAGTGCATCCTCTATCATTCTATATGCAACTCTGTCCTTCGCGCTTCCGAGTGGATTGAAATACTCAAGTTTTGCCACAATAGAAGCCTCAAGCTGATGACTCTTCTCATAATTATTCAATTCCAATAATGGAGTATTACCTATCAAATCTGTTAATTTTTCTGCTATGCGTTCCATATTATCTCCAATCGTTAACTCTCACGTCAACTGCATTAATACATATATTTATAACACATAACATCCAAAAATTCCACTATTTTATTGCAGCAAATCCTCTGTCAAGATCAGCAATAATATCATCAATATGTTCAATACCAATTGAAAGTCTAATCGTATTAGGCTTAATTCCTTGCTCTAGCAACTCATCTTTGCTAAGCTGAGAATGTGTAGTTGAGGCTGGATGAATAACTAACGACTTAACATCCGCAACATTAGCAAGTAATGAGAATAATTTCAGATTATCGATAAATGCTTTAGCATCATCTTCACTTCCCTTTACTTCGAATGTGAATATTGAACCACCACCATTAGGAAAATACTCCTTATAAAGTCTTTGTTGCTCCTCATCAGTACTTACTGAAGGATGATTAACTTTATCAACCTGTGGATGTTTTGATAGATAATCTACTACCTTTAATGCATTAGTTACATGTCTTTCAACTCTAAGCGAAAGTGTTTCAAGTCCCTGAAGGAATATAAACGAATGAATTGGTGATATTGTTGCACCTGTATCTCTTAAGAGAATCGCTCTAATCTTCGTTACAAATGCTGCTCTTCCCACTGCCTTTGTAAAACTAATTCCATGATAACTTGGATTAGGCTCTGTAAGTGATGCGAATTTGTTAGATGCCTCCCAGTCAAAGTTGCCACTGTCAACAATTACACCACCAATTGTAGTTCCATGTCCACCAATGAATTTTGTAGCAGAATGTACAACGATATCAGCACCATATTCAATTGGTCTGACCAGATAAGGTGTTGCGAATGTATTGTCAACAACAAGCGGAATATTATGCTTATGTGCAATCTCTGCCACTTTTCTTATATCAGTTACTTCCGAGTTAGGATTACCAAGTGTCTCAATGAATACTGCTTTAGTGTTATCCTTAATAGCTGCTTCTAAGCCTTCATAATCAGATGGCTTAACAAATGTTGTATTAACTCCAAACTGAGTAAATGTATGTGCTAGAAAATTATACGTTCCACCATATATATTATCAAAAGCAACTATTGAATCACCATTCTGAGCAAGGTTTTCGAATGTATATGCAATCGCAGCTGCACCTGATGCTACTGCAAGTGCTGCAACTCCGCCTTCAAGCGCCGCTATTCTTTGTTCAAATACATCTTCTGTTGGATTAGTAAGTCTTCCGTATATATTACCAGCATCACTAAGTCCAAATCTTGCTGCTGCATGCTCACAATTTCTAAATACATATGAAGATGTCTGATAGATAGGTACTGCTCTTGCATCTGTAACTGGATCAGGATTCTCCTGTCCTACATGTAATTGAAGTGTCTCAAACTTATAATTATTTTCCATAGTATTTGTCGCATGATATTGATAAAGATTGCTCTTATCTATCACACTTCCTCCGTATTTTTATTTACTACTAACTTGATATGAATTATATTATACTATTCCTACTTTGTCGATAGGATTAATTGTAAATATTCCAATATATTCTAGAAATTACCTTTGTTATACTTTCTTGATATCAAGTCTAATAAGCTTTCGAATAAGCATGCGGCCATCGAAAGGAATTAGCGGGTATAAAAAACATCTACCAGATACCGTTTTATTATATATAATACACAAAAGTCCACCTATTGTTGCAATGACAAATCCCCATATTCCAGCTATTGCTGTTAACAATAGATTGAATAATCTAAAGAATTTGATTGCATATCCCATCTCAAAACTAGGCTGACTATATGTTGCAAGGGTGATTACTGCTGTGTATAACAGGCTTTCACTATTGAACCATCCACTGCTTACTGCATATTCACCAACTACAATACCAGCAATTACACTAAGTGGTGTCGAAAGCATATTGGGTGTATTGACAGCCGCTAATCTTAATCCATCGATTGCAAATTCAAGCAAAATTAGCTGCAGCAATATTGGAACTGTTATTTCATCGCTAATTGTAATAAATGACAACCACGAAGGAATCATATCCGGATAATTCATTAGCAAAAACCATACAGGCGTCAAGAACATCGCTGTTATAGTTATCACTGTTCTAGAAAGTCTAAGATACGTTCCAACCACGGGTGGAAAATAATAATCATCCGCTTCCTCTTCAACATCGAATATACTTGTCGGAAGAATCATTACAGCTGGTGAATTATCGACAATCAGAATAATATTACCACTATATAACGAAGCTGCAGCGGTATCTGGTCTCTCTGAATATTTGTATTTTGGCAGTGGGCTTATTATATTCCGTCCCAGCAAGCATTCAGCAAGACTTTGGATATTCATAGTAAGTGATGATACTTTTATATTATTCAATTTGTCTCTTATCTTTTGTACTAGTTTTTCATCTGCTACATCTGCAATATAAGTTAATATTACGTCTGTTTTTGAGCGTTCACCAATAGTATAAGGCTCAAACGAAAGCTGTGGATCACGAATTCTTCTTCTAATCAAAGCCATATTACTAATCACAGTTTCAACAAAACCATCTCTTGAGCCCCTAAGCACCCTGTCTTTCCACGGTTCCTCAACACTTCTAGATGGATAAGTTCTACAATCTATCATAATTGCCTGATTTAATCCGTCTGCAACCAGCACTACTACGCCGGATAAAACCTGTGTTGTTATCTGTTCATAACTATCGCAGATATCAGCTTCTACATATGGTATTCCTGATTTCATTAGTTTATGCACAGTTTCAAATGCGGTATCATCTAACGAATATAAAAACTCAATCACTTTCTCCATAATGTCATCCTTAACAAATCCATCTATAAAGAAGAATGCTGCTTTACGTTTTTTCAAATCAATTGTACGATATATAATATCAAAGTTCTTATCGACTCTAAGACTATTTTTTATCTTATCCACGTTAACATCTAACTGTTTCGATAACATATATTCACCCCTTTTTATGCTTTATTATTAGTTTTCTTATAGATTAATATTCACATTA
>CAZPHI010000004.1:0-78552 GCA_964586425.1 uncultured Lachnospiraceae bacterium | reverse complement strand
CTTTAAGATTTTTTCTATATCTTTCTTTAGTTCAGTAAGTTCCACTCTTCCCTGATTTTCATTACCACTTTGTTCTGGCTGAGGTTCTGACTGTGGTTCTGGTGTTGGATTTGCATCACTATTCTGATTCTCAACAGGATTTTGCTGCGATATGATATTCGGTGTTGTTGCAGCTTGTGTTACACCTTCAGCATCACTTCCCTGAGTTGAGACTTCGCTTGACGAAGTCTCAGCTAATGCTTGTGTAGAACTCTCATTCTCCTTAATGGTTTCTTCACTACTTAATTCCACAGTTACTTCCTTCGCTGATTTTTGAGAAGGGCTCTCTTTCATCGTTGTAATTTCTGTTTGTTTTTCTTTCGAATCAGCTATGCTGACATTATTGTTACGGTTAACTATCACAAATACTGATATTACTGCTATTAGTAAAACTACTATTATAATCAGTAGTATTACTGTTTTTTTCTTATTCTTCATTTTCCTCTACCTCATTTCTTTCATAAAAAAAAAAAAAAAAAAAGCAACTACAAGAATACATATGCATCTCTGCATATATATACTCATAATTGCAACTTAACTACCTTGATATATCAGAACTTATATAATTACTTTTACCCCTAAGTAATTCACTGATTGTCTTTTGCGGCTTATAGCTTTGCGTCACTGCGTTTCCACAACTTTGCCCTCTATTATTTAATTTACACTCCATATAAAACAATAAGTCATTGTTATCCATATGTCAAGATATATTTTTATTATATTAATTAATCATAGAATCTACAAAGCGGCGTCTTTTTTCTTGTTGTGCAATACATTTTTGCAGCTTTTCAATGCTTTTAGCAGGAATCCATGCTTTATTAGAGTTAAAATAATAGTTTACTATCTTCCAGAACTTTTCCGGATATGAGAACATTATCCCAAGAATCTGTAGTTCTTTGTCAGTCAATGTTTTGTTTTTATCATATTCCTCTATCATTTTGTATCCGAGGGCCATATCCCAGTCATTTTTTTCAAGAATCTTGCGCATGAACTGATACAAGTCGTAAATCTGACAGTCAGCTTTAAACCTATCAAAATTAGTAACCGCAATACCTGTATCAGTGCATAACACATTATGATAACTGTAGCTGCCATGGCAAAGAACATTATTCTTAATTGCTTCATCATATTCCTCCTCATAACATGATTCGTTCATCCTTTCAGTTGTCTCATATGCCTCATCACAGAACATCCCTGACACTTTTACCGCTATAAGCTCAAATTCATTCTTCTTATTTTTATTCTGAATATAATTCTTAATCATCTTCAATTCCTTATTGCGCCTCGCATATATGTTAGGAAGATACGTATTCTCACGATTAATTTCTTCAAGACTTACTTCCGTACTTTCTTCACCTATCTCTGCAGCTCTTATTTCTACAGCTTCTCTTGCACGCAACTCCTTGCCAGCTTTATTCATGTAACCATGCAATATTGCAAGTTCAGATACTGTCTCGCAGACATCATTGTACGATGTAACATCACACTCGATGCCATCAAACCAGTTTTTCACATAATATCTTCCCGTATCATCCTCCGATATGTAATCGCCATTATTATTACCATAATATGTATCAACATTGCAATAGCCCAAATTATAAAGTACATTTGTAAGCCTATTTTCACTTTCATAGCGCTTATTTGACTTTTCACATCTATATAGAAGCTTTACACCTTTGTCAGTGTAAAGAATATAGGCACCTCTTCCTCTTTTTGTCATACTGACTTTAAAATCATACTGTTCCAAAATCCCCAACGATTTTTCATTCACGGCAAACCTCCCCGCTGCATTATATATTAAGACGTCTATTTCCCTCGTTTTTGCAGCTGTTCTTTTTTATATTATGCTGCCCAGACCCCTTTTATTACAAAATGCTGTATCACCCGAAGGTTCTTGCGACCTCCCGGCAATACAGCATTTTTCATATTACTACCTATTATCCCTCATGCTCTATCAATGCTATAAGGGTTTCTTTTTCATTAAGTTTTGGATTCTCCATGACGACCTTTAGAAGTTCATTGAGTGTTTGACCAATTCGAGGGCCAGTGAATCCATATTCCATTAAATCCTGGCCGTTAATATCCAGGTCCTTAATCGATATGGCATCACCTCTTGCAATAATATCAGCGAACATCTTACGTATAATCTGATTGTGATTCTTTGGAGCAGACATATTAATTCCAGTTGTCTTTTCCTTAGCGGATATATTACTTGCCTGAAATTGCAGAATTAATGGGAATATATCCCTTCCTTCATTATGAATGGCTTCTCGTATTGCAGGCTCACTCTCTTCATAATTCTTCTTCCAACAGCGCACAAGATGCGTAACTGTATTAATTGTGTAATTATCAAGCTTAAGTGAGTGAAGCGTCTGCTCTGCTTCCTTATAATCTGTCTCCGAGAATAATGCCGCATATCTAAGCACTAAAACCTTGTCGTTCTCCTTCAGACGTTGCATAATAATAGGATGTCTTTTGTCTGACAAGATTCTGTCTATAATAGGAAGTATCTCTTTCGTAAGCCCTGTCTTACATAGCAGTTCTACATAATCAGGATTATTAGACATTAATGTCTTATTCAATTCTACATGTATTCTTTCTTTGCTGACTTTGATTATATTACCAGCAAGCTTGCAGATTCCTTCATATGTTGATGCCTCTATGCTAAATCCTAACTGTGCTGAGAATCTTATTGCTCGCATCATTCTAAGCGCATCCTCTGTGAATCTCTGGGTAGCATCACCTACACACCTTATAATGCCTTTCTGCAAATCATTAATTCCATCAAATTCATCAATAAGTCCACAAGACCTGTTGTAGGCCATAGCATTTATCGTAAAATCACGTCTCTTCAAGTCTTCAATAAGCTCCGTTGCGAACTCAATTGAGTTGGGATGTCTTCCGTCTTCATACTCACCATCAATTCGATACGTCGTAACCTCATATCCATTACGGTCTATCATAATTGTAACTGTGCCATGCTTGATTCCTGTATCAATCGTTCTCTTGAACAAGGCTTTGACCTGTTCTGGTTTTGCTGAAGTTGTTATGTCCCAGTCGTCCGGAACTCTTCCAAGCAACGAATCTCTCACACAACCACCAACGGCGTAGGCCTCAAAACCAGCACTGCAAAGAGTGCTGATAATGAAATCTACGTCGTCTGGAAGTTCTATTATTAAATTATTATCTATAACAGAATTATTCATATCTAGTATGCCTTACCCCAATATACAAGCTTCTTGGCTGGTTTTCCACAACATACGCATACATCTGATATCTGTTCCTGATCAAATGGCATACATCTTGATGTTGCAGTTGTATCTTCTTTAATCTTGTCTTCACAAGCCTGGTCACCACACCACATCGCCTTAACAAATCCTGGTTTATTAGCTACAATTTCCTTGAATTCTTCGTAATTTGTAGCAACTGATGTATGTGTATCTCTGTGATGTCTTGCACGCTCTAACATATCTGTCTGCATTGTCACAAGAATCTCGCCAACTTTTGTCTGTAACTCATCTATATATACTGTAAGTTTTTCTCTAGTATCCCTTCTTACAATAATTGCCTGATTAGCTTCAATATCTCTAGGTCCCATCTCAATACGGATTGGAATTCCTCTCATCTCCTGCTCAGCAAACTTCCATCCAGGATTCTTGTCACTATCATCAACCTTAACTCTATAATCTGAAAGCATCGCTTTAACTTCATAAGCTTTGTCAAGAACGCCTTCCTTCTTCTGCATAATTGGTACAATATCAACCTGAATTGGTGCAATTCTTGGTGGAAGAACAAGTCCGCTGTCATCGCCATGAACCATGATTATGGCGCCAATAAGTCTTGTCGTCATACCCCATGAAGTCTGATGAACATACTTAAGTGTATTATCCTTATCTGTGAACTGAATGCCAAATGCTTTCGCGAACCCGTCACCAAAGTTATGGCTCGTACCAGACTGTAATGCTTTACCATCATGCATAAGTGCTTCAATTGTATATGTAGCTTCAGCACCTGCGAACTTCTCTTTATCCGTCTTACGTCCCTTAATAACTGGCATTGCCAATACTTCTTCACAGAATGTAGCATACAAGTTAAGCATCTGCTGTGTTCTTTCTTCTGCTTCCTGTGCTGTAGCATGTGCTGTGTGTCCTTCCTGCCATAAGAATTCTCTTGAACGAAGGAATGGACGTGTCTCTTTCTCCCAACGTACAACTGAACACCACTGATTATATACTTTCGGAAGATCTCTGTATGAATGAACGTCATTTTTATAGAAATCACAGAATAATGTCTCTGATGTAGGTCTTACGCAAAGTTTTTCCTGAAGAGGAGCTAGTCCGCCCTGAGTAACCCATGCTACCTCTGGTGCAAATCCTTCAACATGGTCCTTTTCTCTTTCAAGAAGACTCTCAGGAATAAACATTGGCATATATACATTCTGTACACCTGTCTCTTTGAATCTTCTATCTAATTCATGCTGTATATTCTCCCAGATTGCATAACCTGCTGGTTTGAAGATCATACATCCCTTAACACTTGAGTAATCCATAAGTTCTGCCTTTTTAACAACATCTGTATACCATTGGGCAAAATCCACATCCATGGAAGTAATCGCTTCTACTAATTTCTTATCGTCTGCCATCTTTGTATCTCCTTATATATGAAATCGTCTTAATCTTTGGTTAGTTTACCACGTTCAGCGTTCATTGTAAATAAGGTAAACTATTAATTCTTTAATAATGCAGTATGATATCGGTCCCAATATGAACCCCCATAGCCCATGGAATACCAGTCCAATGTATATCACAATCAACATTGTCAGTGGACTAATCCCTAATTTATCGCCCATTAGTTTTGTTTCCATAAACTCTCTTATTATATACGTTATCACATATATTGTAACAAGTACCGATGCATTAACATATCTTCCCATTATTATATAGACCAAAGCCCCTTCATCCCTTTGCATATATACTCATATGAGGTTCCGCTTCCTATCCCCAGGTACTCATCAACATTTTTACAGAGTTTGCAGACTTCATTGCATATTATCTCCTCATAGTAATCGTATCGAACTATAAATTCTCTTATTTCCATTACTATATTATATAGAAGCCATCCAACAATCACCGACATAATAATAGTTGCTATAGTAACAACAATTGTCGCTGCTGCAATCTTTAGCATATATCTGTGTTATTATTTGCCATAAGTATTAGTTCTATGCATTACTGTTCACAGTTCTATTATAAGCTTATGTTCATATCCCGCAAGGAATTTCAAGATGTTTTCCTTCTATATCAAGAGAATACGCCTCAAGCATAATTCTTGAAGCTCCTTCTGAGGTGCCGTATTTGGTATCTCCAATCAGTGCATGTCCTCTGCTTGCGAACTGCACACGAATCTGATGATGTCGACCTGTCAATAGCTTAATTCTTACAAGAGATACATTCTCTTTCTCTCTGTACTCTACAACCTCGTACTCAAGCCTAGCCTGTTTTGCTCCATTATCACTGCTCTTACATACAGTCGACATATTCGTCTTTCCATTCTTAATAAGATAATCCTCATACATCCCAGCTTCTTCTTCAAGCTTTCCTGGCACAAGTGCATAATAATTTTTATTAAATGTTTGTGCTTGCATTAATTTATTAAGTTTCCCTGCACTTTTGCTTGATTTTGCAAATACCATCAAACCGCTTACATTCCTGTCCAGCCTGTTAATTACTCCAATATAAGTATCTTCACCTTTTTGCTTTCTGTATGCCATAAGCGAGCTAACCATATCAACAGCAAAGCTTCGGTCACTCTGCGCAAGAACACCAGCCGGTTTATTACACACAATCATCTCTTTATCTTCATATATAATATCTAACTGAGCAGCCATTGCGCCTCCTAAAAATATAGTAATAAATTACATCTTGAAACGATATCCGACGCCCCAGATGGTCTCAATGTACTGTGGCTTCGATGTATCAAACTCAATCTTTTCTCTGATTTTTTTAATATGAACGGTAACTGTTGCAATATCACCGATTGATTCCATATCCCAGATTTCCTTAAAAAGCTCATCCTTTGTATACACTCTGTTAGGATTCTCTGCAAGGAATGTTAATAAATCAAACTCCTTAGTAGTGAATGCTTTTTCTTCGCCGTTAACATAGACTCTTCTTGCAGTCTTGTCAATTTTGATTCCACGAATCTCAATAATATCATTACTTGGTTTATTGCTGCTCACAAGACGCTCATATCTTGAAAGATGTGCCTTAACCCTTGCAACAAGCTCACTAGGGCTGAATGGCTTAGTCATATAATCATCCGCACCAAGGCCCAAGCCTCTAATCTTATCTATATCCTCTCTCTTCGCCGAAACCATTATAATTGGTGTATTCTTCACCGCTCTAACCTTCTTACAGATTTCAAATCCGTCAACCTTTGGAAGCATAAGATCCAGAATCATCATATCAAAGTTCTGCTCCAACGCTGTCTTCAAACCAGCCTCTCCATCCTTTTCAATCTGTACTTCAAAATCACTCAACTCAAGATAATCCTTCTCTAATTCTGCAATGCTTTCCTCGTCTTCAATAATAAGTATTCTGCTCATATGCCATCCTCCATTTGATTTACATTAATTTTTATTCTTCGCAGTTTTTTTATCTGCTTTCTTATCTAATTTCTTTTCTAGTTTCTTGTCCGTCTTTTTATCCTTAACCGCATACATTCCGTCCTGGTTTTTCACATTATCAGTAACGCAGCGCTTTGAATATTTCTTTAATGAAAAATGTATTGTAGTACCTTCACCTTCAACACTCTCCGCATATATTGAGCCGCCATGCTCTTCTATAATCTTCTTTACAATCGCAAGTCCAATGCCGCTTCCACCCTGCTTTGAATTTCTTGAAGAATCTGCGCGGTAGAATCTGTCGAATATATTAGGAAGATCCTCTTGGCTTATGCCCTTTCCATTATCCTCTATAGATATATTCACATAATCATTACTATCTGATACATCTATACTTATAATACCCTTTCTATCAGCCATATACTTCACAGAATTACTTACAATATTATTAATAACTCTCTTAATCTGCTCAGCATCCGCTGTTACACACATATCGTCCTGACAACTATTATTATACACTAATTCAAAGCCTTTAGCCTCAAGGTCCATGCGGATTTCCTCACAACAGTCTTCCATATAATCCTTAACATTAATCTTCTTGAATACATAAGGGATTCTGTTAGTATCAATTCTTGAATAAATCGTTAATTCATTAATTAACTTATCCATATCATTAACTTTATTATATATTGTTTTTAGGTATTTTTCTTGCTTTTCTGGCGAATCTGCCACTCCATCTATAAGGCCTTCTACATATCCCTTTATTGCTGTAAGCGGGGTCTTTAAATCATGAGAAATGTTTCTAATCAATTCTTTTTCTTCAACATCCGCTTTCATTCTCTCATCTGCAGATCTTTGAAGAATTACACGCATCTCTTCAAAATCCTGACATACTTCTGCAATCTCATCATTACCTTCTACTTTCATCTCAATATCAAGATTGCCATCTTTGATATTCTTAGTTGCAAGCTTCAGTCTATCCAATGGTCTTACCATTGCTCTATAAATCCAAATAGTAAGTATTGCACTTGTCATAAAAAGAATCAGTACCATTGCAATAATGCCTTCTACAACAATCATCTTAATCTGTGGCAGAAGTGACTGCAGCGATGTTATTATTGATACACTGTATGCATCACCATTACTGCCTATAAAATCTATCTGCTTAATAAGACACTGGTATTCGCCTCCATGATAAGTTCCACAATCCAAATCATTAGCCGCATCATCATACTCTGGAAGAAGCTTGTATAATTGTCTGCTGGTGAACTTTGAATTAGAATATGCAATATTACCATTACATCTTATTACCAGTGTTGACATTCTCTCACTTAATGCTTCTGATAGATTAGTTATATATTCCTTATCTTCATATAATTGTGGATTATTGTTTGCAGTCTTTACCATGTCTTGATATACGCTATTAGTCATCTTATTAAGAATGGAAACAGGTGTATACATATTAGCAACTACTGATGAAGATGCATCTTCAATGCCATATAACTCATTAATATTACGTGACTGATAGTGTGATATCAGCAAGAATGTTATCATGCACATTGTTATAGGCATAATTATTAAAATACAGAATGATATCTTGAGCCTCGTTCTTAGTTTCATGGCAGCCTCCAAATTAATGCGTCTTATACATAGATTATATCATATTAACGTATATTATCAAATTATGTTTTGATAACTATTTGATTAAAAATATATAAAAAAAAGTTGCACGACAAATAAGCATCGTACAACTTTCAAAACATTTACAATAATAATTATCCAATTTTTAATTTGAATTTCTGCGCATCTCTCTCAGAATCAACTTTTTCGATAATAGCTCCAAGTCCTCTAAGCTTAACCTCAAATTCCTCATAGCCTCTCTGAATATAGTGAATATCATCAATCTCTGAGATTCCATCTGCTGCAAGCGCTGCAATAACAAGCGCTGCTCCCGCTCTAAGATCAGGTGCAGATAATGGTGCAGCTGTGAACTTCTCCACGCCATCAATATATGCTGTATTACCTTCAACTTTGATTTTAGCACCCATTCTTACAAGTTCATCCACATATTTGAATCTATTCTCGAATATACTTTCAATTACCATACTTGAGCCTTTAGCAAGTGCAAGTACAACAGCCATCTGTGGCTGCATATCAGTAGGAAATCCTGGATATGGCAATGTCTTTACATTAGTTGATTTGAATTCTTCGCTTCCGATAACGCGTACTGCATCATCATACTCTTCTACTTTACATCCAATCTCAATAAGCTTGGCAGTTAAGGATTCAAGATGCTTAGGAATTACATCTCTAACAATTACATCTCCACGTGTTGCTGCTGCTGCAAACATGAATGTTCCTGCTTCAATCTGGTCAGGAATAATTGAATAAGTAGTTCCATGAAGCTTAGTTACACCTTTGATTCTAATAACATCAGTACCTGCGCCTTTGATATTAGCACCCATAGAGTTAAGGAAATTGGCCACATCAACAATGTGGGGTTCCTTAGCAGCATTTTCAATAATGGTATCGCCCTGTGCAAGAGCAGCCGCCATCATAATATTAATTGTTGCTCCGACTGAGACAACATCCATATACATGTGACTTCCGACAAGTTCATCTGCCTTAGTCTGAATCATTCCATAAGATATATCAACCGTTGCGCCAAGGGCCTTGAATCCCTTAATGTGCTGGTCAATAGGTCTGCTTCCAATATTACATCCGCCTGGAAGGGCAACCTCTGCTTTTTTATACTTTCCAAGTAAAGCTCCAAGGAGATAATAAGATGCTCTTATCTTCTTAATATATTCATAGTCAACATTAACATCGCATATCTCTGAACCATTTATCTGAATAGTGTTATTGTACACTCGTTTTACTTTAGCTCCTATTCCTTCGATAGCCTGTAGTAAAACTTGGGTGTCTCTTACATTAGGAACATTCTCAATTGTAACAGTCTCATCAGTCATAATAGCCGCAGCTAATATACCAAGTGCAGCATTCTTTGCGCCGCCGATAGACACCTCTCCTTTAAGAGGAACTCCACCTTTAATAATAAATTGTTCCATACAATTTACACCTCATAATTCTAGTAAGTTTATCATACTCAAAGTAGTATAACACAACGAGAGTATTTGTAAAGGTTTTTTTATAATTTCTACAACTCAAGCAAAATAAGCTCAAAATCATTCTCATATGGATAGTAATCTAATTTTATTTTCATTGATTTTATCTCTTTAGCCTTATACGTATTCATCAATTTGCCCCATGCACCTTCGCTATTACGATTAACAACCCATATTCGTCCATGATAGTCTGATAATTCATCCAAAGCCTTCGAAACTACGACCTTATCTCCGAATGCCTTATAGCCTTCCCATACAGCCCATCCATACATATTATAGAAATATACCGCATGTTCTGGATATTGGACCGTTATTGCAAATGCATTCGCCGCATCAAACACAAATATATCCCCATCCTGCAGATTCGAGTCAAGATAGTCTGTCACTCCTGAATTGTTAGAAGAATAGTTTTCAGCCATCAGCTGGTCAGCACGTAGCGTGGATACTACAATAAGCATTACTACAAGAACTAACTTTCCCGCCGTTACAGCATATCTTTTTATGTCAACGCTTCCAAGAAGCTTCGCCATTGCAAAGATTAATAATCCATAGCTAATAATCGAATACCTTGAGTAATATATCTCTCTATATTCTGATATTAATAAAAATGCTGCTATAACTCCAAAGTATACAAAAAGAGCGCCTATTATCGTCCAGTTCTCAGTTGTCATCTTCTCTCTTAATCTTTAGTACCAGAAGCAACACCATCATAGAGAAAAAAACTGCTCCAATTACTATTGAGAATATGTAGGTTGCTGAGCTTATATCAACTGTATTAGCCGGTGCACCCATGAAATTAAAAGCAAGGCTGTCAATTAGTACCGATGGATATTTTACTCTAATCCAGTCAGCTCCATTAAGTCCTAGCTGTATTGCAAATACCACAAATCCAGGTATATACGCTGCAAATTCTATGACAGCATTAACTATCCATGAACCAATTTTCTTTTTATTCTTTATATAAGCAAACAACATAACAAGGTTAATAAGACCAACTGCTGCCAGTCCATAATAATGGCTGTATGCCGCCATAACTGCTGTAATCAAGAAAATAATTCTATTTTTTACAATTTGTTTATTATCGCTAAAACATTTATCATCTAAGACCTTACCCTGAATATATCTATATCCGTAGATGGCAGCCAGCATAACAAGCAGTGGCGCCCACGTATACATGCGGATTTGCTGTGAATACTTGTAAGTACATGGCAAGAGATATACTAGTGCACTAAACCAGATTCCTGTTTTGGCGCCAAAGTCCTTGCGTATATGCGTCAGGCCAAGAAGTGCCAAAAGCACTGCCCCTAGAACAGAGAATAATCTAAGAACTACAATACTATTACCGAATACATATGTGAACAGTTTTAATAATATGTAATACATCTGGGGATGAACATCATGTGCAGATGCATGAAGCATATCCGGCATATTAATACTCATAAGGCTACCGTATAGCTTTCGTCAAACCAGATGGCGTTATAAAAGGCACCGCTGAGTAGATAGGCGGCGCCTGCTATAATTATAGCTATATGTATTAACAATAATCTTTTATTACTTTTTTTCATCTAATTCCTCCACAGTTGTTTCGCGGACAATGTATATTGGCCTATTTTTAACTTCCGAATATGTCTTTGCCAGATACTGTCCTATTACTCCTATTGAGAATAATTGTATGCCGCTGACAAAGAAAATTATGCATACTAATGATGGCCAGCCACTTGTTGGGTCACCAATTATTAATGTTTTAATTATTATAAGAATAATCATTAAGAATGAAATAACAAAGAATAACAATCCCATGAATGAAGATATAACTAATGGTACCGTTGAGAATGCCAGAATACCCTCTATAGCGTATTTGAACAGTTTCCAGAAAGACCACTTAGTTTCTCCTGCAATTCTTTGTACATTCTCATACTCAATCCACTTAGTCTTAAAACCAACAAAGCTAAAGATTCCTTTTGAGTATCTATTATATTCTTTAATTGACAGAATTGCCTCAACAACCTGTCTCTTCATAAGTCTGTAATCTCTGGCTCCATCAACCATCTCTACTTTTGAGATTTTATTAATAAGCTTATAGAATGCTCTAGCGAAAAAGCTTCGTATAACAGGTTCACCAGCTCTGTTAACACGTCTGGTTCCTACCTGATCATAGCCTTCTTCTTTAATAGCATCATACATCTTCCTAAGCATTGATGGTGGATCCTGCAAGTCAACATCCATAAGTGTAACATAATCACCCTTTGAGGACTGTAAACCAGCATACATCGCTGCCTCTTTACCAAAGTTTCTAGAGAAGGATATATATCTTACTTTATCGTCTTTCTTATGAAGTTCACGCATAATATCAACAGTTCTGTCTTTTGAGCCATCATCGACAAAGATATATTCAAATCTTACGTCCATAAAATCTTTTTTTCTAACTCTTTCCATCTCTTCATAAAATAGCGGGAGTGCCTGCTCTTCATTCAAGCAAGATACAACAACAGATATTGTTTCCATAAACCTTTCCCTTTCACTTATGCTTTATTAATATTTTCGCCCTTCTAGTCAAGTGGCTAAAAGGGCGACGCAGTAATAATATAACTAATACATAGATTACAAATTAGTATTTGTTAACATAATTAAGTGGATTAACGGCTGTTCCATTAATTCTAACTTCAAAATGCACATGTGGACCTGTGCTATAACCTGTGTTACCACTATATGCAATTACCTGGTACTGATTAACTGTTTGTCCAACTGATACATTAAGACTGCTGCAATGAGCATATCTTGTCATATAACCATTACCATGTGATATATCAACACAATAGCCATAATCTGAATAATATCCAGCTCTAACTACTGTTCCTGATGCCGCTGCCATAACTGGTGTTCCAATAGGTGTTGACCAGTCAATTCCAGAATGGAAACTTCCCCATCTGTATTCAAATCCTGATGTAAATACACCACCATAAATCGGTTTAATATAAGTAGGTGGAGTGATTGTTCCAACCTCAATAACCTGTGGCTGTGATTCTGACTGAATCTGCTGTGATACTATTGTTCTTGAACTCTCAATACCATCAACATAACTTACATCTGCAGTAACTACTCTATGTCCTGTTGTTCCACCATCAATAACTCGGCTTGTACCTCTATACATAGAATCATTATCAACATATATTATATCTACATTATAATCTTCTTCATATGTTACTCTCTGTGTAACTATAACTGATAACTCTGGTGTTGGTACAGTTACAACTAACTGATCTCCAGGTCTTATCATTGAATCCTCTGTAATACCATTAAGTGCTAATAATTCAGCCATTGAAAGATTATTCTTATTAGCAACTATGCTTAAGCAGTCACCTGCAACAACTGTATAAACTGTCTTTTCCTGCTTCTGCTTTGTTATGGCTTCAATTGCTTCTTCAACTGAAACAATATTACCATCTGATACAGCGCTCTCAGTTACAACAATATTCTTATTGAAGCCTATCTGAGCAAGTCCATCCTGTGAACCCTGTGATTCTTCGACTTCATACTGTCCATTGTCACCATATGTTGCAGCAACAATATTCGTATCATTACTATCAACTGCTGACTTAACAAGTGTAACAGCATATTCCTCTGTACCACCTGATGAAAGCTTTACCTGAAATTCATTATTCTCATCATATGACTGCTTTGTACCTTCAATCACCTTGATAACATCCTCTTTGCTTGCAAGCGTAAGAGTAAAATCATTAATTCTGATTGTATATGCTTTATTACTATTAGTGTCAATAATACTTCCAGCAATACTGTTATATATACAATCTTCCATTTCTTTCTCAGACGCCCTGGAACCTAAAAGAATTGATTCCTGATAGATATTAAAATCTACATCCATATACACCTTGGCATCAGATTCAAGACTTATTTTCCTTCTGGCATTATTATATGCTTCTTTAGCTTCTTCAATAGAGCTGACAGCACCTAATTCTTTTCCATTAACTACAACTGTATAATAACCATTCTTATTAGTTGATATATTCTTACTTACGAATGGTATCGCAAACATTAATGCGATGCAGCTTACTGCAGTTGCTTTTATTATTGTAAATTTAATTTTTTTACTGTATTTAGTAAAATGAAACATAATTCCTCCAAATGCAAAATTAATTTTTACATTTTGTAATATTTTCGTAACATATTTATATTATCACTTACAGACTTATTTGTAAAGTTAAAAATGCATAAAGCATAGTTTTTCACTTTATTTTCATACATTTCTGCCCCATTTTTACTAATGTTTTTGTGTGAATTTCAAAATAATTCGTCAAAATGTTTTTACAGATTTTTTGACATTGTTCTACTTTTTACACAATATATAGCACATTTTAATTTCTTCTTTTTCCATATATTGATTTACTTTATATATCAAATTATCAATCAAACCTTGCCATATAATTCCTCTATAACTATACTATATATATACTATTATTTTTATTTACGATACCTGAAAGGATAATTATGCGCATTATATTTCATATTGATGTAAATTCAGCTTTCTTAAGCTGGACTGCTGTTGATTTGCTTTCCAAGGATGCAACCAGCACAGATATTCGTACAATCCCCGCAATTATAGGTGGTAATCAGAAGACACGACACGGAATTGTACTTGCTAAATCAGTACCCGCTAAGGCATTCAATATACAGACTGGAGAACCTGTACATAATGCTTTGCTTAAGTGCGCCAATCTTTCAGTTTATTCTCCTGACATTAATCTATATAGAAAGAACAGTCATGAACTTATGGAATTATTGCGTACTTTCTCTCCCATTATTGAACAGGTTAGTATTGATGAATGTTTTATGGATTTTACTAATTATGTATCCAAGTATGCCAGTCCTGTTGATGCAGCTAATATAATTCGCAATAAGGTACGTGACACTTTTGGATTTACAGTTAACATAGGTATCAGCAATGTTAAAATACTTGCAAAGATGGCTTCTGATTTCAAAAAACCTGATTTGTGCCATACTCTATTCGAATCTGAGATTCAGGAAAAGATGTGGCCTTTACCAATTGAAGATTTACTTATGTGTGGCAAATCAAGTGTTGCTACACTTAAAAAGCTTGGAATCCATACAATTGGACAACTTGCATTAACTGATCCTGCACTTCTTACACCACATTTAAAAAGCCATGGCCGTATGCTTTGGGAATATGCTAACGGAATTGATAATTCTCCTGTTGAACCCATTGATTCACAAGCCAAAGGTGTTGGTAATTCTACAACTTTAGAGTCCGATGTACTTAATATAGATGATGCCAAACCGGTGCTTCTCAAATTATCGGAAAGTGTTGCCTCTCGCTTACGTAAGAACAACTTTCGCGCGCATACAATAACTGTAGAGATTAAGTACAGTGATTTCACCAGTTGTTCCAGACAGATAACCTTACCACAAGCCTCCGACAGTACCGAATCAATATACCAGCACTCTCTTTCCCTCTATCAGGAATTGTGGAATGGCTCTCCAGTACGTCTTATAGGTGTTAGAACAACCAAATTAACTACCGAAACTGAGCCTGTTCAACTTAGTCTTTTTGATATGGATATCACTAATACCAGCGTCCAAAGCAGCTTACCTCAAAATAACATTCAAAAACAAGCCAGTCTCGATAAAGCCTTAGATAACATCCGTAATAAATACGGAAAAGGTGCCATTGTACGTGGCACCTTTTACAAAAAAGATATTGATCATTAATATTATATTAATCCATTATTAATAATGCTGTTTCAACAACATTGTCAACTGTATATCCAAACTTTTCAAAAAGCTGTGATGCAGGACCACTTGCTCCAAATCCTTTCATGCATACATATGCACCATCAAGTCCCACATATCTTCCCCAGCCAAAATCAGATAATGCTTCAATAGCAACTCTCTTACGACATCCATTAGGAAGTACCTTGTTCTTATATTCTTCTGGCTGCTGTTCAAATATCTCCATACATGGCATACTTACAACTCTTACATCAAGTGATTTTTCCTGTGCAAGTCTAGTTTTAGCCTGTACAGCAAGTGATACTTCTGAACCAGATGCAATAAGAATCAAATCTGGAATTGCTTTAATTGAATCTGCAATAATATAGCCACCCTTAAGTGCCATCTTTGAAGAACCACTCATCTGAGGAAGATTCTGTCTTGAAAGTACCAAAGCTGTCGGTGTTGTCTTCGAAGTAGCTGCAATCTGCCATGCTGCTGCTGTCTCTCTTGCATCACATGGTCTAATTACATTAAAGTTAGGAAGTGATCTAAACATAGCTAACTGTTCAATAGGTTCATGTGTTGGACCATCCTCTCCTACACCAATGCTGTCATGTGTAAGTACAAAAGTAAGAGGAACTCCCATAAGTGCTGATAATCTTGCCATTGGCTTTACGTAATCACTGAATACAAAGAAAGTTGCAACGAATGCTCTTAATCCACCATGCAGCATCATACCATTAGCAATTGCAGTCATAGCAAGCTCTCTTACGCCAAAATGGAAATTACTTCCAGCATAATTATTCTTTGAGAAATCACCTGCTTCTGCCATATTTGTCTTATTAGAAGGTGCTAAATCAGCAGAACCACCTACCAGATTCTTCATAATTCCCTTAATCTTATTCAATGTCTTACCAGACAGACTTCTAGTTGCTTCCGCTTTATCTGGAACTGCCCAATATGCTTTTGATTCAAAAAGTTCAGTGCAGTCATATCCATCATAATACTCATCCCACATCTTGCGCATATCAGGATATTTCTTTGAATATTTTTCAAATAATTTATTCCACTCATCTTCTACTTCTGCTTTCTTAGCAGCAATTGCTTTGTAGTTATCATATACTTCCTGTGGAACGTAGAAAGGATCCATTGAAGGCCATCCTATATTCTCTTTTAATGCTATTACATTGTCAGCTCCAAGAGGTTCTCCATGTGCACTTGCTTTTCCCTGCTTTGCCGGGCAGCCATAACCAATCTCTGTATTAACCTTAATTAAAGTTGGTCTGCTCTTATCAGCTTTCGCCTCTTCAATAGCTGCGCCAATAGCCGCAAGGTCATTGCCGTCTTTTACTTCAATTGTCTGGAAGCCAAATGCTTTGAATCTTCCTACAACATCCTCTGTGAATGCTATATCAGTACTTCCCTCAATAGAGATATTATTAGAATCATAGAATACTATTAATTTTGATAGACCTAATGTTCCTGCAAGTGAGAAACACTCAGATGAGATTCCTTCCATCATACATCCATCTCCACCAAGAACATATGTGTAATGGTCAACAATTGGGAATCCTTCTTTGTTGAATGTTGCAGCAAGATGTGCTTCTGCAACTGCCATACCAACTGCCATAGCCATACCAGCTCCAAGAGGACCTGTAGTAGCTTCAACTCCAACTGTATGCTTATACTCAGGATGTCCTGGTGTAAGTGAACCCAACTGTCTAAAATTAGATATATCATCTATTGAAAGATTGCCATATCCGAACAGATGCAGTAAAGAATACAAAAGCATAGATCCATGTCCACCAGAAAGGATAAATCTATCTCTATTCTTCCATTCTGGATCTGCCGGGTTATGATTCATATGATTTGCCCAAAGCTCGTATCCTATTGGGGCTGCTCCAAGTGGAAGTCCCGGATGTCCTGAGTTTGCCTTCTGGATTGCATCAGCAGATAAAACTCTGATAGCATTTACCGACATAGTATCAATTGTATTCATTATTTTCCTCCGTCCTGCACATTATTATAACAATGTACATTGCATTTATTCTTTTTCTTTAAAATCAATTTCCATAAGAAGTCGCATATCACCATTCTCACTACGTTTCTTCTTGAAACCTCCGAATATCTTCTTGGATACTCTTCGTTCTGCCTTAACAATAGTTCTATCAATTATTTCTTTAATCTGTTCAAGGCTTACACAATCATTCTGTGAATGAAGTCTGTCAATCTTAAGATACAATGCAAGCAATGCACTATCATCAATCGCATACTGTCTCTTAACAGCGTATCTCTTAGCCATCTCCACTAATTCATTGACTGTATACTGCTTTATCACGATTCTATGATTAAATCTATCAACAAGCTCTGGATTAACGCTTAACAATACATCTATATCTGTATCCGAACCTTCAAGAATAATAATCATACCATCTGTTTCCTGATTACATATCTCAACTATTTCTGCAACTTTCTTAGGCTCAATAATTCCTGCATCTTCTATAATAAATGCTGTACCCTTAAGTTTTGGAAGTGCTTTAAGAATACCTTTGTGATTAATACTCTCACCAGTAGTTTTTGCTACACGCTTTGGCATATCCGGATATAATGTATTAAGACCTTTTACAATATTAGCAGCCAAGCTTGTTTTATCCGCACTCTTATTACCCGAAATAATAAGATTACCACGCTTTGAATCATTACTTCTGACTTCTTTATCACAAGTTACATAAAACTCTGCGATTTGCTCGTAAAGTTTATCCATCTCTTCGTATTTTTTAAAGAATCGTCTGATGCTAGAAGGAATTGAAGCATTCTCGCTATTATCCTCCTCTGCTTCATCACTATCTTCATCTTCGAATAAATCCTGCTCTTCTTCCTCAATCTCAACCTGATCACTATCTTCTATATCATCAGTATTAATTGATTCATCATCAAATATATTAATTTCTTCATTATGGCTTGTATCTTCTATTGTCTCAGATGATTTACCTACAGCTGTTGTCGCAGCTTCGATTGCTACCTTTGCAGCCTCATATGCAGCTTCTCTCGCAGCATTGACTGCCTCAGATAGTTCTGGAGAAAATACTTCTTGCTCCGCATCACTTATTACAGCTTGCTCAACCACTGTCATATTCTTTTCTGCTTCTCTTTCATTAATTGCAGTTTGTCTAACAGCTGCTGCCTCTTCTTCTAACTTGGCAAATGCTTTACCTGCTCTAAACATCAAATCAGATCTGGCTTCCATTACATTAACCTGCGCAGTAGCTTCCAAATGAGCCTTACTCTCATCAAAAGGAACACCATTCGATAATGCAAGTGCTTTCTTCTCAGCCATCAGCTTATTATATGCCTCTTTCTCGTTCTCTCTTTGAGTAAGAAGCTTCTCAAGTTCTGCCTTTGAGAATTCTTTAGTTTCTCTTCCGCCATACTTTTGCTCCTGAACAGCTTCCATCCAGTCAAGAATATTCATCTGACCTTCAATCTGCTCTTCTTGAGGTTCCTCATCTGAAGCATCAACCTTGAACACTTCATCCTCTACAGGTTTTTCCTCTGATTCATCATCTGTTTTATCATCAAGAGTTTCTGCCTGATTAGCCTTTGACTCATTATCCATAACTATTCCTACGGCCTTAGCAAGTGCTTCCTGAATATTCTGTGTGTCATATGGACCATAATCTTTTATCTGAATATTAATCTCATCTGCATCAACTTCATTCTTTTCTATTGCGGCAATATCAACAGCATCTTCATTGACTTCTGTATCTGCCTCTGAATCTGTATCTGAATCTAAATCAGCTGTATCTGTATCAGTTGAATCAATATCTGAAACCACCTTTTCATCATCTGAATCAATACTTGGAGTCGTCTCTTCATCATCTTCATTTGAATCCGAATTTGCCACATCATCCAAATAATCAGCATCGTCTGTTTCATCAGAATAATCTGTATCTTCCTCTTTTATATCCAAGGTATCATTCTCAGTTTCCACGTTATCATATATTCCATCATCTTCATTATCTTCATCTGCTGAATGGAATACTTTATGAAATATAGATTTTAACACACCTGACGCACCCATGAATGTTGATGTCTCATCCTCATAGCTATCAAGATCTTCATCGTAATCTTCTTCGTCTTCTTCCTCGGACTCCATTGTATCCATAATATCTGTATCATTCTTTACAGCTCTTCGAGCTCCATTGCCTCTAAGTGTTTCAGCTACCATCTCAGCTGTAATCTTAACTGGAATATCTGCTGTATCAGAAAGTGATGTATCTCCAGCCTCACGGAAAACAGCATCAATTTCGTCATGCTGTTTTGCTTCTATCTGTGCTTTTTCGAATTTGATTTCCTTTGTTTTCTCAAGAGACATACTTTCTTCGTATTTTTTCTTAGCATCATCAAGAATCTTCTGCTGTGAAGGAGTAATTGCTACATACTTCTGCTTAAGCTTAATAGCATTCTCAACATAGATACCATCTCTGAACCAAAGAATTATCTCTTCACATTCATCAAGACAATCCTCTGTTCTTCCAACCTGGCTATAAAGCATAGCAAGCTCATACAGATACATCTCATCTATTTCATGCTCTTTATATTCCTCTAGTATTCTAATAAGTTTTGTTGATGGAGCTCCCTCAGCCTTTCTCAACTTATATAAAAGAATATATTTGTTGACATCCCTAGGTGCCATCTTAGAATAATCCTTATATAACTCATTAGCATCATTAAAATCATTAAGTTTTACACATATCTCTGCTAATTTGTATACAAGACGTCTTCCGCCCATATTCTTATTATATGCAATAACTGCAACTTCTCTTGCTTCTTCATAATCACCAGCATTCTCATGTGCTGCAATGACCATAGAAAGTACAGACCAGTCTTTAACTTTCTTCCATTCCATTCCCTTAGCAATCTTCGAAGCTGTTTTAAAATCCTTCTTTTCACACAGTTTCTTTATCTGATCAAGTTTAATATTAAATTCATACTTATCCACTTTAACGCCACCTTTGCATATAGTAACTGCCATTTTGTCATATATGTCTCAAGTCTATCACAGAGACCTATAATTGTCAAAATAAATCAAGTTTTGCCTGTTCGAAATCTAGCCTTGTATATTCCATTTCTTCATTCTTAATCTGACTATGATAATCGACCACAACTGTCTGTTGTCTTCCATCAACCATCTTCTGTCCAAGAATGTAATTCACATCAAATCTTCCAGTAATTGCTGGTGTTGCACCACGCGCTGGAACAATCAGCTGTACATGATTTGTTTTTAACAATTTGAATATTGGTTCCCATATATATATATCTTTAGCTGCGCCAAATGGGTTATCAATGAATATTGTCTTTCCAATTCCAGATGTTTCAACTATATCAGCATTAATACTTGATATATAATTGATAATTGCTATAAGGAACTGAATATATATACCCTGAGACTGACCAGTACTACCAACAGCTTCCTCATATGGAAGATAACGCGATTGGTCAATAATTCTTTCCCTTTTATAAAGATTTATCTTAACCGCATTCATATCTGTTACTATTACACCAAAGAGACGCTTCCAAGCCAGCCTGTTACGAATAAATCTAAGTCTCTCTTCTGGGTTTTTGAAGCTCTCTGCCCCAGTCACCGTCTCATTAATATATGATGACATTCTTTCCTTGAAGAACTCTTCCTTTACATATGGTATGTGCAGTCCAATTATCGAAATCACCTGCTCATCCATAGTGATCGTTGACAATTTTGGCAATCTGTCCAGCTCACTTTTTATGTTGCTGCATGTCTGAATGCATCGATTTTCAAAGCTGTCCTTAATCTTCTCCATATTCTCAATATTCTTAGCGATTCTATCTCTTTCAAGAATAATCAAATCATTAGTTTCATTAAGTGATTTAATTAAGTTATTTGTTTCCTCCACATTATCCGGAGCGACCACACTTCGTAAAATCTCAGTTGCAAGCTGTCCTCCATTGAGTGCTGTCAGCTTATCCGCAAGCGTTGCTCTGAACTTAAGGAACTCATCCTTACGCTTATTCTCCTGCTTTACAAGTTTGTCAAATTCCTTAAGTACTTCTTCATATCGAAGATTCTTAAGCTGCCCCATAATCTCGTCAAGATCGAATCTATCTATATCATTCGAATCCAACTGTGAATTATTACCTGCTTCTCCTGTACTTATAATATTATCAATTCCAGCATTTGTGATTATTCGCTCCAGATCTTTGAGCATAATCACAACCTCCTGGGCACTTCTATCACATTTCTTCATATGCGCAGCAATGTCTTTTGATTCCTTCTTCAACTGTTCAACAAGACCACTATGTTCTCTTACATATTCAGTCTCGTTGTCACAGGCAAATGCTTTATAGTCCCCATATCTTTCTTCAATCTGTCGAATACCGTGTTCTACACTACCTTCAATTCTATTCATCAATGCACTTTGCGCTTCAAACTCATTCTCTATCTCATCGAGTTTATGCTCAAAACTTTTTATCTTATCCTTTATAGCTATAAGTACTTCCGGCTTACATGCATATATCTCATGAGAAGAATACAGTGCTTCAATAGTCTCAAGTGTGTAACCCTTATATTCTAATGCTTTCACAGCCTTATCCATTGAACGTTTGTAATTATCAAGCAGGGTTTCCTTATCACTTACATCTGATACTTCCTTTTCAATAATATCTTTCAAACCCATAAAGCGGCTCTCTACATATGTTCTACTAACCTCATCATTATCCATTGTTTTATTTATAGATGAATTTGTAGACATACCATCTGTCACTTTACCTTCATAGTATCTGCTATACACTTGCTGCCATTCATTATTTATTACATCTTTTTTAGAATTAAAGTTTTCTATCTCTAATCTCAAACTATTTATGTTGATTTTCAACTCATCAAGCTTTACTCTTGCACTTTCTAATTCATTAGCCGCAAGCTTCTTTGATTCCTGACTCTGTTTTAATGTAACATAAGCATTATCAATATCTGATTTCAATTCAATTATTTTCTCTAATTGAGTACAATCAGCCAATAATTCATCCTTTATTTCCTGCTCTTTCCAAAGGTCAGCCTTAAGCTTCTCACTATTCTTCTCTGCCTGCGCAAGCCTGTCCTTGGCTTTTGCATACTCTGTCTGAGCAGCACTCTTCTGGCTTTTTTGTTTTTCAAGCTGAATTAGTGACGAATCAGTTCCATCTCCCTCAATCATATTGCAATACGAAAGGACATATGTGTAATCCTCCCACAACAGATTATTTCTATCCTTAAGTTTGTTATATCTGCTAGACAGATTCTCAAGTTCTTCTGTTGATGAACGTAATTCAGCTTCCAGTCTGGCATCATCATGCAGAAAATCCTGATTCTTTGTGGCAAGCACAACCATATCTGAATTAATTTCAAGTTTCGTGTCATACACTATATTCTCACTAATTACAGGTACAATATATGAACTTCCCTGAATATTAGAAAGGCGTGTATCCGCTTTAATCCTATCAAAATCACCTTTTATTACAAATCCATACTCTATTCCAGGCATACGTTTTGCAACATCTCTTCTCTGATTGACATTCAATGTTGCCATAAACTCATTACCCGTCATTACATCCTGTCCATAATGATTTCTAAGATAATCATCTATCTGATTATACTGCTTTCCATCACACTGATACTCACCACGCTTCAATCTTTCAACATAAGCTGTTAATGCTTCTAATTCACTTCCAAGCTGATTAACATCCAGCAGGCTGCTCTTATAGCCATTAGCAATTATATCCAGAAGCTTAGCAGGATTATATTCATCATATATCTTAGACATGGAATCTATTTTTTCTTTTATAGCATTCTGCTTCTCTTCTGTCTGACTCAGTCCTTCAATATCCCCATCAATCACACTAATCAATGCTTCTAATCTATTAACAATTTTATTATATTCAATAACCTGTGAATCACTCTTACTACAGCTCTCTTTTATTGATTCTATATTATTCTTTACATCATCAAGCTTTGCCTTTGTTTCTGCAAGCTTCTCACCTGCATCATCAGCCACCAGAACAAGACCACTGCTCTGCATCTGCGCAAGCTGTGATTCCTTATTCTCAATATCTGATTTTAACTTATCAATTGCATCTCCAATAGAGTATACCTTACGGTCATTTTCTCTTTCCTGATTTGATAATTCCTGTTCCTCTGATTTTAATATATTAAGTTTTTCTTCCAAATCACTTAATTTTATATTGATAACATCCTGTTCGACTTTATCAAATTGATATTTTTGTTCTGCCAGCTCCCTAAGCTCATTAAGAATATCATCCTTACTTTTAAGTCGGTTATCAATGTAAGCCTTTATTTCCTGACTCTTTTTGCTATATTCCTCGTAATCACTGTAATCATTAGCCGCTTCTTTTAATTTTAACTCTTCATAAAGCTTTTTATTAGACTCTACAAACTGTTGTTTCTTGGCCTGTGTTTCACCAACCTGCGCCTTAATCATCTTAAGTGAACGTTCCTCTTCCATAACCTTCGCAATAAGAATCTGCTGCTGTTCATAATTAATCTTCTGGATATACGCTTCGCTGCGGTCGTTAAGAACATTACTATAGGTATCCAGCTTTGAAGACGCCGTATAACACTGCTGGTAGATTGCTAGAAGATGCTTTTTAAGTTCATCTTTTCTTTGATAAATGCTTTTAAAATCTGAAGCCTTAACTGCGAATTCACTTATAGCCTCAACTTGGCTGTCGAAATTACTCATCTCTCCGTGTTTTTTGGATAATTCTAAAAGCTTGTCTTTGATGTCGATAAGAGTCTGTGCCATCTCACCTTCATCATTCTCAACACCTAATTTGTTGTTATATGACTTCTGAATTATCTCCTCTATAAGTAAATCTTCAACTACCTTGCGGCTGGTTCTGTAATTAGACTCAAAGTATGTTCTTACATGACCTTCAGTCTTATTAATTCCTCTTACAATTTCCCATTGACTCTCAAATAATCCAAACTGGCTGATATAGTTCTGATAATCACCTTTTCTGTCGAATATCTTAACCTTTACGCCAAAATCATTCTTCTCTAGATCTCTTAGATATGTCTTTAAACCATTATATGTAATCCTCTCGTTGCCATCTGATAACGGAAGATTCTTAAGGTCGTTGTCCCCAAACTGGCGATAGAATATGCAGTAATTAAAATACTCTACACTCGCATTAACATTGCTTTGTGCATCTGATGCCTGAATATCTGCTGCGTCATCTCTTGCCTCATCATCATTAGTACCACGGCCTTTTCTGGCACAGAATCCTGTTGTCATATATTTAAATCCATCTTTTACATAGCATGAATCGAGCTTCCACTCTATCATAGAATGAATTGCTGTATTCCCTGTATTGCCACGAAAAAGCTTTTCAATTGGCTGTTTATCATCAAGTGTACAATTCGGAATCAGATTCTGTAATACCAGAAGCATAAGAAGACTCTTACCACCACCATTCGCCAGGTCGTATATCGTATTCTTTCCAGACATTCTCATAACAAAATCATCATACATCTGGTTTCCAAAGTTGTATTTAACATTATTAACTCGAATTCTGTTAATCTGTGGCATTATCAGCGTCCTCCTTACTGTTTAATATCTGTGCAAGTCTTGCTCCAAATCCATCATAATAATTCTCAATCAAAGCTTTAAATCTATCTGTCGGATAAAACCTTGCCTGTGATTCAACAAATAATTCCTGCTGCACTAGAAAGTTGAATACCATCTTTACATAACCCGACTTTGAATTACGCGCTGCTCTAACCCCTGAATTCTCATCATCACTAATTGCCGGCAGTTCATCCCATGACATTGCAATCTGCTTAAAGCTGTTTTCTTCTATCTCATCTAAAATTACACCTGCTGACTTATCTACAATACCCGAAATAGACGCATCAACATTATTCATTACGTCCTCAACCCTTGTAAATTCAGCATATGTATAGCTGGCTGAATCACTGTAAAACTCCATAATTGTGTTGTATATAATAAAATAACACAGGTACAATTCTTTATTTAATCTTACACCAATAGCCTTCTTTAATTCCTCATTCGAATAACCAAAGACCTTATTATTCTCTAGGGCACATACAAACAATGAATTGTTGTATTCATAAACCGCAAGATTCATCTTCTTAAGCGCTGTTTGTACTATCTCATTCACTTCTGAATTATAACTGTAGTCCTGATAATAAGCGCTGTTGGAGCCTTTTTCAGATATTGGTTCACATGCTATTAAACTGGCTACTATCTCCATTGCCTTCTCTAGATTCTTCGTCTCCATCTTTCGCTCCTCCTTATTCCTCTTTATTATCAGTTCTTGTGAATGTTATATTCGTCATCCTGCATATATTGCCAATTTCAATCATATCCTCTTCCTGACCCTGAGCAAGCTCAATTGAGAACTCAATACTCTCACCCTTTGCATATTCTTTGGCAAGAATTGCATCTAAGAAGCTCTCTGTAAAGCGTCCGCCCTCACCAAGATGATACTCTTTCTTCTGACACAGATGAATCATAAATGAATAATAATCACCATTAGCAAGAATGCGTTCCGAATATCTTTCGCTAAGATACTCATTCAAATCTCTTAATGTGAATGTATTCTGACTCTTCAACATCTCAACTATACATCCCATAAAGAAGCAATAGTTATGTTCGATTCTCTCTTCTTCTATCTCATCATCAAACACAATATCCTTCTGTGGTTCACGACTTATCTTTTCCGCCTTTTCATACCTTCCACTCTTAACATTGAGGCATTCATCAATATTTTTAAGGTAAAATGTTTTTGTTGCATGAGGTTTTAATAATGGTGCGATTATCATGCTCATGAAATCTGCATTATCTGTTTCGATCATATCCTTAAGCGCACCTGCAAAATCCAGATGACTTCTGAATCTGCTTAACTTCGCCCTGCGTACAATATCATCCGTCATCTTTTGCATATCCGTGCATGCTCTAAGCAATTCGCTATGTTTATTAATAGCAATTTTTAGTTGATTTTCAAGTTCATATATCTGTGTAATTGCCTGCGTTCTTGGTGCAACAGATTGATTTTCCTCTGCTCTTTTTCTTGCAGCCTCAATCAACTCCATATTCTTAACAAATAGTTTTTCCTCATCATCAAACCAACGCATACCCGTATCAACAAATTCGTCGTAGGCATCCATTCCAGCATATACATCTGCAGATAGGATATTCAGCACTTCATTTTTCTTTTGCAAAAGACGATTTACTTCTTCGTTTATTCTAGCAATAACCTGAGTTCCACCACCAAAATCCTGAGCATTTATCATCTTCTCCAAGAGAAGCTGCTGTACACTAATACGACTTTCATCCTTAATCTCTTTGGTATCTAAATAGAACTCTATAGCATCCGCACTAATCGAATACCAAACTGTATTATCAATAATCCTGCTCTCAATAACCTTCATTCTTGAAATTCGTTTCTTTCTATCAACAGGATCAAAATATTCAAAATCAAAAGGCCTGCCATCATTCTTAATCTTGTCAAAGACAAAATCGGCAATTTCCTTATATTCATCCGCAGTAAGTTCCATCGCAAAATCACGTCTTACACATTGTGATACAAATGCTACAAACTCAACATACGTAACGTCTTTTTCTTTAAAATTATTCTCCTCAATAAAAAAGCGCAAAATGGCCATAACAATATATCCCATATCTAAAACCTGATATTTGCCGTCCTTAAACTGAGAGAAAGATATATCGCATAATTTAAAGAATGGATAATACTTCTTTATATTCAGCATTCTTTCTCTGTGATCGGATATAATATCATTCAGGAAAATGTGTTCTGTAGCCATATCTGCGTCCTTATCTTACATATTTTTAAAGTTCTGTTCTACCATCAAGTGCACGAAGAAGTGTAACTTCATCAATATATTCCAAATCGCCTCCGACTGGAACTCCACTTGCTATTCTTGTAACCTTAATGCCTGTTGGTTTGACAAGTTTACTAATATACATCGCCGTTGTCTCCCCTTCGAGGCTTGAATTTGTTGCGATAATCACTTCATCGACATCCTGCTGAAGTCTAAGCATTAATTCTTTCAGCTTTATATCGTTAGGCCCAATTCCTAGCATTGGTGATATCGCCCCATGAAGTACGTGATATACGCCTTCATACTTCTGTGTTTTCTCATATGCCGCCATATCTCTTGGAGTCTCAACTACCATAATCACTCTATGATTTCTCTTTGCATTCTTGCAAATCGGGCATAGCTCATCATCTGTAAGAGTATAGCATTCCTTGCAATAGCGAACCTTTGATTTTGCATCCACAATTGCATCTGCAAGACGACTAACATCCTCTGATGGCATATTAATAATGTGAAATGCCAGACGTTGTGCTGATTTAGCTCCAACGCCTGGTAATCTTCCAAGTTCTTCTATTAATCTATTAATCTGACTTCCGTAAAGATCCATCGTCTCACCGTCCTATAGATTCCTTTGCTTTTTCTTGATATCTGGCTTATTATAATTTAACTTAGAATAAACCTCCACCAAGTCCTCCTAGACCACCAGTAATCTTTGACATCTGTGACTGTGATTCATCTTCCATCTTTCTTAATGCTTCATTAGTTGCAGCAACTATTAAGTCTTCAAGCATCTCAATATCATCAGGATCTACAACTTCTGGTGATAATTTTACCTTTGCAACTTCTTTCTTACCTGTTACAGTTACTTCAACTGCTCCACCACCTGCTGTAGCAGTAAATTCCTTTGTTTCTAACTCTTTTGTAGACTCCTCCATCTGCTTCTGCATTCTCTGAGCCTGTTTCATAAGATTATTCATGTTACCTGGCATACCACCAGGGAATCCTCCACGCTTTGCCATTGTAATTATACCTCCTTAAGATCATCATTTTCTATAGTATCAAATTGTTCAATATTAATGCCACTTGGCATTCCTTCATCTGACTCAGTTTGAGCCATCTCTTTTTCGCTGAATTCAAAATCTACATCTATTCCTTCTGTTTCTTTAAAGAATCTGTTCAATTCAGCTTCATATATATTCTTTCTATCACCAGGTGTTATACTTGTGTAGATTAGAATCTTATCATTATCAACAGTCATCTTGAAACTGTCTTCTCGGGCAAATAAAAACTTACATGTCAGTTCAGCATTGGCCCCAATAATCCCTTTTGCATTGACGCAGATTCGTTCCATATCAGCACGTTCTGCTTTTCTAACTTCCTTTGGTGCTTCACTAACTGTATTAGCGCCCATCTGCATATTAGATGCATTAGTTACTACAATGCCTTCATCAATTCTTTTTTCAAGCATTGTGAGTCTGCTTAGTATATCATCATAATTCTGCTCCATGGCAGGTTTTGTAAGCTTTATCAGTGCTATCTCAACCAGAATTCTCTTCTGTGTTGAGAACTTTATATTATTAGAAAGTTCAGAGAAAATTCTAATATATCTCATCAATGTGTCGCCATCTATCATCTTGGATTCTTCTTTTAGAATCTTTATCTGATCTGTTGAGACATCAATAACATCCTCAACTGAATCTGATGATTGTATGAGCAAAAGATTCCTCATATACCATGTAAAATCAAGAACAAACTGATTCAAATCACGTCCCTGCATTACAAGCTCCTCCAACTGGCGAATACATGCGCCAGTATCACTAGCCAGGACGCTTCGAAGCATTTTACTGAATACTTCCACATCAACTGCGCCTAAAACCTCCAATACATTGTCGTATTTTAGGTCTTTTCCCAGGTAAAATGCTATACACTGGTCCAATAGGCTGAGTGCGTCTCGCATTGATCCATCTGCAGCTTTTGCTACATATCGAATTGCTTTATCTTCTACATTGATATTCTCTGCAATCATTAATTCTTTCAAACGGTCTGCAATAGTTTCTATTGATATTCGTTTGAAATCATAACGCTGACATCTCGAAAGAATAGTTATCGGTATCTTATGAGCTTCAGTTGTGGCTAATATAAATATTACATATGCCGGTGGTTCTTCAAGTGTCTTAAGGAGCGCGTTAAATGCTCCTATAGACAGCATATGAACCTCATCAATAATATAAACCTTATATTTGCCTGATGTAGGTGAATACTGTACTTCATCTCTTATCTCACGAATATTATCAACACCATTATTTGATGCTGCATCTATTTCAATTACATTCATTGAACTTCCCGCTGCAATTGCCTTACAGCTTTCACATTCACCACATGGACTTCCATCAACAGGATGCTCACAGTTAACTGCTTTAGCAAGAATTTTTGCTATAGTTGTCTTACCTGTTCCTCTTGTTCCACAGAATAAATATGCATGTCCAATTCTATCAGCTTTTATCTGATTCTTCAATGTTGTAACAATATGGTCCTGACCTTTGACATCTTCAAATTCAGATGGTCGCCACTTTCTATATAATGCTGTATATGCCATTATATTCCTCCATTTACAACCTTTTTTATATTACTTCTATACCTACTCTGGCCTAGTCTCCGAAGCTTATACCTAATAGTTTAGTTTCTTTAACAATAGATGATTGAGGATCAACGAATTTTAATTTTCCTGCAACATCCTGTAATGGAACTTTAACTATCTCTCCGTCTTTTAATCCTACCATAAAGCCATATTCTTTCTTCATAATCAATGCCGCTGCCGCTGCACCAAATCTTGATGAAAGCACCCTGTCATATGGACATGGACTTCCTCCACGCTGCATATGTCCAGGAATAGTAACTCTTACTTCCTGTCCTGTTCTTTCCTCAATCTGATGTCCAATCTCATATGAAATAGACGGATATTGTGGTTCTTTTCTTTTTTCCTTAAGTTCTTTCTTAGATAAAGCAGCATCTTCTTTTGAAATTGCTCCTTCTGCAACAGCAAGAATCGAGAATCGCTTACCCTGTTTTGTTCTACGATTCAATGCTTCAATAACTTTATCTATATCATATGGTATCTCCGGCAATAAAATAATATCAGCTCCACTTGCAATTCCAGCATTAAGTGTAAGCCATCCTACTTTATGTCCCATAACTTCAACAATGAATACCCTACCATGTGAAGAAGCTGTTGTATGAATATTATCAATTACATTAGTCGCTATGTTAACTGCGCTTTGAAAACCAAATGTTACATCAGTTCCCCAAAGATCATTATCGATTGTCTTAGGAAGTGTAACAATATTAAGGCCTCTTTCACTCAAAAGATTGGCTGTTTTGTGAGTACCGTTTCCTCCAAGAATTACAAGACATTCCAAATTCAACTTTTTATATGTGTCAATCATTAATTGAACTTTATCATTACCATTCTCATCCGGTATAGTCATTAATTTGAAAGGTTGTCTGCTAGTTCCGAGAATTGTACCACCTTCGGTAAGAATTCCTGAAAAATCTTCTGATTTCATAATTCTATAATTACAATACATTAAACCTTTGTAACCATCTACAAATCCTAATATCTCAAAATCTTCTCCTGAACCAAATAGTGTCTTAGCAACACCGCGCATTGATGCATTAAGGCTCTGACAATCTCCACCACTTGTAAGCATCCCAATTCTTTTCATCAGCCATTCCTCCTGTAATCTTCCTATCAGTAAACAATTCCTTCAATATTATATAATAATTTCTTTTTAAAGTAAACAAAAACAAGAATAGATGGCCATATTGACCATCCATTCCCATATTATCAAATCTATTACTGATTTACTTCCTGAACCATATCATATAACTGATCCAAATCCTTAGATACAGCCTCTGAATCTCCCGCACTTTCCTCAACGAATGCTAATGTGCACTGTGCCTGAGCTGCAACTTCTTCGCTATATGCAGATAGTTCAGATATCTGTCCTACGACAGATTCGTTAGCTTTCATTAAAGTATCACAACTATCATGAAGTGTTGACACATCATCTTTTGTCAATGTCAAGTCATCTGAAATACTCGAAAAACTCTTATTAGCGTCCTTTACTGACTCTGTCTCATCAGCAAGCTGTCTAATCAATATAAGCACAGTAACTGCTTTCACCAAAAAACGATTCATCTGCTGCATATAAAATAGTTTCATATCTTCACTGTTCTTTAATTGTTCATCGCTCATCCTTAGTCCTCCAACATTGTAATTTTCTATTATTACATATATTAAAATAATACCACTTTAAATGAGATTTTGTGAACAGTTTTCTACATTTTATAGGCTTAATTCACGCAAAAAAATCCGTGCGTCGTGCTTCGTGTAATAGCTCACAGACGTTACCGATGCAGTTAGCTCGGCCCAGGCGACCTTTCGGCACACAAAAGATTTCACTTAATGCTGCTTCATTCCTGACCTGACATGATTCGTGAATTTCTGTTGCGAAAGACCCAGACGTCAACACCACTTACATCGGGCAGCTCCACAAGCCACTACCCTAAGCACGGCATCACCCCAGCTATAGCGGATTGCTGGTACAGGGTGCCGCTAACTCCCCGGCTGCACGGAAACTTTATAAACAATTATAATATAGATTGCTGATATATCCACAGCAATATTGAAAGTATATCTATATTTGCCTATTTTGTCAAGATAATTAACGATGTAAAACTCTTGGTATATTATTCTTTTCATTTTACAATTATTATCATATAATATCAGTACATCTAAACTTTATCGCAAGTATAGGTTTGGCTATGGAGGAAAATATGGAATTTGATACTAAATCTATTCAAAATAATGACATAAAATATATGAAGGAAGCAATTAAACAGGCAAAAAAAGCTGCTGCACTGATGGAGGTTCCTATTGGATGTGTAATTGTGTATGATAACAAGATTATTGCTCGTGGATATAATCGACGCAATACTGATAAGACCACACTTGGCCATGCTGAAATCTCAGCCATCAAAAAAGCCAGCCGTGTTTTAAACGACTGGCGCCTTGAGGAATGTACTATGTATGTAACACTTGAGCCATGTCAGATGTGTGCTGGTGCTATTGTTCAAGCACGTATTCCTAAAGTTGTTATAGGTGCTATGAATCCCAAGGCTGGATGTGCCGGTTCAATTATTAATATACTCAACATGCCTCAATTCAATCATCAGGTTGATACAAAGAATGGCATTATGGAAGATGAGTGCACCTCACTTATGACAACATTTTTTAAGAATCTGCGTAAGCAAAAAAAATCTACATCTAAGCAAAATGGAAAGGAACTCTGATTATGAACCAGATGCAAACTGAATATTCTGATGGGACTTTGATTCTTAAAATATTAGATGCCACACACTGCAATGAAACATTAGATTTTTATTATAGAAATCGTGCTTCATTCGAACCATTTGAGACACAAAAGCCGCACAATTTCTATACAAGTCAATATCAGGCAGCTCTGCTAGAATCCGAATTTGCTGAATTCACTAAGGGGCATATGGTTCGTTTTTTTGTATCTCTTATCTCAGACCCTGAGATTATTGTTGGAACTATATCTTTCAATAATATGAAGCATGGTGCCTTCTGTAGCTGCAATATTGGTTATAAAATCGACGAATCCTATCGTAGATGCGGCATTGGAAGCAATGCTATTAATTACGCATTGCAGATTGTATGTCGTGAATTTCATATGCACCGAATTGAAGCTTATATATCACCCAATAATACAGCTTCTATCAAAACAGCTCTTCGCTGTGGCTTTGTATTCGAAAGCAATGTAAAAGATTATGTATTTCTTAATAGACGTTGGAATGATTATTCACGCTATATATACATCTCCACATACCAATAACCAAAGTAAGGATTACGGCAATCATCTCTATGTCCTCTTTTAAAATTATTGAATCCATGCACCAAAAAACTATTATTTGTTATTCCTATGTCGGATAACGGAATTGACCTTAACTGTTCTAGATCAAGCTCTACACAATCGTAAAAATTATCATCTTCAAAAATTGGCATTTTAATACATTTATCAAAAATGTTGTGCCAATCACTATATTTTTCGCATGTCGTAACATTGATTGAATTTGCACTAACTAGCTGTTCTTCCGGTAATTCCTCTTCCGGTGATTCTTCTGGCGACTCTTCTGTCAATTCCTCTTCCCGTGGCTTATCTTCTATCAGCTCTTCTAATTGCTCTTCTAATTGCTCTTCTAATTGCTCTTCTAATTGCTCATTTTTTTGCAACTCTTCTACGAATTCTTCTTGACTTACATTCTTTAATTCATCTACCTCATTGATATCCTTTATATATTCTTCCTTAATTACTTCATCATAATATAAAGTTGCAATATAATTACTTTTATCAGGATGTACGAATAATAATCCCCTTATTTTTTCGATATCTAATTCATTAACTTTATCTGATTGTGCATAGAATTTGCCTACACCATCTGCAATTGTAACTTCTCCTAACGGATAGCGGTATAATTCTTTGCTTTCGGTATCTGCACCTTTAGCATAATGACTCAAGGCATATGCACTATAATCAACAGGTACATTTTCGTATACCCCTTTTATTTCTGCTCTTATTTCCGCTTTACCTCCCGTGACCGGCACCATAACCTTTGCGTGGCCAACGCATTTTCCCTTATTATCCTGTTCATATATATAGAGATATGAAACTAATCGACTAAAATCAAGCAAGCTGACCCTCCTATTCCTAATAACCTCTTAATGGAATAGTATGAATCAGCTTGCCAATTAATACCTGTTTCATAATAGTTTTGCCAAAATATTATTTCATGTCGGTGATGATGTCTGCGAGCTTCGCAAATTCAGCGAGTGTAAGTGCTTCTCCACGAATGCTTGCCGAAAAGCCTGCCGCCTCAATTGCATGTGCAATGGTTTCTTTAGACAACGATAATTCGCCACTGTTACTAAGTCCATTGGCAAGTGTCTTACGGCGCTGGTTGAAAGATGCCCTAATTAATCTGAACATTAGTTTTTCATCCTTGACGCTAACTGGATTCTCCGTATATCTTGTAAGCTTTATAACTGCTGAATCGACATTAGGTCGAGGCATAAAGCAGCTTGCTGGTACAGTTAACACTATCTCTGGTTTTGCATAATACTGAACCGCAAGCGAAAGTGCTCCATAATCCTTTGTTCCTGGACCCACCTGCATTCTGTCTGCGACTTCCTTCTGAACCATTATTGTAATACTATCAAGTGGCACATGGCTTTCAAAAAGCCCCATAATGATTGGTGTTGTTATATAGTAAGGAAGATTTGCAACAACTTTAATTGGTTTACCATCATTCTTTTCATCAGCTAATTTTGCAATATCAAGCTTTAATATATCCTGATTAATAACTGTGATATTATCGTAACCACCAAGTGTTTCAGAAAGAATAGGTATCAGGTTTGTATCAATTTCAACTGCTGCAACCTCACGTGCATTCTCACATAGAATCTGCGTCATTGTTCCAATTCCAGGACCAACCTCTAATACAAAATCATCCTTTGTCACTCCTGCTTCACGCACAATTTTTTCAACAACATTAGCATCAATCAGAAAATTCTGTCCGAATTTTTTTTGGAATGCGAACCCATACTTTTTAATAATCTCCAATGTATTTGTCGGATTTCCAAGGTGTTTTATTGAATCGTAATTGCCCATTTACCTGTCCTTTCTGTGGTAAAAATCATTAATTTATTGTAATCTGTTCCATTAATTTCTTTCTTCTGTCATCTCCGCTAAAATCCTGATTATAACTGTAATAACGCTCACATCCATTATCCTGAATAAACTTAAGTGTATAGAATCCTGCTGCAAGTTCAGTTACAAACAAAACCATCTGAGGCGTTTGTCCGAATGCTTTGTCACAAAAATCGAATGCATTATTTAATGAAGTTGATGCCTGCTCAATCTTATCTTCACGCTGCTGTGATAACTTAACAAACTCATTTCTCACTATTTCAAATGCTTCAGCAGCCGTAACAGCTTCGCCTTGCGCATTCTCCAGCATAGCCTGTGAAAGTACTGCAACATAACTATCAATATATGAAAGTACATCGAATTCTGTGAGCTCCTTAATTCCACCAAGCATTCCATTTTCCTTTGACTTATTGTATCGTAATCTTCTATCAGATGCAATCTCTTTTAAGCAGTCAAGAGCATGAAGATCAACATCCTGCATAATCTTTGAATTGTAATACTTTAATACCTCATAAACCTTAGTCGTAATCTGATCAAACAGATACTCTTCCATGCATATCTTATTCAGCCTGCTGATAATCATACCAACAACACTTATTTTCTCATCAAATGCACCTTCTTTAATCTTTTTCACAAGTCCATCCGCATAATTTCCGTTAATTATGTCATCAATATTATAAGCCTTCTCATACTTATAATATAATTCAAGGAAATTCGCAAAATCAACTGCAATTGCAGGATCTTGCACATATTGCTCTATCAACTGAGCATCAATGCTAATCTTCATCTCCTCATAAACCAACATAATATTAGACAAATCTTCCCATCCTCTTGCTGTTACGAACTGCTTTCCATCAACAGTATTCTTTATTGAATAGAAATTCTCTTGCTTTGCTTCAAGATACGCCATAATTGCACCATGTATATTATTCTCATATGCATATTGTTTCCACGCATTATAATCAGGTTCTATATGAATCATCTTTACACGGTCAAGCGTTACCACATCGAATTCTCTTACACTTCTATTATATTCTGGTGGGTTACCCGCTGCGACAATTACCCAGCCTTCCGGCACTTTAGCATTACCGAAAGTCTTGCACTGTAAAAACTGAAGCATAACTGGTGCCAGTGTCTCTGATACACAGTTAATCTCATCAATAAAAAGGATGCCATTCGGACAACCCGTCGCCTCTATCTTTTCATAAACAGAAGCAATGATTTCACTCATCGTATATGACGTCTGCGAATACTCTTTTCCCTGGTAAGTCTTCTTGTCAATGTATGGCAATCCCAACGCACTTTGTCTTGTATGATGAGTCATAGTATATGACACTAGACCAATATTGCAGTCTCTTGCCACCTGCTCCATAATTGCAGTCTTACCAATACCAGGTGCACCCATCAGCATAACCGGACGCTGACGATATGACGGTATTACATACTGTCCTCTTGCATCCTTTCTTAAGTATGCCTGTACCGTATCTATAATTTCCTGTTTTGCTCTTTTAATGTCCATAGTTTTCTCCAATATTCTAAGATTATATTACTATTATAGTGGTGTATCATCTAATTCAAGCTTCATCGCCCATGCTGGCACATCCATAACCTGTCCCATTGTTCTTACAAAGATAAATGCTGTTTTGTATCCAGGCTGAGTACCAGGATATACTCCGTGTCCATCCGTAAAATAAAGCAGACCATTCAAGCGTTTGAATTTCTTTTCTCTGATAAGCTCATTCACATACTCGAATGCCGGTCTGAAATCAGTACCACCATAACCCTTTACCTCAAAATTATCCTTATACTGTTCAAGTTCTTCTCTTGAGTGTATACAGATATCCTCCTGTACCTCATTATCACATTGAATTATATGCAGATTAATTTTATCAAAAAAGCTTTCCGTTTCGGACAGAATCTGATATGTTTCATCCACAAATCTTTGAATTAATTCACCCGAACATGAACCTGATGTATCGAGCACAATTACAAAATCTTCAATTCTTGCCTCATCCTTATACTCAAGTTCCTCAATAAGAGGCATATTTCCATACATCTGCATTCCATAATTGTAGAAACCATAATCAAATGCATCCATATCTACATCCATTATCTCTCTAATAACTGCGAATTTCCTAAGAAAATCTCTATACGTTGGACGATTCTCATTAGCCGATGCCAATAGCTCTATAATACTCATTTTTTCATCACCAATATTACGCTCATATGTTCCAAGCGCTGTCTCCACCTTTGAGCTTATCGATTTCCAACGTTTCTTCTGCTGTTGTTTTTGTTCCGAATCCCTGTCATCATTCTGATTATCATTCTGTTGATTTTGTTTCTGCTGTTCCTTTTCTTCCTTCTTACTCTTCCAGAACTGATGGTCATCAACAAGAAACTCTTCCCCCATCTTATATACAGCCAACTGATCCAGTGTTGTCAGATAATTATATATATTTTGCGCACTTACTACCGGCATTAATGATTTCAGCCTTTCATAAGTCAGCTCTCTGTAATCGCTCATAAGCTTTCGTATGCACTGATGCGGAAGCTCATCTATTATATATTCCACCGCAGTATCACATGCGATACTCCATAACTCCTCATTTCTTTCAACTTCATCAAACGGATGTCGAAACATACAATGAAGAATCATATGCAGATATGCTCGACATACATTATTAGGATTAAATTTGTACTGTTGAAGCATTATCGTAGGATTATAATATATAGAGCTGCCATCACATCCCATATATGTGCTTCTTCTGTCCATTACATAATTCACACTATTTAATGGTACATACATATAACGCATAGCAATATACAGCTCATCTCTGACTGAATTTAATACTTCAATACACAACGACTCATTCGCCCGCGCAGTATCATGCGTATTATCATTCGCATTAACGCCTCTATCTTCCATTCACTTTCTCGCTTTCATTAACACTAAAAATCAAATACCTTCTTTACTGCTCCAAACTTTTCCTTTTGACATCTCATAAGAACATTGACACATTCCATACGTCCTTTAGTTCTTGCCATCTCAATTAATTCTGCCATTGATTCTCTATTCCATATTGGGCAATTAAGCAAAAGTTCCAACTTGTCCATATCCACATTATCAATAATCTGTCTGCCTATTTCCAGCCTATTTGCTTCAAGATATTCAATATACTTAACCTTGAGCCCCATACTCAGCTTGTATGGATAATTAATTCTATACAGCGCAATCTTATACGCTGATTCGCATACATCAATACTTTTTTCAATGTTAAATGCTGTATCATACTCAAAGTAATTAATTTCCTTGCGGCTCACACACTCACGATAATGCATTCCCGATCCAACTGTTACCTGCGTAACAATTCTAGCCGGTGTATTCTCATCAAAGTCATGCAAATAATATGGAAATAAAAGCAGTGCATCTCCATCTTCATAATGTATTGTTATCTTCAGTTCCTGATTACACTCATATAACATATCCTTCAAACAAGCCAAACTTCCGCCTGGAACTCTGGTAATATTAATCTCACTTAATTTATCACAGTTTTTAAAAGCTCCATCATTAATATCTGTTATTCGATCATACATATCAATTCTATACAAATTAGCGCAGTCAAAAAATGCGTGTGCACCAATTTCGGTAATCCTTTCCGGGATACTAATATATCTAATGCTTTCGTCTCCGGAAAATTGATACTTTTCAATTGATGTACACCCATCTTTTAATCTACTCTCAATATCAAAAAAATCATTCTGCATAATTACTCACCAATCTACTAAAAATACATTCCTGTATTATACACCTTTATTATGCAAAAATCTAGAAGCCTCTATTTCTATCAATTATACTGCCATCCACCGCGTTAATTGTAAGCGACGACAGAATATACCTGTCTTCATCTGTCACATCATACCTTTTATAAAAATCCCACACTGGCAAAAGATATGCCTTCTTTGTATCATTAGTATCAACAACCATCATATATCCGAGCTTTACCTGTTCCACATTAATTTGACAAAGCTGTCCCTTCACAGGTGCCTCACTATTAATGCTCTGTCTACGTATAAGATTAGCATGCGTTGTAATTACCATCTGCTCATATACATTCTTAATCTGCCCAAACTTCAGCATCTTAGTCTGATTAGTAATTAATTCTGTTATCTCGCCCGCATTCATATACTCTACAATACTTATATTATCTTCTGAAATAAATATATGAAAATATTCCTCATGCCAGTTATCACTATATCCATCTTCGTTTTCAGAATAATCGTTGCCACGTGCATAGTTATATCCCAAACCATTCATGTATCTTCCAAAATAGAAGTCATAACCACGTACCCACCTGTAATCCTGATACACAGCATTGCCCGCATCATCAACAATCTGCGATGACGGAAGATAGATAGATGCACTCGTTTGATTACTAAGCGAAAAATCATCTCCTACCAACTGCTTAGCCACATCCATTGCCTGCAGCTTTGCAGCATACTGTGTCAACTCAATCTTTTCTGTTGCTAGATTTGATAACACATAATCTGAAGTATCGCCACTCTCGTACTTAATGTTCATCACACCATCCGGAACTATATCATAATCTTCCTGACTTAACCTGATATTCCCTGGAAATGCTGTATATCTAATATACGAATTGCATCCATCTTCAGGATTATTAATCTCTAAACACCTTGTAACTCCAACCAAACCATATTCATCATTAACTTCATTATAGTATGCTATATCCCTTAGGCTGTCATCCGCATCTGTTGCATCAGTCAATTCAATATCGACATCCGCCATATACATGCTCTTCCAGTTTTCTATCTCTTCTGTTGATATATTTCTCGCCGCCATGCTATATGAACTTACTTTATTTGTATTCGGTTTGAAGATGTAGGTAGATGAGAATAAATTAACCGTGTTGTCATTATTGGCAATTGAGGTCCTGTAAAATTCTGGTATCTCCATATCAATTACCTTATCAACAGACGTTATATGTACACCGCCACCTGCCTGTTTTAACTTAGCGCCTACATTCTCAGCGCCATTCTCATTATTGTAGCTTACTGCATCATATACATTGTTACCACATCCACCTAATACGGCCATAACCATTATAAGGAGACAAAGCATAGTTATCATTCTGATTTTTCTATATCTTATCATGTGATTCCTCCCCAGCGAATATAATCGTAATACATGTACCTTTTCCAGATTCACTTTCTATATTCATAACCGCTCCATGAACCTTTACAATTTCAGATACAAGTGTCAATCCAAGTCCTGTTCCACCAAGCTTCTTACTCCTTGATTTATCAACCATATAGAATGGATTAGTTATATGTTCTATGCTTTCTTTAGGAATACCTACGCCATGATCAATTACTTTTATATACACAGCCTCATTCTTATCTGTACATCTTCCCGCCTCAATGTTAACAACATTTCCAGGCAATGATGCCTTCATTGCATTGTCAATCAGATTAACCATAACACTTATAAGCAAATCCTTGTCGCCTTCTATATATCCTGCATTATTATTGACAAATGCTGTGTTAACCTGACGGATTCTGCTGTTTTCTTTTAATATCTCCTGCAGGTTTTTAAACAAATCTTCTATGTATACTGGTTCCTTATCTATCTGTTCATTACCACTAATTGTAAGCACAGTCATTAGCTTCTGAATCAGTTTTTCAAGTCTCTTACATTCTTTGTTAATATAGTTAAGTGCAATATCTCTTGATTCTTCATCAAGCTTTGTATTAATTAATGTATCCGAATATCCAATCAGTGATGTAAGTGGTGTTTTGAACTCATGAGTTGCACCTGCGATAAATAGCTTCTGCTGTTCCAGAGCGGAATTGAGCTTGTCTATATATAGATGAATCGCATCGGTCATCTCGTTAAATGAATTGGCAACAATTCCGACCTCATCATATCTTTTAATCTCACATCTGCAGTCAAAATCACCATTTTCAATCTTTTTAGCGTTCTTCTTTAACTCATCCAATGGCGCAAAGGACTGCCTCATAAAGAATATAATTCCTATAACTCCAAGTCCTATACTAAAAATAAGTATAAGATATGCCCTGCGTTCCTGATTATTCATATTATCATATAGGCTTGTACTTTCGTTTGCGTAGTATATTGTATAGTTTTCAAAGCCTGTATCCTGCTTTGCAAGTATATAATATTCTCCGGCATTCTTAATCTCTATACTTTTTTCTTCAGAAGTATTCACTTTTTGGAATGTTTCATAAGGATTAACGAATGTATTATTATATATTGTTTCATCGCCTCTCATAAGTATCATTCCTGCTTTTGAATTCTGCTGAAAATAATACTTTGCAAGCAATTCCATAACATATCTGTTACTGTCATCTATTGCCGTCTTTTCATTGGAATAATAATATATTGTCTCATCTTTACTGCTGTAATAATATCCACTTTCATTCATCAATGATATGAATTTTGTACGTTCATCTGCAAGAGCATCAGTAGTATCACTTTTCCTAATATCTATCGTCTGCTGCCATGCCTGCTCCATAACAAGCATATTAAAGGCATATACTACTACTACAAGAGTCAGGATAAAGAATATAGTAATCTTCGTTCTTAGCGTTATTGAAAAATGCATTGTATTCCTCCCTGATCATATGTAGAAATAATTAGTTACTCTTCCAATCGGTAACCTGTTTTATGGACTGTAACTATATTATCATGAAGTCCTAATTTTTTTCTAACCTGTGCCATATGCACATCCAGGGTTCTGGTTTCTCCAATATAATCCGTTCCCCATAATTCCGACAGAAGCTTCTCTCTGGTTACTGTTCTATTTTTATTCCTTATAAGCATTACAAGAATATCAAATTCAAGTGGTTTTAGATTAACCTGCTGTCCTTTCTTACATACAATCCTGTCCTTTGTGTTAACCGTTATATCTTTGAAGTTAAGCTGTGTACTAAGCTTTCCCTGTCTATCAAGTATCTTTTCAATTCTAACTAGAAGCTCTAATGGTTCAAATGGTTTTACAATGTAATCCTCAGCACCACCCTTAAGCCCTGTTATCTTCGAATTAATATCATTCTTCGCAGTAAGGAATATTACTGGTATCTCCCTCTTTACAGCATATTCCAATAATTCAAAGCCATCTATTTTGGGAAGCATCACATCAAATAATGCCAAATCTATCATAGGCTCATCTAGAAGTATATTCTTTGCTTCTTCACCATCATATGCCGTAATTGTGTCATATCCTGCTACTTTCAGATTCATTACAATCAAATCCGAGATAGGTTTTTCATCTTCAACAATCAAAATTTTGTTATTTATATTAATATTGCTATTACTCATATTATCCTCCAGTTATCTTAGTAACTGATAATTTGTAGATTATTATCGTTTTTTATTAGCTATGTGTATATTATAGCAGAACTTATCTTTCGATTGTGTTAACGAAATGTAAATATATTAATTTATGAAAGTGAAAGTAATCTTTTAGCGTTCTGAGTAGTAATATCAATTACATCCTGATATTCCATATTCTTTAACTCAGCAATCTTCTTTGCAACATATGGAATATTAAGTGAACTATTTCTTTTTCCTCTATTTGGTTCTGGTGAAAGATATGGACTATCTGTTTCAAGTACTATTCTCTCAATTGGAGCCATTTCAACAGTTTCTTTAACAACTCTGGCATTCTTAAATGTTACTACGCCACCTATACCAAGATAGAAGCCAAGGTCTAAGAATTGTTTTGCCATCTCTTTTGAGTATGAAAAACAATGTACTATTCCACCTATCTCATCCGTCTTCATCTCTTTCATAATATCATAAGTATCCTGTGCAGCATCTCTTGAATGAATCATTATTGGTTTTTTTGCTTCCCTTGCTAACTCAATCTGGCGTCTAAACCACTTTTTCTGACCATCCTTATCTTCTGGATTATCCTCTGTCCAATAATAATCAAGTCCAATTTCTCCAATCGCTAACACCTTGGGATTAGTTTTCGCTTCGTTAAGAAGCCATTGCATATCTGTTTCTGTTAGCCTTCCTGTCTCTGATGGATGAACACCAACCGCCGCATATACATAACTATATTTTGCAGCAAGCTCAATACTTTTTCTTGAAGTGTCCATGTTCGCTCCAACATTTACAATGCATTCAATACCATTATCCGGCATTGATGCAATAAGCTCGTCTCTATCCTGGTCAAATGCTTCATCATCATAATGTGCATGCGTTTCAAATATCATAATTTTTTCTCCTACTATTAATTGCTAATTCAGCCAATGCAGTTTTGTGTGAATACACATCGATACTGAATTGGCTGATTTGTAAGCTTTATTATATTATCTGATTTCTGATCCTGCTACTATATCCTTATCTACTGTAAGTACTGAAAGATTACCATCATCATCACCTGCTGCAAGAATCATACCCTGTGATTCAATTCCACAAAGTTTTACTGGTTTAAGATTAGTTATAACTGCTACTTTTTTACCAACCATCTCTTCTGGTTTGTAATAAGCAGAAATACCTGATACTATCTGGCGAACTTCATCACCCACACGAATCTGTGACACGAGGAGTTTCTTTGCTTTCTTAACTGGTTCACACTCTAATACTTCGCCAACCTGAATCTGAACTTTATCAAAATCATCAATTGTTATCTCTGGTTTTTTCTCAACAACCGGATAAGTAACTTCTGCAGGACCTGCCTGTGCCGCCTTAATTTCTTCGGCTTTCTTAAGTACCTCTTCAAGATCTAATCTAGCGAATAATATCTCTGGCTTTTCAATCACTTTAATTCCATTAGCTCTAAGTCCAAATTTGTCGAGATCCTCGTATTCTCTTACTCCAGCTTTTGCATTATCTGGATATAACTGTCCAAATATTCCTTCTGCTGTTTCAGGCATATATGGAACAAGAAGATTTGCACCAATAGTTATACTTTCTACCAGATTGTATAATACTTCTGCAAGTCTATCCTTCTTACTATCTTCCTTGGCAAGTGCCCATGGCATTGTTTCATCAATGTATTTGTTACATCTCTTAAATAGTGTGAAGATTTCTGTCATAGCATCGGCAACTCTCAAATCCTTCATCTTTGCAGCGACCTTGGCTTTTGTCTCTGTAACTACTTTAATTAAGTCTGCATCATAATCTTCATCGCTTCCATCTGCACTAACTTCTGCAGACTGCTTAACACCTGTATGATTAACCATGCCATCAAAGTATTTGTTGCTCATTGCAACTGTTCTATTAACAAGGTTTCCTAATGTATTCGCAAGATCTGAATTAAGTCTCTCTACCATTAATTCCCATGTTATAACACCATCATTATCGAATGGCATCTCATGAAGAACAAAGTATCTAACAGCATCTACACCAAACATATCAACAAGGTCATCAGCATATAACACATTACCCTTTGACTTACTCATCTTACCATCACCCTGAAGTAACCATGGATGTCCAAATATCTGTTTTGGAAGTGGAAGGTCAAGTGCCATAAGCATAATTGGCCAATATATTGTATGGAATCTTAATATGTCCTTTCCAATAAGGTGAAGATCTGCTGGCCAGTATTTATTGAACTCTACTGCGTTATTTCCATCTAAATCATAACCTAAACCTGTGATATAGTTTGAAAGTGCATCAATCCATACATATATAACATGTTTGTCATCAAAAGAAACAGGGATGCCCCATTTGAAAGATGTCCTTGATACACATAAGTCCTGAAGTCCTGCTTTAATGAAGTTATTCATCATCTCATTCTTTCTTGATTCAGGCTGAATGAATTCCGGATGTTCCTCGATATGCTTAATAAGTCTATCTGTATAATTACTTAATTTGAGGAAATATGCTTCTTCCTTAGCTGGCTGAACTTCTCTGCCACAGTCAGGACATTTTCCATCTACAAGCTGTGATGAAGTAAAGAATGACTCACAAGGTGTACAATACATTCCTTCATAGAATCCTTTGTAGATATCACCTTTATCATATAATTTCTTGAATATCTTCTGAACCTGTTTTTCATGATCTGTATCTGTTGTTCTAATGAATTTATCATAAGAAGTGTTCATAAGGTCCCATATTCTCTTAATCTCTCCGGATACATTATCTACAAATTCCTTTGGTGTAATTCCTGCCTCCTCGGCTTTTAATTCGATTTTCTGACCATGCTCATCTGTTCCTGTTTGAAATCTTACATCATATCCCTCTAATCTTTTATATCTTGCAATACTATCTGCAAGTACGATCTCGTAAGTATTACCAATATGAGGTTTGCCTGATGTATAAGCAATAGCTGTTGTAATGTAATAAGGTTTCTTTTCCATCGTTAATATCTCCTTTTTCTACAAATTTTCATTTTGAAGATTAAAAAAGCCCTCTCGGGCATATTACCCGAGAAGGCGTATTATCGCTGTACCACTTCTCTTCACTTCCAGATATTATATCTAAAAGCCTCTTACCGCTATATCAGGCGGAACCTGTCGCAGCCTTGCAGCTTCCTGTTCGGTGCGCCACTCCAGAGCCATGTTCACTGAGTTATTCGTATATCCGCTCTCACCTTACCGGATTCTCTTTGATACCTTCCCACAGCTACTCTTTCCTTCATCGTGTTATATTATATAATTAGTCTGTTACAAGTTATTTAAGCCTAGCATAAGAAAAGTTGATTGTCAACCTTCTAATTCAACCTGTTTGCTAATAACCTAATAATTTTGCCTAACTGAATTGCTTAATTGCAATCTCCTGCATCTACTGCTTCTCTAAGTTTGATAATATTCTCATTCTCTGGAAACTTTCTTACATATTCAAGATACATCTCCTCGTCACCCATAAGTCTTTCAAGTGTATCTTCTACTTCAGCATCCATATCTTCTAATTTATCTAATAATTCCTGATCCATAATGTCCTCCAATTCATATAAAAAATAACATATGTATAAATTATATCTCTAATAGATTGCAATTACAATATTACAGCACATTCTAAATTCGCCATTTTACAGGGTTATTTCTTAATTTATTGTCTTTGAGTCTTCTTTTTGCAGAAGTTTCTTATAAGATGCATCAATCATTATAGCTCCAAGTGGTGCCGTAATAACAATTGCCATTACCGCTACTGTAAGTACAATATTACCACATGTTAATCCAAGTGCTAGAGGAACTCCTCCAATTGCAGCCTGTACAGTAGCTTTAGGTGTATATGCCATCATGCAGAAGAAGCGTTCCTTCACATTAAGTGGTGTTTTGATTAAACATACCAATACCCCAATAACGCGGAATACTAACACGCCCAATATTAATACTACTGTCCATATACCAGCAATCCATATATAATTAATGTCTACTGTTGAACCCACAAGAACAAATAGTAATAATTCTGCAGCTACCCATAGCTTATTGAACTTAAGTGATAATCTTTCAGCTACAACTTTTCTCTTCTTTTGTAATGCAATGCCTAGACACATTACCGCAATCAGTGATGCAAATGGAATAATTCCAGCCAGAGAATCTTCCAATGTTACTAAAATAAAAGATATACATAATACAATTATTACTTTTGAAGTATCTCTTATATGTACCTTTTGAAAAAATACTGCCAAACATATCCCCGTTATTATTCCAACAATTATACCAATAATAATGGAAATTGGTATATTAACGAAACTCATTACCGATATATTCTCACCTTGCGCGAGTCCTGTAAATGCTGTGAACATTACTATTACAAAAACATCATCTACAGAAGCACCTGCAAGTATAAGCTGCGGTATTCCCTGCTTTGTTCCATAGCCTTCCTCCATAAGCTTAATCATCTTAGGAACAACAACCGCTGGAGATACTGCTGCCACTACAGCTCCCATTATTGCTGCATCTAATGTGTTAATTCCAAGTAACAATGGTGCTAATATAACCATCCCAACTATTTCAAAGCATGCTGGAACAAAACACATAAGAATTGCCGGCCGTCCAACTTTTTTTAAATCATTAATATCCAGTGATAAACCAGCTCTTGTAAGTATTATAATTAAAGCGATCTTTCTTAATTGTGATGATATTGACAATATAGAAGGGTCAATAAGATTGCAGACATATGGTCCCAACACAACTCCGGTTAATATCATTCCTATAAGAGATGGCAAGTGAAGCTTCTTACATATCCATCCACTTAACATCCCCAATAACAACATATACGCAATACTAATCAACATAAATCCATATCTCCTATAAACAATATCTATCTTCTAATCTTTGATATATCTTACATCATATAATTATCTTTGTATAGATTAATGTGTTCCATATATCCTATGTAACTGCTCCTCTGTTTTTTTATATGATAAATCATATACAAACACATCTCCATCTATGAATCTGCTATTATCATAATTCTCTGTGTTCCACATATTACAGAAGCCATACTGACAATTATTCCTATTGCTGTATGTCATATACAAATTCTCTCCATAATACACATATATATCCATATTAACAATAAGCTTCCCTTCTGTTACATGTATACTATCGTCTAACTGTGTATCTTCTTTTAACACATATATGTTATCTGGAAGTATGAATCTGCCTTTCCATACGCTTATTCCTGGAGCCACATTCTCTATCAACTTCATATCTTTCTCATTATTATTCTTGTAGTTATATGGAATATACGAATAATTTTCACCTGTTCCGCTTCTTTCATAAAGTCCTACAGGTACTACATTGCCACTCATATCTTCATATCTAATCGAAATAACGGGGCATATTCGTGCATTATCTTTATCTCCAACAAAAACAACGCTATAATCAAATTCTGGATTAATTACCGTCTTTAGATTATCACTATTCTGCCATGGAAGTTCCCACGTATATGTATTCTTCCCTTCAATAGATACGTTATATCCCAGTATCTGTCCGGATACATTAAATCTCTGGATATCTGATGCCATCTTTCCATTGAAGGTCTTAGTATAAGAGAATACATCATAATTGCCTTCTTTAATATCACATGGAATCATTACTTCCCTAATATTAATAAAATCAATCCATGTACCTGCTGCCACGCGCTTATTATCAAGAATAACATCACATTCAAACATTAGTTTTCTCTCTTGAATTAGTGACTCCTCTACTCGCTGATTATATCCTTTATACTTGTAATTACCCACTGCAACGCCTTTTCTGCAGATTATTTCCATTCCCTTTCCCAATATGGCAGAAGCAAGATTATTATATGGATTCTCCAGCTGATTGTACTGATATAGATCTCCTAATAACAAATCATTACTAATCGGTGTGAATATATTAATCTTATTCATACTAACTGGCATATGAATAATTTCATTCGTATCATATAACACATATATACATTCTCCATACACACTATATAATCCATCTGGAGCTGTTTTTCTAAGATTAATTCCGCTTCGCAAAAGCTTGGTTTTATTCTCTTCATATGAGCTTATATTCCCAGATGCATCTAATATCTTCTTGTTATTAATTGTAATATCATCACTTCCGGTCTCTACCTGCCCCATCGAATTCGATGCTAACTCGTAATAATCTTCTTCATATACTGTTGGGCATACTCCCGAATCACTAATAATATCCTCTGCTCTTATATACATATCAATATTATATTCCAAATCTCTAATATACGCTTTGGAATCCACATTAAGCATAGGCCATTGTTCCGTATATTCGCTTACGAACCCAAAGGCATCACTTTCTGCCGAAAAGCGCCTTAATCCATACAATTTGGAATCCACATATGTGTAGTATTCATAATCACGTCTAACATAGTATACCCTAGTGTATTCTATTGACTGTCTGCACTCGTTAAAATCTTCATACCATACAAGGTCTCTGTTAATATGTACCTTTACCGGATAATATCTGTACCCATAATGTCTGCATAGTGATAATGTATATGCAGTTGTATCAAGTTCATTAATCAAATCCACTTTTGCATTCCCTGGTATTGCAACTCTTACATCAAATTCGCTGCTGATTAATGATGCCTTATTATCAACCCTGATACAATCATTATCATTATCATAATTATATGATAGTACCAACTGTTTCTCATAATCCTCGCCATATGGTTCCTCATATGTCTGATCATTAGGAGTAATTATCAGTTTCCTGTTAAAATATTGCTTAAGATCCTCTGGTCTTCTCCACCACCTGGCATTACTTATTCCTTCGTAATCATAATAAACCTCTCCCCAGGAATTATTATTCTCATCCAATCCGCCAAGATATTCTCCATATTCACGAATGGTGTCAATACTATCCATATATACAGCTCCACCATATGAATTAAGCTGATTTGCCCATTCTTCCCACTGCTCAGATATTATATTAATTATTGTATTCTTATCAACATAATATATAGAATGCTTTAATCCGTCCTCATCCATATATTCTTCTTCATCAATACGACATACTATAGTCTGATTCCTCTCATCATCAATTGGCAGATTATACCTCTTAATTGTCCAGCCAATTGTCTTATAAGCAATATTAACTGCTGCATTATCCGTATTCTCAAAAGATACCCTTCCATCTTCGTCAAAATACAATTCCGGCCACTCTGATGCCATTGCATATCCTGCAATAATATATAGAATTGTCAGTACTATTGCGCCTCCGAAAATTATGCCTATTCTTGTTTTTTTATTCATCTCTATAACGTTGTGTTGTTTTGGTATCTATACCATAACATATATTTGTTATATAATCAATACATATATATTAAAAAACATTATATTATTGTCATAATTTTCTTATAACAATAATAGTTTTACAATATATGTATTTTTATGCTATAGTAATGCTATTAATTAATATAGGGAGGTTTTTATCTATGCAACTAAAACGCCGGCTTGTGGCACTGCTTCTTGTGCTTTCAATATCATTATCACTATTCTCATGTGGTAAGAACAGTGACAATGCCAACAATTCAACATTTGAGATTCAGACACAGGGTCCGTCTTCTGACTCTGAATTAACAGCATTTAACGACTATACAGATGAGCTATTCAAGCATCTTGTCTCGGTTAACACAATTACGCTTCACAGTTTTGTCAAAGATCCAGCCAACTTTGGAATAACAGATTATGATGTTACTCTTGGAGATTTGGACCTTGATGAGCTAGATGATACCAGTGATGTTGTTGAAGAACTTACCAAACTAAAGTCATTTGATCGTAATACGCTTACTTCAAAACAACAGCTTACTTATGATATACTTCTTAATTATTTTAATACTTGCCTAGAATATTCAGATTTGTATCTTTTTAATACAGCTCTTACACCAACAATTGGTATGCAGGTAGAATTACCTATTGTATATGCAGAGTATGCATTCGAAAGCGAGACTGATGTTACTGAATATATAACACTATTGAAGGAAACCGATTCTTACTATCAGAGTATGCTTGATTTCGAGAAGCTTAGAGCCGATAACGGATTATTTATGTCTGATGATATTGCAGATAAAGTCATTGACCAGTGCAATATATTCATTGAAAAACTTGCTGAAGATAATTATCTAATATCAACATTTAATGAACGACTTAGTAATGTCACTTCCATCTCTGAAGCAAAACGCGAAGAATACAAAGCTGCCAATGAAGCTGCAATTAACGAGCACATAATTCCAGCATATAAGCTTTTGATATCAGGATTGACTGCACTAAAGGGCAGTAATAAGACAGGTGGAGGGCTATGTAATTATGCCAATGGAAAAAAGTATTTTGAATATCTGCTTGAATCAGAACTAGGATGGGGCAAATCCGTTGATGAATATAACAGTCTGCTTGATAAGCACCTTAAGGCTGCTATGGTTGATATGAGCATAGTAATCTCTGCAGATTCATCTGTTATTAATGATGTAGACACATTTTCATTCTCATTAACAGACCCACAACAGATACTTTCTGACTTAAAAGAAAAAATAAAAGCTGATTTTCCTGCAATTCCAGATGTCAATTACACAATAAAATATGTGGATAAATCACTTGAGGAATATGCCAGCCCTGCTATGTTTTTCTTACCTCAGTTAGATGATTACAAAAATAATTCAATATATATTAATGCAGGTAATCCTGATGTAAGCCAACTTTATTCAACACTTGCACATGAAGGTTATCCTGGACATATGTATCAAACCACTTATTTCAATAATGCCAATAATGCGCCAATACGTACCTTAATAAGATCTGGTGGATTCCTTGAAGGATGGGCCAGCTATTGCGAAGCATATTCATACTCACTTGCTGAACTTAATAATTCTAATCTTGGCAAAGTAATGTCTGATAATTATCTTGCAATATTATATATGTATTCTAAAGTTGATTTAGGAGTTAATTATTACGGATGGAATATAGATGACGTGAAGAAGTTCTTAGTCAATTATGGAATTAGTGATGATGAAGTTGCAACAAGCTTCTATACTGCAATGATTTCTGAACCAGGCAATTATTCAAAATACGCCATCGGATGCCTTGCTATATACGAATTAAAAGCTAAGGCTCAGGATGCTCTTGGCAGCAAATTCAACATCAAAGATTTTCATCAATTCCTAATGGATATTGGAGCAGCACCATTTAGCATAATTGAAAACAGATTGGATATATGGATTAGCAGTCAGTTAGCTAACTGATAATCTAACTTAATTTATCACTAACAAAGGCAGAAAGGACTTAATTATAATCCTTTCTGCCTTTTTATTCTTATGCTATCTAATCTCAATATTAACTGCGAGCAAAACAATGCTTATTATCGCCATAATAACTGCTAATACAACCACTGATACTTTGAATATTCTTTTATCTAATACAAGAGTTGCCAGCAAAAGTATATTTGATATTATTAACAGTACACCTGCAACAATTGTTGCCGTGAATCTATCTCTTACCATAGTATCTATGTAGTATTCCGTGAATTCCGGTTTAGCAATATAGCTTTCATCACAACTATCTAATATTGATAGTTCAATATCCTGAATCTCCACTCTCCAGTTATCATTAAGTGCTTTTAATCTGCCTTCTATCTGTACACTTTGAAGCTCTCCATTAATAAGCTTCTCTAGCTTATCACCCAATTCTTTATCACACTCAATCACAGTATATACCATGCTGTCACCAATTCTTGCAAAATAAAGTCTTGTTCTTTCAAGTGTTATAAAGCCTGAAATCTGATGCGTCAAATCACAGATTTTCATTGTACATTCATTCGTATATCCCTTTACATACTCATAATTGGCTGTATCACTTTCAGCCAGCAATTCCATCGGCTGTGCCTTACTGATTTCTCTTATACCTGTAATACCATAATATACAAGATATCCACCAATTATTGTTGGTAGTAAAAACAACGCAACTCTTATTAATTTCCACATAGCCTTCCCCCATTAGAAGCATTTTCCCACTGCAACTAATAGGGTAACAGTATAAATACTTTTTTTCAATAGTACTTTCGAACGTATTACAGACGAAGAAGCATGTCTCCTTCTTTTATCCATTTCATTTTACGCATGAATTCTGAAACTGCTAAAGTTATAACTGCAGGTAGTACAAACTGCATAATCACAATTTCAATTATAAGCTGCACCTCTGATGTTGTTGCTGCCATGGACTGCCATGTCATTATCTGACCGACGAATCCTGCTGAGCCCATACCAGAACCTGTTGGTGTACTTGTCATCTTAAGAACTGCACTCGATATTGGGCCAAGTATTGCACTCGATATTATCGCCGGCAGCCAGATTATAGGCTTTTTAACTATATTAGGAATCTGAAGCATTGATGTTCCAAGTCCCTGGGCAATAAGTCCGCCCATCTTGTTCTCTCTGTAACTTGCGACTGCAAATCCAACCATCTGACAGCAACATCCGATTGTTGCTGAACCAGCTGCAAGTCCTGTAATTCCCATTGATACGCCAATTGCGGCCGAACTGATTGGAAGTGTAAGAATAATTCCCATAAGAACTGAGATAATCATTCCTCCAATAATTGGATGCTGTTCAACATTAACATTAACAAGTGCTCCAAGCCATCCCATAAATGCTGTGATAGGAGGACCAACTACGAATCCCACTGCTGCACCTGAACAAATAGCAACGAATGGTGTAACAATAATATCAACCTTTGTTTTACCAGCTACAAGATTACCAAGTTCAATTGCAACAAGCGCTGCAACGAATGCACCTAATGGCTCACCTGGTTTTCCCAGGGTAAATGCTGTCATTCCCGTAACTGTTGGGAATGCACCAATCATACCTGCTACAGCCGCTGATATCGTAACAAGAGGTGATGATTTGAATTTAACCGCTACACCTACACCAATACCAGCACCTGTAAGGGTTTTAGCAACATTAGCAATTGCTGTAAGATATGTACCAATATCGCCACCGACAAAGGAGCCTATCTGAGCGATAATTGTACCAATAATAAGTGTTGAAAACAGACCTAATGCCATGCCTCCAAGACCATCGATAAATACATGATTCAGAGCTTTTTTTATTTTTTCCATTATTAATCTCCATGCTGCGTCTTCATTATTAGATTCAGCTGTCCTTAGTCTTGTGCGCAGCTCAAACTATTACAAACAGCTGTAAATAACACCTGACTTTTGCACTGTCAGGTCGCATCAGCATATAGCTGTATAGTCAGGTGTCTTGTCAGCTAGTTTATCACGACTAATAGTTTAATGCAAGCACTATTTTAAATTAATTTGATCCGGCTCCATTCTGTATATTTCGCTATATTCATCAAGTTCGTCTTCCTCAACTCTCCCAGTCCTTATGAGCCCTGTGCAATCTGTAAAGCTGCAGGTATTACTCTCATCAAGATAATCCTCATCTGTCTTATAAAAATCATCTTCTTTTTTATTAACGCTCATTCTTTCATCTTTATTCTTCATGCTTTTTTTCCTCCCCTTATTCTTTATAATTTCCTATTGCTTAAGGTATCTTTCATTAGTATCATCTAATAACATCCAAATTATGCACATCATAAACAACCAAAATATTAGGGTATAAAAAAAAGAACTTTAGTGGTATACTAAAATTCTTAAAAATAAAACAAACACTTCACAATGGAGGTTCCTATGTTTAGATTATGGTGCAAAATATTCGAGAATACACACCTTATAAAAGATACTGTCATCGAAAATAATAATCCTGCTTTATCAAGAACCGCTAAGATACTTGATGGCCTTGAAAGTGCCTGCTATGAATTCAATCTCGGCAAACCTATGTGGCTTGACTCTAATATAAAAACATTCCAGAAGTACTCCAAAGTACGATTTACTCAAGATAACTTTGTTGAATCAATCGACTTCGACTACCTTGAGATTCAGGTAATCGAAGAAGATTAATCAATTTATTTTGTTACAACATTCTGTGGTGTTCCAGCCTGATATAATCTGATATTATCGCATACAGTCTCAATCAGTCTGGTTCTTGCCTCTAATGTAGCCCATGCAATATGAGGTGTAATAATTAATCTGCTGCTGTCCTTGAATCTCATTAATGGATTCTCTGCCTCAATTGGTTCTTTCGTTACAACATCCAATCCAGCTCCATCAATAAGACCTTCTTCAAGTGCTCTGCACAATCCCTCATCATCAACTATTGGTCCACGTCCAAGGTTTAGGAATATCGCATTATTCTTCATTTTGGAAAATGCTTTATAGTCCATCTTCTTATTTGTTTTATCCGTTAGTGCACAATGTACCGATATAATATCTGATTTTCGTAAAAGCTCATCAAACTCAACACTGGTATAATCCGAATTATTATTACGTCCTGATGTGGAATAGTATATTACATTACATCCAAAAGCCGTTGCTATCTTAGCTACACCTCGGCCAATCTCACCTAGACCGATAATCCCCCAGGTCTTGCCTGCCAGTTCCATGAACCTTCTATCAAAATGCGAGAATGAATTGCTGTTAACATAATCTCCTGATTTAACATAATTATCATAATAGTTAAGTTTCTCAAGTACATAGAAAAGCAACGCAAATGTGTGCTGTACAACTGAATCTGTCGAATAGGAAGCAACATTACATACCGTAATATCTCTTGATTTTGTATAATCTAAATCAACATTATTATATCCAGTTGCCGTAAGTGCAACCAGTTTAATATGCGAAGCGTACTTTAACGTATCAGAATTAATCAAAACTTTATTAACAACAGCAACATCTGCGTCCATTAGACGCAGAGCTGCTTCTTCACTAGTCGATGACTGATAAACTGTTACATTACCTAATTTATCAAAAATACTTAAATCAATATCATCACCCAGTGTATTCGTATCTAAAATAACAATATTCATAGCATTATATCCTTATAGACGTTTTAAGAGTTCTTCTCTTTCTTTCTCATATCCTGGTTTGCCAAGTAATGCGAACATATTCTTCTTATAGCTTTCTACGCCTGGCTGATTGAATGGATTAACACCAAGAATGTATCCACTAATTCCACATGCAAACTCGAAGAAGTAGAACAATTCACCAAGATAGAATTCGTTCTGCTCTGGAATCTTAACCATTACATTAGGAACATTACCATCTGTATGAGCAAGAATTGTTCCGTTCATAGCACTCTTATTAACAAAATCAACGCTCTTTCCAGCGAGATAATTTAAGCCATCAAGATCATTAGCTTCTTCTTCAATAACAATATTACATCTTGACTGTTCAACATTAAGAACTGTCTCAAACATAATTCTTGAGCCATCCTGAATAAACTGTCCCATTGAATGAAGATCTGTTGTAAGATCAACAGAAGCTGGTAATAATCCTTTATTATCCTTACCTTCACTCTCACCAAATAACTGTTTCCACCATTCAAGTGTATAATGAAGACTTGGTTCATAATCGCAAAGGATTTCCACCTCTTTACCTTTTCTAAGAAGTGTATTTCTAACTGCTGCATAAAGCATAGAATCATTCTCTTCAAATGGTAATTCAAGACATCTCTTTCTAGCTGATGCTGCACCTTCCATTAACTTATCTATATCTGCACCACTTGCAGCGATTGCAAGAAGACCAACAGCTGTAAGAACTGAAAAACGTCCGCCTACATCATCTGGTACTACGAATTTCTCATAACCTTCTGCATCAGCAAGGTTCTTTAATGCTCCCTTAGCTTTATCTGTTGTAGCATATATTCTCTTTGCAGCTTCTTCTTTGCCATACTTTTTCTCAAGCATTGATTTGAATACTCTGAAAGCTATAGCTGGCTCTGTTGTTGTTCCTGACTTAGAGATAATATTAACAGAAAAATCTCTGTCACCAATTACATCAATAAGATTAGCTATATATGTAGAACTGATACTATTACCAACAAAATAAATCTCTGGTGTCTTTCTAACTTCTTTTGATACTGAATTATAGAAATTATGTCTTAAAAACTCAATTGCGGCTCTCGCTCCAAGATATGAACCACCGATACCAATTACCAACAGTACTTCTGAATCAGACTGAATCTTAGCTGCTGCCTTCTTAATTCTGTCAAACTCATCTTTGTCATAGTCTACTGGAAGATCAATCCATCCAAGATAATCATTACCAGCGCCTTTTCTTGATAATAACAACTCTTTGGCACTTTCTGTAATCGCTTTCATTGATTCCATCTCATGTGCTTTAATAAAACTACCTGTTTTTGAATAATCAAATGTAACTTTATTGCTCATACTTCACAAACCTCCACTATGTATATTCACTTTTTACGTCTCTTCGTAAGACAATTGTGTATACAATTATTATACCATTATATAGTCATTATTCAAGTAAGAAATTCGTCTAGAACTTGTCCAATTATATCATCCCTACAGTCGCGTTCCTGCTGAATTTTCTTGTATTTTTGACTTAATCTTTTAAACTCATTTTCATTTTGTTTTGTAAGCTTTGGGGCATATGCTTGTTTATTATTATATATGTTTTGTTCCGTCACAGCATTGGCCAGATTATCCCCAAGAATATTACGTCTCTTTTCCTCAATTGTTTTTGCATTAATCAAATGCTTTATCTCCTTTAAAACTGAGGTTAACACGATTGTTTCAATAAGTAATACTATTACAAATAATCCTATTATTCCTGCTATTATATAAATCATCCTTGCTACATCCTCTCTAAGCTTTTTCTTAGATTATATGCAGCGACATCTTATTATATGACAGTTATTTATCTTATAATTAGATTCTTCCTACTAATTCTTTAATTAATAATACAGAATGCTTTATTGCCTGAGCTTCAAATGTAGGATAATCAACTGTTGCGGAATCATCAGCCTTATCAGAAATTGCACGAAGAATTACAAAAGGCACCTTATTAAGATATGCTGCCTGTGCAATTGCTGCTCCTTCCATCTCTGTACAGAAGCCATCAAAATTAGCTGAAATTGTTTCTTTTACTGACTTATCAGAGATAAACTGGTCACCACTTACAACTCGTCCTTCAAATACTTCTATCTCTGGCACTACCTTTTTGCATGATTCCTTAGCTAATTCAATTAATTTCTTGTCAGCTGCAAAACCCAATGTATCCATTCTTGGTATCTGACCAACCTGATATCCAAATCCTGTAGCATCTACATCATGATGAACGACATCACTTGAAACTACTATATCTCCTATATTAATCTCATTCTTAAGTGAACCTGCAATTCCTGTATTAATTACATAATCTACATTAAAATCATCGCAAAGAATCTGAGTACATACAGCCGCATTAACTTTGCCAATTCCACTTCTTACAATAACTACATCTTTTCCAGCAAGCGTACCCTTATTGAATTTCATTCCCGCTTTCTCTTCGGTTTTATCAATTACCATACTCTCAACGATGTTATTAACTTCCTCATCCATTGCTCCAATGATACCTATCATATTGTGTTTTTCCTCCATATAATTTATGATTCAATACTATTATTATAGCATTATATGTGCTATAATGCCAACGTAATTATAATTAGAAAGGTAGTGTAAAAAACTTATGAAATATATGACAAGAGGCGTATGTTCACGCTCAATCGAATTTGATGTAGTCGACAATAAAGTAACTAATGTTTCTTTCGAGGGAGGATGTTCTGGTAACACACAGGGAGTCGCAAAACTTATCGAAGGAATGGATATCGATGAAGCTATTAAGCGCATGGATGGTATCAAATGCGGTTTTAAGTCAACTTCTTGTCCTGACCAGTTAGCTACTGCACTTAAACAGTACAAAGCAAATAACTAACTATGGCAAAACGATTTAAACGAATATATGTAGAGATTACCAATTCATGTAATCTTGACTGCTCTTTTTGTCAGGAAACAAAACGGCCAAAACATTATATGAAGGTTGATGAATTTCAGCATATAATAGATGACATTAAGAATTATACTAATTATATATATCTTCATGTTAAAGGTGAACCCCTGCTTCACCCGCATCTAGAAGAGATTCTTGCAATATGTGAACAGGCTGGAATACAGGTGTGTATCACGACTAATGGAACACTTCTATTAGACAGGCTTGATATATTATTAAGACATCCAGTCAAGCAGATTAACATATCCTTCCACAGCGCAGATGATAATTCATCTGTTGATATTGACCAATACGTACATGATGTCTTTTACTGCTGCAATAAGATTAATGAGTTAACTGATACTGAGATATCCATTCGACTATGGGTAACACCTGTTAATCCATATATCTTTGGTCAAAGTAATATAGATATCAGAAAACGTCTTCATATCAATGTTGGTAGTCCCTTTGAGTGGCCTGATACAAGTAATTCATATTCCTGTACAGATGGAACCTGTCAGGGACTCAAGTCACACATGGCAATCCTCTGTGATGGCTCCGTTGTTCCATGCTGCCTTGATGGCAATGGCACCGTTAATCTTGGTAATATACTTGATATACCACTTAACGATATTCTTACCGGCCAAAGATGCCAGGATATAATATGGAATTTCACAAGAAATCGAAAAGCTGTGGAACCCCTTTGCATACATTGTAGCTATAAAGAACGTTTTAAAAAATAGATTAATGCATATAATAGTAATATAATATATAGATAATGGCAAAACTCTATTTTTAATATTATATATGTACAACCAGGACGTAATTCACGCGTACACGCTTCCGCTCGTGCTTAAGCGTAGCGGTTCAATAATAATTTCAGAGTTTTGCAATTATTTATTATAGAAAGGATTAATATGAAAAAAATTGTACTAACAGGCGGTGGAACCGCTGGACATGTAACACCTAACATAGCATTACTTCCTAGTCTTGTAGAAGCTGGTTATGACATATCTTACATAGGTTCATATGAAGGAATTGAGAAGAAGCTTATTGAGGACCTAGGAATTACCTACTATGGTATCTCTTCAGGCAAATTGAGACGATATAAGAGCCTTAAGAATCTCTCTGATCCATTCCGTGTACTTCATGGATTATTTCAGGCAAAAAAATTAATGAAACAAATAAAACCTGACGTTGTATTCTCAAAAGGTGGATTTGTCTCTGTTCCTGTAGTTCTTGCAGCAAAAAGCAGACATATTCCTGCAATTATTCATGAATCAGATATGACTCCTGGTCTTGCCAACAAAATCGCGATGAGAAGCGCTGTCAAAATCTGCTGCAACTTTCCAGAAACTATTGAATATCTTCCAAAATCCAAAGCAGTACTTACAGGTTCCCCAATAAGAGCCGAACTTCTTAGTGGCAATGCTATTAAAGGACGCGAATTCTGTGGTTTTAATTCTGAAAAACCAATTATTATGGTTGTCGGAGGAAGTACTGGTGCTGTCAAGGTTAATGAAGCTGTTCGAAAAGTATTACCTGAACTTCTTAACAGATACCAGATAGTTCATCTATGTGGCAAAGGAAAAACAGATTCATCACTTAACAATACTGATGGCTATGTTCAATTTGAATACATAGACAAAGAACTTAGAGACCTCTTTGCAATGTCCGATATTGTAATATCAAGAGCCGGTGCTAATGCTATATGTGAGTTACTTGCATTAAGAAAACCTAATATCCTCATTCCACTTTCTGCTAATGCAAGCCGTGGTGATCAAATTCTTAATGCTCGTTCATTCGCTAAGCAAGGCTATAGTAAAGTTCTTATGGAAGAAGATGTCACTCCTGAGACCTTGCTTAATGCCGTTAATGAAACCTATGATTTACGTGCTTCATACACAAAGAAGATGTCATCAAGCACGCAGAACAACGCAATTGAGACTATAATGAATCTGATTAAGCAATACTAGATCAAATAAATGTATGTGTTTACATATATATATAATTATAATGCAACAAAAAGTTTATATATACTTCTTAATAATCTCCCATATGTTATAATACGTTATATAGTTTTATTAATTATATTTTATAACATACGGAGGGTTTTTTTATGAAATATAATCAGGATTCTTATATCAACTATGTTGAACTCGGTAAACGTATGAAAAGCCTGCGCGTTTCACATCATATGACTCATTCTGAGCTTGCTGCTTTACTTAATATCTCAGCTTCACATATATCCAATATTGAAAGTGGTAATGCCCGAATAAGTCTTCATACTCTTATTAAAATCGCAGATTATTTTGATGTCTCTACAGATTATCTTCTTAGAAATACTCAAAAAAAATATTCTGACCCAGATCAATATCTTTTGCAGAATATTTTTTCAAAATGTACAGAAGAGCAGTTAATACTTATTAAAACAGCTCTTGATAATATACATAATATTATTATGTAGACAATATATTATTTCAAATTATTTCTACGGCTTTGGAAATACACAAACCTATCAATAGCCTCAAATATATCATCAAAATTTTTTTTAGGGGCAGTCTCAATGTATGCCCTCAAGATAGCATTTTCACGCTCACCCTTATACCTTCCATAGAAGATATCATACAAATTATGTCCTCTGACATATATTCTAATATTCTCCATATTATCGATAAGCTTCTGTCGTGAGTCAATCACAAGTCCCAGTTTGTCCAGCATCTTTTTGGTACTAACAAGCTTATACAGATACTCTTTATACTTACTATAGAGAATATCATAGAACTCATCAACACTTTTAACCACACCTATCTTAGTCATTACCTCTGGATCAAGAAAATAATTTTCAAAAGAATAATACTTTAGAATAAGCACATTCCGGTCTGTTACACGCGGAAGATTTCCTACATCCTGTTTAGCACGTTCGCTGTAATAGTTCGTGAGCTGGTCTGTAAGTCGCTTTCTGTTCTTGCCATCACCATCTCTAATCATCAAAAACTGATCCTTTAGATACAGTGTGTTAATATATTTTAGATTAGCATAAGTTTTAATATTGGTGCAGCTGTTAGTAGCAATTATTGCAATACGATTAAGCTTGCCAGAGCTGTCATATATCTCTGAGTAAAAACGCTCAAGTAATAGTGGAAGTCGGCTTCTATCCTGCTTTCCTTCAACAATGAACACAAAGCTTACATTCATCAGATCATTAGCTGCATATCCCAAATCATCTAGTATATCATCGATATCCGCCTCTTCATTGATTGTTGTGTTATTGTCCCTATTTACAATGACCTGTCTTATCTGCTTTGTCGTGAAATTAAAAAGCATGGTTGGTGAATGAGTTGAGAAAATTACCTGGTTTTTCTTAGATAATCTGTACAAAATCTCACTCGCTACCTTCTGTAGCTGTGGATGCAGATATATCTCTGGATCCTCAATTAAGATAATATATGGCGCTGTATTACCATTATCTGCATATGTTTCCAACAATGATAATATGTAGATGCTGTTAAGACCTTCAGACAGCGAAGATAATTCTCCTTCCGTATTCCTGGTCTTATTATATACAACAGTATTAATCTTCATTAATTCTTCAACATCAAAGTTAATTTCATAATGAATTTGTTCACCTTTTCCACCATTTCTTTCAAAATTCTCATTCAGTTTATCTTCAAACTGCGCAAGATTAATATCAAAAAGCTTATACTGCATAAGTCTTGCAGTTTCTACAAGTGACAATTGTTCAGGTTTCTTTTTATTAATCATTCCAATACAATTAAAACACTGATTACATGGCTTATTCTTCTCAAAAATGCAGTCATTATTCTTAAGCTTTGCATAATCCCCTTTGCCCTGCAGCATAATCAAATCTTCCTGAATGGATGATTTGTCTCTGTAATGATCCACAAAATATATCTTTGGTACAACCGCCTTAATATAACTATTATTCTTATGCACTCCGTCTCTATATCTTACAACACCATCACGACTGTATACAAAATCAAATACAAGTTCACCATCTTTGTACGACGGAAGCTTTGTCTTAAAATCCTTAATCCATAAATCATAATGCTTAAAATTACTTACTGTTCCTTTATCACACATATATCTTAAGTCATTATCATCTATTGCAAGCTTCATACTGATAACAATATTACCTTCACTATTGTTAAAATCATTCCCACTAATCACATAATAACCAGATACAGCTCTTATTGCATCAAGAACCACACTTTTTCCAGCATTATTACGTCCTACCAGAATAAGAACATCTTCAATATCTGTGATTTCAAGTTCCTCAATTGATTTATAGTTTTTTATTTTGATGTAGTTTATTTTCATCCCTGTTTACTCTATTTCCCTGTATTTTTTTTGATTTCTTTTTTGCTACTGAATAGCCGAATGTTCCAAGCTTTTTACCTAATCCATAATACTCACCATGTGAATACACACACAGTTTACTACTATTCAGATCAAACTTGTTCTTTTCATCCATATATTGCTCATCTACGCTAACACCCTCTACCGTTGCAATGAACATATGATGACTTCCCAGTTCCTTAATCTCAACCACCTTACACTCAATATTAACAGGCGACTCTTCAATTCCCGGTACTGATACATGTTCCATAGCCTGAGGTGTTAATCCTAATTCTTTGAATTTGTCAACATCACGTCCGGATCTTACCCCACAATAATCAGTTGCATACGTAAGTTCCTCCGTTGTCAGATTAATTACGAACTCCTTTGTCTCTTTGATTATATCATATGAATATCTTTCCGGCCTTACCGATATAGAAACCATTGGTGGATTAGTACATATTGTACCAGCCCATGCTACAGTTATAATATTAGGCTTTTCATTCTCTCTTTGACAACTAATCATTACCGCTGGTAATGGATATAGCATATTACCTGGTTTCCAATTTTGCTTTTTCATAATACTCTCTCAACTTTCTGCTTACATATTCATACCCTTCAAGTATAATTGCTCCATGATCTGCCGCTAACATATTACGATTACACACATTATATTCTACATTATCTAATATTGCATTATTATTATATTCCTTAGATACAATCGCCGTTGGATTATTACCAGTCTTAATATCCATAAGTGACACTCTGTGTTCTTCTCTGGTACGCTCTCCCATATTCAATCTTCTAATAAGAATATCCTCGATTTCAAACCATGCCGCATCTTTGGCATCATCTCCAGCTGTCGCAAGCGCTTTGCTATCATCCACAATCGCTACATATGCTGTAGTAATTATTCTTGTCCTTGGGTCCCTATTATATGCACCGTAGGATTTTAACTGTTCAATATTAATATTATCTATACCAGTTTCTTCCATTAACTCTCTCTTTGCAGCTTTATCTGTATCCTCCATAAAATCAACAAATCCACCTGGAAGTGCCCACCATCCAATACTTGGATGATTTGCTCTCTTGATAAGCAGCAGCCTTTTGATTTTATCATCCTTTCTTGTGAACACCAGCGTATCTACCGTACTGCTCGGATTCTTATATCTGAAAGGGTCATATGCTTTCAAGAATTCGTCAAGATTTTGTCCACTGCTATTGTTTTCTCCCGTTCCTGCAAATGCTTTATTTTCCTCAACACTTAAATATTCCATACTGCCTCTTTTCTATGCAATTAGATTATTGCATACATAATAATACTATCTATATTGTACCATAAATAACAATTTAAACAACAGTGATGCAACATTTATCAGCACAAAAAAAGAATGTCTCTTTATCTGCACAAATAAAAAGACATTCTTATATAAATAATTTTTTGTTACACTTCTCTAAACTTCTCTAATTACTTACTGATAAGGTATACAAGATATGACATTAATCCTGAACCGAATGCTGTTAATCCCATGATGAATGGAATCTTATTCTCGTTCTTAACTACTGCTTTGATACCGATGTACATGAATGCTGCAGTACAAAGTACTGAGAATGTTGATATCCATGATGCAAGCTGTGTAAAGAACTCAACACCGAATAAACCGAATAACCAAGCAATAATTGTAGCTGGTGTTGCGATGATTGCTGATAAACTTGTGATGCAAAGTGCTTTAACATATGACATCTTAACTTTTGCTAATACATTAGCAAATAACATAATAACAACTGCAACAACTGCTGCTATTAAACATACTTCAAGTGCGTCAAAGAACATATGCTTAAACATATATCCAGCTGAAAGCTTAGATGAGCGTGAAGAACCTGATGCATAGCTTAATATATCATCAAGTGACATGTTATTTAATACATCGCTAGATGATTTTGCTGAATTAACTTTAAGTAATCTAAACCATCTTACAAGGAATGCTGCTAAAGCATTACATCCAATAAGTACGCAAGCAATTGCTACATTAGCACTGTTTACATATGAGCTGATTGTTTCAACTGGCTTTGTAATTACGCCTTTGATAACTGACCAAACCTTTCCAAAGAAAGCACCTGCCTGTGCTGTGTTGATTGATGCTGCCTGTGGCTGTGCTGCCTGTGGCTGTACTGGCTGTACTGGTGTTGTTGTCTGTGACTGACAGTTACAAACTTCACCATCGTTTAATTGTCTTCCGCATTTTGTGCAAAATCCCATGATAATCCTCCTAAAATATAAAAGTTTTATAAATCCTCTAAAATATTAACATAATATGCCATTTTTTTCAACATTTAATATTCTAATGTATTATTTTGCTTTTTTACATAGATATGTTCATTCATTGCAAATAATACTTAAAATTATTTTGCTTATTGTACCTTATAATTTTATATGTTAAAATACTGTTATCAAAATATTGTGTATAGCACATATTATAGGAGGATCCGTTATGATAGGAAATGTTATTGTTGGCCAGTCTGGTGGTCCAACATCGGTAATTAATTCAAGCCTTGTTGGTGTTTATAAAACAGCAAAAGACAGAGGTGCTAATAAAGTATATGGTATGCTTCATGGTATTAAAGGTTTACTTGATGGACAATATGTAGATTTATCTGAGCATATTAAGACTAGTCTTGATATTGATCTCCTAAAACGTACACCATCATCATTCCTAGGTTCATGTCGTTATAAACTTCCAGAAATTTGTGACGATCGTGAAGTATATGAGAAGATTTTTGCCAAACTTGAAGAATTAGAGATTTCTGCTTTCTTCTATATTGGTGGTAATGATTCAATGGATACAATTAAGAAGTTATCAGATTATGCAATTCTTGTTAACAGCGATATCAAGTTCATGGGCGTACCAAAAACAATCGATAATGATCTTGCCATTACAGATCATACTCCTGGTTATGGTAGTGCCGCTAAATACATAGCAGCTTCTATGAAGGAAATTATCAGAGACGGTCTTGTATATGATTATCCAACTATTACAATAGTTGAAATTATGGGACGTAATGCAGGATGGCTTACTGCTGCTGCTGCTCTTGCCAAAGGTGAGGATTGCGAAGGCGTAGATATGCTATATCTTCCTGAAATTGCCTTTGATATTGACAAATTCATGAACAGCATTAAAGAAAAGCTTAAAGAAAGACGTTCTTTAGTTATTGCTATCTCAGAAGGTATTAAAGTTGCAGATGGCCGTTATGTATTCGAGCTTACTGAGCATGTAGAATTCGTTGATGCTTTTGGTCACAAACAGTTACAGGGTTCCGCACAGTTCCTTGCTGACAAGATTGGTTCTGAACTTGGTGTTAAAGCCAGAGCAATCGAATTAAGTACTTTACAGCGTTGTGCTGCACATCTTACATCAAGAACAGATATTACAGAAGCTTTCCAGGTTGGTGGTGCTGCTGTTAAGGCTGCATTTGAAGGAGATACAGGTAAAGTTGTAATTCTTAAGAGAATTTCTGATGATCCATATATCTGTATTACAGATGTTCAGGATGTACACAAGATTGCTAATATTGAAAAGAAAGTTCCACTTGAGTGGATTACTGATGATAACTATATTACAGATGATTTAATCAACTATATTAAGCCTTTGATTCAGGCAGAGCTTACTCCAATTATGGTTGATGGTCTTCCAAGACATCTTAAACTCAGCTTATAATTATTAGAACTTAATTATATACAACAGCCGGGGATTTCTATACCAGAAATCCTCGGCTGTTATTATTTGTATATGTTTCATTAAGATTTCTTCCCGAATATGTAAGCCCGGCATATACCTTCTGCGTATTTGCCATCAATGGTTCTGACTTATCTGTCTGACTTACCTGATAGAATGAATTTCTTAATTTGAAAACTATTTCCTTTAATCTTTGTAATTCTTTGCAGCTTTGCAGTTGTCGTTCTTTATTAGAACCAATGTAACTGCATCTGATTTTGTTCAAATCAATATTAATATACATATATATGCTTAGCAGCTGTCTTGATATATCATACTGCATATCAAGTGAATTAATAAGCTGATCTATACAGGCTCTTGCCTGTCTGATATTGCTTAATAATATCTCCTTTTTACTCGAATTATAATCATCAAGTTCTACTAATGCTTCATCTATATAATTAAGACATATGTCATAAGTAATAACTGTCAATTCACTCTTATTTGCCTGAGTTATTCTATATGAATATGTCTTTATGTCCTCTTGTTTCATCTACAGCCTCCATTATCCCGCAGTATCAATAATCAATACTTTGATTATTTCTGCAATAACTGCAATACACTTTCAGGTCTTTGATTTGCCTGTGAAAGCATTGAAGTTGCCGCCTGAACTAACACATTATTAGATGTATAAGCAGTCATCTCTTCCGCCATATCTGTATCAGTAATTCTTGATAATGCTGTCTCAAGATTCTCGTTTGACACAGTTAGGTTATTAGAAGTATGTTCAAGACGATTCTCATATGCACCAAGATTAGCTCTGATTGAAGAAACTTTGGTAAGCGCACTATCAACCTTTGTAATAGCTCTACTTGCGTTATGATATGTCATAACATTAATATCATCAGTTCCTATTGTAACACTATTAACAGCTGGTATATCAAGGTCAATCTGCTGTCCCTGATTAGCTCCAACATGAACTGTCATCATTCCTATATCTGTAACTTCATTCATGACAGTCTGTCCAGCCATACCTTCTTGAATAGTGAATTCAAACTTTCGACTATTGGTATCATTAACTGTAATCTTATTACCCTGTGCTGTTATTGTTGCTGTATCTTCAAAGCCAATTCTCTGGCCATCATCATCCAATGCCCATGTAACCTCTGCATCCTTACCTTCTGCCGTATTCTCAGAGAACATACCGAATGCACTCGCAAGACTGCTGTTTGAGAAACTAATATCAAGCTTCTCATCAACTCCATATGCATTAGTTGAAAATGTTACATTATCCCCACTAAGTTCCATTCTTCCGGCAATATTATCAAGTGCAGCATTAAGATTAGTTTTAACTGTATTAAGGCTTTCTCCTTCTTTTATTGCCAAATCATAGCCATTAATTGTAATTGTACCTGCCATTGCTGCTGTTACCGGTTCAGTGAATCCTGCAAAGCTTCCGCTAAGTTCTGCCTGTTCTGCATCCGCAACTATATCTATACCATACATTCCGGCTGATATATTATTAGTGCATTCAAGAATATTAACATTGCTATTATCTGCATAGACTCTTCTTGATAGTGTTCCATCTAACAAAGGCTGCGTATTAAAATCTGTATCCTTAGTTATTCTATTAATCTCATCATTCAAAGTATTAATCTCTGACTGAATTGCTCCACGTTCCTCATCTGAGTTTACGTCATTCGCTGCCTGTACCGTCAATTCCTTCATACGCTCTATCATTGCCTGAATCTCTTCAAGTGCACCCTCCGCTGTCTGAATAACTGACATACCATCTGCTGCATTAGTATCTGACTGTTTCAAGCCTCTAATCTGAAGCTTCATCTTCAATGAAATAGCCATTCCTGATGCATTATCAGATGCCTGATTTAATTTGTAACCAGAAGAAAGTCTCTCAAGCGATGTTGACAGGCTCTGTTCAACTTTTGCTAACTGATTATTTGCTGTAATAGCTGATGTATTTGTATTAATTCTCATAATGACCTCATTTCCGTGTATTATATCGGCTATCCATGCCTAACTTCCTCATCCGTGAGTCATTACACATTGCTTACTGTCTGTTTTATCTGTTATATGTATCGGTAAATGCTGTTACATAACTTATACTTATATAACCTTATTTTTAATTCCCTGAATCAATCTGTCCGCAATTCTAAGCATTTGCTTTGGATTTGCCTTGGATTTTCCATTACTATATTCATCAGCTTCAATAGTTTTATCCAATGAATTATCAGGAATCATATATGCCTGCGCAATACTAACACTTGTATTAACTGTAGTATTGCCATAAGAAAACACGCTTGTAATGGATTTTGTAAGTGCTGTATTATTATAGTTACAAAAACCTCTAACCTTTATCTGCTGCTGATTATCTGCGTTTTCCTGATTAACTATATCCTCTTGATTAACCATATCCACTTCAAACTCTGCGGTAATTCTGACCTCTCCATAACTCTGAGTCTTCATTGATACCGTAACATTAGAACCAATTTCCGAATTACTCTGAAATGATACATTAACCATTGTATCCCTGCCTTCAATTTCCATAGGTATTGTTACAGTCCCTTTATCAAGAAGATTCTGGTATAATTTTAATTCTATCTTTTCATTTCTAAGTTTTTCTATCTCTTTATATGTTGTATCAAGTCCTGTTTCTGCAAGAATCTGTTCTATCTTGGCATTATTTTTTTCATCTGACTGCTCTAATATCTCCACTTCTTCTAGTACAGAATCCGTTGATGACTCTTCATCATTAGTCCTCTTATTTTTCTTTAACATATCTCCATTAAGAATATCTGCTGCCGCAATTATATTATTAATTGAAACAGTCTGCTCATTCTTAATCAAATACTCCACTGCTGCCTGCTGATTTGAGGTTTTTGAAAGCATTTCTCTATAATACTCATTAATACTCTCGGCTTCTCTATCCGCATCATATACATTAGCAATTGTTTCACAATACTCCTCAATTCCATAGAGCATACTGTCCTTTATCGCTGCAGCGTCTATCATTGTATCCGGAGTTAGTTTATTCTCTGTTTTTTCAAATAAAGCTGTATAATAGTCAACATATCCTTCTATTTTCTTATTTTGCTCAAAATTAAAATCAGAATTGTATATTTGCGAATTTTTCCTGCTTACATATGCAGACATAAGATTCTCCATATTCAGCTCACTTCCCTGTTTTACGAGTGCTCCAACCGCTCTTCCGGCATCTTTTGTGAACACATTAATCATCTTATAGATACCAATATACTGCTTTCTCTCTTCTGTTGTTAACTCCTGCTTTTTGTCAAGCTTGTATAGGAATTCTGAATATGAATCAAGAGCTCCATCACCCTCATTCTCCACCAGATACTTTGTCAACTCACTAATATCCGTATCCATTGGATTAACATTAGCTTTTATCATGTTCATAACAGCCTGTGGCTTGGCATTCTCAATAAGATTCTGCACCTTCTGGTATGCCTGCTTAATTATATCTATATTCTCATTAGTTACATCCATGTTATTATAGGCAAGAATTCTGACTGCGTCCTTATTAGCCTGTGTTTTATCAAGCCCTAATCCTTCAAGCATCGAATCCGTACTATTCTTTAATGCATCAGTAATTCTATCACCCAAATCAGCTCTTATCTGTGTTCCAACCGTCTCATATGTTCTTTTTGCATTGTCTAATGCTTTTGTCATATTTACACTGTTTACAGATAACACATTAAGTGTAACCTTTTCACTCCAGTCAACACTTCCGATTACCTCAACAGGTGCGTATTTTATATTATCCAGTGCCTTGTTGACCTCATCAAGATTATAATCTTCATCAGTCAGTGCCTTTAATTCACTTTCCATCTGTCCAACAGTAATCGTCTCCAGATTAATTCCATTCTTAGTTATGCTCAGTCCAGCTTCAGCTGTCATATGAATCCTAATCTCCTGAAGCCTGATATATGTATTATCATTTGCCTCTAATTCTTCATCTAGCTGTTTTGCATTGTCAATGGCTGTTTGTAGATCCAGACTTTTATCTAATTCAAGATTACCATCATTGCTTGATAATAGCTTTATTGTATCAATCACCTGACGCATATCTGTTTTTCTATTTAACAGTAGTGTATCACCTGGCTGTCCACCTTCAAAAACTGTATCCATTATCTTGTTGAATGTATCTAGCATATTATCAGCATCATTCATATTATCAAGTTCTAATGAATCCAACTCTTTCATCAATTCAATGTTATCCGCATTAATTGGAAGCTGATTATCGAATAGCTCCTTTGCTATGTCAATGTGTTCCTGGGTATTATCAATTCCATTATTCGAGAAAATGTTGTCTAACTGCCCTTTCAGCTGATTCCATACATCATAAGTATCACTATTAACACTTTGGGTTGTATCCATATTTTGAGTGCTAAAACTTGCCTTGAATAGATTATCAATAGTTGGCTCTAATTCATTTTCTGCCATATATACTTTTGCATTATTATCAATGGGCTTAAGTGATGATGCCTTACTCATCGCTTCACTCACTTTAACTGCCATTCCTGAATCACCTACAACTGCCTTGATTTGATCCATGCCCACATTATCAAGAGCCGGATTGTAATCATCACAATATGTTGCAAGCTTAATCTTAATTCGTTCAATTACACCAACACATTGTTTTACATCACTGCCTGTAACATCATAACCACTTTCATCAACAGCCACCGCTGTACTTCCGTCCAGCTTTGCAAATACACCTTTCAGGCTTAATTGCATCGCATTAGCCCTATCCTTTATATCTTCAATTACCTCTGAATTCTCCTTAGAAGCTAATGATGTCTTATCATTTTCCTGTTCACCTTTTTGCGTATAGGCTCCAGTCCCATTATTATCAGATTTACTACTCTTTGATGATTCTATGCAAACACCATTAGCCAAACTTCCAAGCACACTAGCTTTAGCGGCGCCCTTATCTGAACCATTACTATTATCGGTATTAATTAATTGGCTGTTTGCAGCAATATTACTTCCATTAACATTAATACTTATATTTTCCATATTTCCTCCAAGGCTTATATTCCATATATTTAAGTTCTAAAACTATTTATTCAAATAAAAATACCTGCAACACATAAAGACAAAGCTTTAAGTATTACAGGTATTATTTCGTCACATTTATTAAATTATATGATACTTAAATTGTTTCATTGAATTCATAAACCGCAATTCCATATGCAGGAAGGTCAATAAGCAATGACTGCTTATATCCGTCACACTCTCCCTCTACCGCAGTAAGGTTGGCTTTCTGCTCTGCATTATCATTACCAAGCACAAGCTTGTATTTGCCAGGCACTGGCGCACCTACTCTAAAGCTTGGTCTCTCAACTGGTGTAAAATTAAGCACAAACAAAAGATTCTTCTTTTTATTCTTACTATATCTTGCAAATGAATAGATACTTTTATCCTTATCATTAGCATTAATCCATCTAAAGCCCTCTGGCATATAATCAGTCTCATATAATGCAGGATGTGTATTAATAAGCTTCAGGCACTTCTGTGTAAATGCTTTCATGTTCTGATGTTTTTCATCATCCAGTAGATACCAGTCGAGTGAACGTTCCTCACTCCATTCATTCCACTGTCCAAATTCCTGACCCATAAACAGAAGCTTTTTACCAGGATGTCCTGTCATATATGCATATGCAAGCTTAAGATTAGCAAATTTGTCATCTATATCTCCTGGCATCTTTCCAAGCATTGAACACTTAAGATGAACTACCTCATCATGAGATAATACAAGAATGAACTTTTCACTATATGCATACATAATACTAAAAGTAAGTCTATTATGATTAAACTTTCTAAAGTATGGATCAAGCTTCATATACTCTGTAAAATCATGCATCCAGCCCATATTCCACTTGAATGTAAATCCTAATGAATTACTGTCATCCGGATCACCACTTACATTAGGCCATGCTGTTGATTCTTCTGCAATTGTAATTGCCTGTGGATATCTTTCTTTCATTACACTATTAAAATGCTTTAAGAATTCCATTGCTTCAAGATTGCCATTATCACCATACTTATTAGGAATCCAATTGCCTTCTGTTCTTCCATAATCAAGATACAGCATTGAAGCTACAGCATCAACTCTAAGGCCATCAATATGGAACTTGTCTACCCAGAATAATGCATTAGCAATCAAAAAGTTAGATACTTCCTTTTTCTCATAGTCGAATACTTTTGTTCCCCAGTCTGGATGCTCTCCTTTTCTTGGATCTGCATATTCATATACCGGTGAACCATCAAAATCAGCTAAACCATGAGCATCCTTTGGAAAATGTGCAGGTACCCAGTCAAGAATAACGCCAATGCCCTTTTTATGCATATAATTAACAAAGTACATAAAGTCATCCGGTGTACCATATCGTTTTGTTGGAGCATAATATCCTGTAACCTGATATCCCCATGAACCGTCAAATGGATGCTCTGCTATACCCATTAATTCAATATGTGAATATCCCATCTCACTTACATAATCACCCAGCTCATGCGCCATATCACGATAATTGTAGAAGCCATCTTTAGTACCATCAGCTTTTTTCTTCCATGAACCAATATGTACTTCATATATAGATAATGGTGATTCATGGTGATTCTCTTTTTTCTTTTTATCAACCCATGCTGAGTCGGTCCATGCAAATCCGCCAAGTTCTGATACTACTGAAGCTGTTTCCGGTCTCATCTGTGCTTCATTAGCGTAAGGATCAGCCTTATACAATGCTTCACCCTTTTGTGTAATAATAAGATACTTATATAGCTGTCCTTTCTTAGCACCTGGAACAAATCTATGGTATATTCCACCATCATTAATCTTTTCCATATCCTGTCCATATGCTTTCCAGTCGTTGAATTCACCTATTATATATACTTCCTTTGCATTAGGGGCCCAAACTGCAAAGTAAACTCCCGATTCACCTGTGGCTGTATCTTTGACAACATGTGCACCCATCTTGTTGTAGATTTCATAGTGCGTTCCCTGACCAAACAGATATGCATCAACCTCTGTCATCTTAATCTCTTCTAGAGTACTATACTGAGTTGTTGTCTGTTTTTCAGGTTTTACCTTACTTTCTGTCACTTTAGTATTGTTTGTTTTGTTAACACCCGTACCTTTTTTCATATATAGCCCACCTTTTACGTTATGTAGTAATTTTACCACAATTAATAATAAATTTCTACAGATGCATCTATATTTTAAAAAACAATTATGCTATAATGTCGTCAGACACTGGGACTTTTTGTGTTTTAATAATTGAAAAGAGGTTTATCTATGATTTACTACATACTTGATACCAGCTATATGAAAGAGATAACATTTATAAGTGTAATCTTTGCTTTTATATTAACTTGTGCTGCAATTAAAATTTTTATGAATACACTACCTAGAGATATGGGTAGAGCATTTGCCATTAATGGCACCAAATCTGTTGGAAAGCCACGAGGCGCAGGAATAATATTTATTCTGACTTTTACGCTTACAGCTGTACTTTTTATACCACTTAACAGTGAGTTGGTAATCTATCTAATTCTTACTTTAGCTGCAATGCTATCAGGCTATCTTGATGATAGTGCCGATTCACCTTGGGGTGAGTTAAAAAAAGGAATTATTGATTTTGTAATTGCCGGAATGACAGCATTTACTTATTTAAACTACAACCCTAATACTTTTGAGCTTGCTTTCTTTAATACGACCGTTACAGTTCCGACTATTGTATATGCCATTCTTATAGTAGTACTTGTTTGGGCAAGCATTAACGTAACTAATTGTTCCGACGGTGTTGATGGATTATGTGGAACACTTTCTAGTATTAGTTTGTTCTCTATATTTGTATTATTTAAGGTTTTCAATATGGATACGTATTTTGCACATGCAATTCTTTTGCTTGTTGTTTGTATCCTTGGATATCTATGGTTTAACGCTTCTCCAAGCAAGCTTTTAATGGGAGATGCCGGTTCTAGGGCAATCGGAGTGTTCATAGCATTTGCCATATTAAAATCTCAACGTCCACTTCTCTATCTATTAGTGGCTGCTTTGCTTATTATTGATGGCGGTCTTGGACTAATTAAGGTTTCACTTAAGAGATTTCTTAAAATCAGTATATTGAAGAATACCAGAACGCCTATTCATGACCATGTCCGTAAGAACAAAGACTGGTCCGATGCACAGGTAGTATTTAGATTTGCTATTATTCAGATGATTATATCTTTGGGCACTATATATGCACTTCTGTAGATAGGAGAATTATGTTAAAGAATCGTAATCGACATATATTAAAATATGTAACATGCCTTTTATTAAGTATTGTAATTATTCTTTCTCTTTGTTCATGCAGCCTTACTGATTCAATTCTTAAAGGTCCACAAAGTGGAGAGGACAACAAGTCAGTTTCTTATACACCTTATGAGAAAGTCGCTGATAAGAATGCAATACTTGATAAGCTTTTAGATTCCATGCACCATAATCAAACGACTTGTACATTCTATGTTAATTCAATGGACCTTATATCTGCAGATGACTGGATCAATGAATTGACAGGTATTGAGACTCTCAACTGCGAATATAGACAATTAGCTGGTGGATACAATGTTTTAGTAACATTAAAGTTCTGGGATAATTATCCTATATATTATGCATACAAAAACAACGATACTCAATATCTTAGCAGCAAACAATTAGAATTATATAATCGTTATATTGCAGTATACAATGAATGTGTTTCACAATCCGCAACGCTATATGCTAATGAACTTGCAATTCATGATTATCTTGTTAACAATATTGAATATGTTGATGATCAATCAGATGATATCTACAATGCTTATGATGCACTTATTAATGGCAAGGCCGTATGCAGCGGATATACAGAGGTTTTCAAAACATTTATGGATATGATAGGTATTAATTGTATTACCATATCTGGCAATGCTGGTGATGAAAAACATATCTGGAATATGGTTGAACTTAATAATGAATGGTATCATGTAGATGTTACATGGGATGATCCAGTTAATAACACCGGATTAACGCATCATATGTATTTTAATATAACAGATGCTGATATATCCACAGATCATAGTTTTGATTCGCGCCAGTATCCTCAGGCTGATGCCACTGCCTTTTCATATTACTATTATAATAACGTTCCTATATATACCAATCAGGCTCAGCTGAATATGTATATAGCACAGCAGATGGACATGCACTTTACATCAATTGAGGTTATTACCGAATTCAACCCGGATGTTAATGCTGCAATTGCCTACTCTAATAAAACAGTTACATATTCATATCACCAATGTGTTCGTAACAAACGTCAGATTACTAATATATATATTGAATACAAATAAAATAAGTCACATCTTCCAAATACAAAGAAGATGTGACATTTTTTTTACTATTATAGTCTGGATTATTTCTTATCAAATTCAGGATTAAATGCGTAGAAATTCTTAGAGTCGAGCTTATCCTGCACGATTCTTAGAGCCTCGCCAAATCTTTGAAAATGTACAATTTCTATTAATATTGTTTCTATATCTATTATTCATATTCATCATCTGCATCCTCCGTAAAAAGGCTTCTTTAACTCTGCAAATAAAGTGCCATTCCATAGAGCTTCATCAATGGAATATAATTTTTCCCACTGCTGCCATGGTACATAAGCCATTGCTAGAACAAAATCATTCTTATGAACTACACACACAATATTAAACCTCATTTATTTTGTTATAGTTTATATTATGATTAATTTCATATTATGTTACATCGTAGTTATTACGACAACATTTTCCAGAATGTACTACTACTGCTCGCACATCAAAAAAGACCGGAATGGGATGTAATAATACATCTTTCTTTCCGGCCCAATTAAGGCTTATATAATACTATATTAATTATCTCTGAATATCATGACTTCCATCATTCATAAGTGACATAATAGCTTCTTTACTTGTGATATTTGTATCACCTCGAATTGAATGCTTCATTACAGAAGATGCAACCGCGAAATCGACAATCTGCTGTGGATCCATATTCTCCATTGTTGCGAAAATAAGACCTGAAGAGAATGCATCACCGCCACCAACTCTATCTACGATATCAAAGTTGATTAACTTACTTTCATATGTCTTACCTTCTGTATAATAGAATGCTTTCAATGAGTTATTGCTTCCTGAATGTGCATATCTTACTGTTCTAGCAATTGCTTTCATATGGTATCTTTCGTCAATAGCCTTGAATACTCTATCCATATCTTCAAATGAAGGCTGCATAGACAGACCATCCTTTACATCTGTACCATCTTCATTGTAGCAGTGAATTGGCTCAATTCCAATAAGTACATCTACATATGGAAGATATGTACTAAGTACATCTCTTGCTGTCTCAAATGACCATAATGTCTTTCTAAAGTTTGGATCAAAGCTTACTGTAAGTCCGAACTTTTTAGCTGACTTTAATGCTTTGTCAATAAGTCTTCTACAGTTATATGATAATGCTGGAGTAATACCACTAACATGAAGCCAGTCGTAATCCTTCATAATTTCATCCATATCCACATCTGTATAATCAAATTCACTGAATGCTGAATTCGCTCTATCGTATATTACCTGTGAGCTTCTTACTGCAACGCCTTCCTCAAGATAATATATACCCATTCTACCATCAGCCTTAATGATGTGTTTGGTATGAACATCATTCGCTTTGAGGTAGCTAATTGTTGATTTTCCTAAATCTGTATTTGGTAATACTGTAAAAAATGTTGAATCCACTCCAAGATTGGCAAGTGAAACCGCAACATTCGCTTCAGCTCCACCATAATTCATAATAAAATTATGTGTTGTAACGATTTTCTCATAGTTAGGTGGTGAAAATCTAAGCATTATTTCTCCGATTGTTATAAACTTCATCCTAATCCTCCATGCTTTTGCAATTATATTTTTATCGAAAGCTGATATTATCAGCAGTTTAAACATATACTATCTTATGATACTACTTTAATGTATAAAAATCAATACACTTATCAATCAATTTGCAATAAAAAAGCATCAGCTTATGACTACTGACGCTTTTTTAGCTCTTTACTGCTCTTCTTTGTGTTTCTTGATAATCTCATTATATCTTCTCTGCGATGCGCTTATCTCCTCATCAAGTTGATTACTTTGTTCAGCTTCATTGTCATCAGGGATTGATTCAAGTTGTGCAAATACATCTGCCAAATCATCCAGATTTAATAAATTTTTATTGTCCATAGCTTAACCTCTCTCCTAATTCTGCTTATTTTTTACTTCCATAAAAAACTGTTCTAGATTATTCAATGCCTTCGTCAAAATCTGGGCTTCTTCCTCGGACACACTATTCATAACAGAATTAATCATCTCTCTGTGGAATTTCATGTGATGAAGATATGCTGCTTTGCCCTTTGTTGTAAGCGATGCATAGACAATTCTCCTATCCACCTCGCTTCTGGTTCTTTCAGCGTATCCCTTTTTAACAAGGCCATTAACACCTATTGTCAGTGTACCCATGGTAACCGATAAGGCTCTTGCCACCTCTGACATAGTCTTAGGTGCCATTACTCCTATGGCTTCAATAATATGCATATCTTTAACAGTTATATCTGTAAATTCCCCTGTAATTAACGCTTTTTCTTCAATACTTAATATATCATTAAAGAGATTTACCAATATGGAATTCAAAGATTCATATCCATCCATTAAGACACCTTCCTTCAGCGATACAATCACCACGATAATCTATATACTTGTATTAGATAATTATACATTATTATTTTAATATTATCAATGGTATGTTATTTCCTTGAGTTTCCGCAGTTTTATCCACAGACCTTTGATTTTATAGAATAATGAT
>CAZPHI010000003.1:66791-86571 GCA_964586425.1 uncultured Lachnospiraceae bacterium | reverse complement strand
TTCCATTATTCATCTGATTCACATAGAATGAGGTATTTTCCGGATTCGCGCTTTTGGCCACTGCTGTCTGGGTTTTCTTGTTCTTCAGCTCATCCATTAATTCATAATACATCTTCTTGCAGGCTCTGATATCATCACCGTAGCGTTTCATGAATTCTTCGGCAACTGTTTTCCCCAGTTTTGCCATAAGCTTATTTTTCATAATTAGTTTAGCCGCTATACCCAAAAGTGCACACACACCCCCACCTATAGCCAACATTATCGCGTTATCAACAGCATCTGATATTATCTCATCCCCTGCGCTCTCATCCCCACACGCATAATCGACTGCATTCATAAATAACTTGGATAACTGCTCAGCAGTGTTTATATAGGCCAACGTGCTAAATATGATTAATGCGGCGCCACCTAAATCAACCAAACATGTGGTTGCTGTTACACACGCACTAAGCCCTATTAAGAATAATTTCATTGTCGCAATCAAATCTACTATATCTATTATACAGTTGAAAAGAGCTGCCTCTGGCACTGTAATTCCTGTAGACCCACCCTTAAGTCCACCGCTTATCATATAGGCACCGCTGCCATTCAATGGGTCTATTATCATATAGGCCTCACCCTGCCAGCTTCCCACTACAGAGGTTTCGAATGGCATTATCACCACATAGCCATCATCTATCTTGCTTTCAATAGCACTTCGCGTATCGTCACTTATATCCAGATAATACTCATAATCATCATAGTAGTTTTCTGCACTTAACGCAACTACTTCCTCACCTGCCTCGAAGGCGTCAGTTATAAGTGATGAGGTTGACACTGCCTCCACCGAAAGCAGTGTCTCCCATACCTCCGATTCTGCCTGGGATGCAAGCAGACCACTTCCAAACATGTATAATCGTTCTCTTTGCTTGCTTTCCTCATCATCTGCCCTTGCTACAGCTGACTTTAGATCATAATCTGCATCTATAAATACATAGCCTTCGCTAAGCTTTGTTACGAATCCAAAAGATCTTTCATAACCGAATTCATAGCCTGTCATCAATACAGAGGTTCCCTTGAAACCATTGATTTCATAATAATTGGCAAGCTGTATATCATTAACATCCTTTTGTACATAATACAGCACTCCTCCAAGATTTAAAAGACTTCCAAGTATATCTTCTGAATACAGGATATCATATGGTCTTGACTCATAAGTTTCTTTGGACATTGCATTAAGCTTTGCTGATGCCGCCTCATATCTTTCCTTTGCTGCCTCCAGATGCTCACTTGTTGTAAAACCATAATCCATTACAACAGAATACATTGAGCCTGCACTTATGATGTTACTATACGCTGCATTCTCTCCACCGTTGTTTATCTCAAAATATACCTTCTGCTTATCTCCCGGATTAACTGCATTACCACTAAGAATCACTTCGTTGCCTGATTTTAGTACAGGAACTACATGTACAAGATATGATGGAACGTTCATAATTCCACCAAAGCTGTCTATCAGCTGCCTGTCCTCTTGTGTCTCAGGCTCATACATAATTGTATACTGTTTGCAGTACATCTCCCAGGTATTAAGTGTTACTACATTGCCTGATATATTGATGCTTATGCTGTCATAGCTTCCACCATAAACCGCTTCTAATTCACTTCTTTCAATTACATCAAATCTTAATGACATTGGAAGATATGAACAGCTGCTTTTTTTAATCTCTCGGCCATACAGATAATACTGCTCGTCCTTTACCTCAGGTTCTGACTCCAGATACTTTACTGACGTATCCAGCTCAAGCAATCTGTATGTTCCACTGTTACTACCACTTCCTCGGTAATCTCCATATGGCACATATGCCGCTACCCAGGTATGTTCAAGCTGTATTCCTGCTGGTTCTCCCGCAGATATAACTATTGAGACATCATTACCCAAGGCACCAAGAGTTCTTGCAGCTCCCACTACTGTATCCGTAGCTGTTAACTCCATTACCTCTTTTGCATCAAGATATATTCTTCCTCTTATATAACCAGCATCATATCCTGCATATCTTAACATTGCTATAAAGAGTGTTGCCTGGTCTGCATCTGAGCCTGCCCTGCTGTCATAGGTTGCCTGCGCTCCCTTTTTTATTCCTTTATAACATTCGTTTTTTATATTATCTATTAGAAAGTTATATATGTTAAGTGGTGTACCTAATTCCTTAACCTTTGCTTTGGCAGCTTCATCAAGCTGCATTATACCATCTGTAGCCTTAAGTTCATTATTACTGTATGCACTCATATTGGCAGCAAAGACTTCCGTTTTTTCACCTGTTTTGGACTGAATATCATCCGCATCAGTTTCATCCATGTTAATCTCTGGTATAGCCTTTGGTGCTGTTTTTACTATCATGTCTTCATTATCGGCTTTGTTACTGTCTGTTTTATTGCTGTCTGTTTTATTACTATCCGCTTTATTAACCAGCGTGCTGTCACTGCATTGTGATATATAATCATCTAATGCACTCATATTAAATGCTTGTGCAGCACTATCATTAGCTTTGACTGAAGTCTCATAATTATTAAGAGTATCAAGAAGTCCTGCTTTGGACTGTGTCACAGCATCTGTATATGCCTGATTACGGGCAAGCAGCGTATTCTTCCACTCCTCACTTATCTCTGTCTTTGATATATAATCCTTTAACTGTGAAGCTGTCATATCATCCTTTACAGTTAGGGCATTAATATATTCATTAACTGCCTTTGCTATGTCAGCAGACTCATTACTGCTCTTTGTCACTGCTGATACAAGTCTCTCACCTATGGATTCCTGTGCCGGTTTTACCTCCATAAGCTTTTCTGCATAGTTCGCACTGCTGTTATTACTCTCATCTGCTGTCTTTTTCTCGCCATCATTACATGCATACAGTGTTGATGTAAGCATTGCAATTACAAGTATAAGACTTATTATTCTCTTGATGTTACCTTTGGTATAACCTTTAATTCTCCTCATTGTATCCCTTACTCCTCATCATCTACAGTTCTGTTTAATACTGTCAAACACATTATTGCCAATGACATAAGTGCTATAATAATCCACATTCCAACAGCATTACTATCACTAGTGTCTACCTGCTTATTAACTTCACTTGCATCCGTTTCTTCTGCAACCGTATCTATTGTTACATCTGTCGTTGTATCTATTGTTGTATCTATTGTTGCATCTGTTGTTGTGTCCCTTGTTATCTCTGGCTGCTTTGCAGCTTTAATATCTATAATGGCATTATCAATCATATATTCCTTGCCATCTTGGTCTGTAACACTTAATGTAATCATATAATGTCCTGTTTCATACTTTGCTTGCATTACATCGCTGATTTTTCGATTTTCTCCATATGTTATATTAATAACTTCGTTTTGGGCATCAACTACTTCACTGGTATATACAGCATTATCATCAAGCTTAATTATTCCAGTATTAACCGTAATCTTGTGACCTGTCTCATCTGCATAACCTGTCTTATTACTTAACATTATGTTTTTATTGAGTTGTATCTTCTGACCTACCGTATACTGCGTGTTATCGGTTTTTAACTCGCCACTATAGTCTCCTGCATATGTTGTCCTTACAGTTATGGTCTTTGATGCTTTCTGGTATGTTTTATTATTGGATTTTATAACAGCATTTACCATGTACTCACCATCAGATAGAATATTACCTGGAACATTAATTGCTAATGCTTTCTTTCTGCCCGGAATTATTGTGTCACATATAATATTCTTTTTATAAATGTTGCATTCGTCCCTCTCAATAGTAATAATAACCTCTGCATTGTATATATTATTACGTTCACTTAGATTATATATGTCATCCAAAACTATGATTGTATCGTTTTTATCATATATGTCTTTATCAGTTGACAATATCTGTTTTACCTGTATGCCATCGCCTATATTAATATCTGTGCTGTCACTTGATAATTCATTACCGTCGCTGTCATACCAGCGTATTACGGCATTGTATGAATTAAGCCACATATCAGAAAGCTTCCATTCACAAGTTTTACTTAACTCCTTCTTGCCCGCAATAACTTCCAACAAAATGTCATCACTTACAACTGCTATAACATCGCCTTCCTTGGTTTCTATAGTGATTTTGCCGACTGCGTCACATCTATAGAAATCAGCCTTGGCTTCTACTGTAATTTGAACATTATCATTAGCATTGTAGCTTTCTTTATCAACAGCTATCTGTGTTACTATATTCCCCTTGGAATAATCACTATTGTCGCCTGTAATTCTATATATAGCCTCGTTACTTATGTTGCCTTCGTTATCTACTGCGCATATATGTGCATATTTTATATCGTCCATATTAATGCTGTCAGACTGATATTGAGCATGACCATCCTCGTAGTAAGTGACTCCTTCGGTAATATCCGCAAATTCATATGGTTGCTCACTATCATTGATTATAACCGCATAGCCTTTGATACCCGATTGTGCCTTAGCGGTAGCAGTATTAGAATTATGTGTTGCATTGCTTTTACTATCAAGAGACGCTGCAGTTACATAATAACTATAATTAGTTCCTTCATCATGACCTGCAATACTTAAGTTAACGCTGTACTTACCATCTTCTCCCGGTTCATAAGTACTAATCTCTGCCGCTACTCCATCTACTACTGGCTTTGCTTTATCTTTGAATGCCGCATCCTTAACGCTCGTATTAATTGTAAACTGCTTTAGATAAAACATTACATTGGCAATAACCTTTCGCTCATCATCTGTTGCCTGTCCATTACTATGTCCTGTCTGTATCATTGCCAACTGATTATTAGTAACTAGATATGCATCACTTGTACCGCCTGTTTCCTCATCTGTATCATAGACATTATTGCCCGCTAGTTTCATCCATACTGTAGAAGCAAGTGTTCCACCACTATACTGTCCCCACACATGAGTATATGGGATATTCAATACTCCTGTAAGCTTCCATGGGTATGAAGTCAGGAAACCATTGTTTACTACTTCAACACTGCTACTATGTTTGATTGCCTCTGTTATATTAGTCGCTTTGATTCCAAGCATTGTATCAAACTGTGCAAAATACGGATGTGCTTCATATCCATATCGACATACCGTATCATGTCCAAACAATACACCTCGTCCACTCTTTATATAAGCAAGTGTTGCATTATACGATTCTTCGTTCAAGTCCATAAATGCATTCGAATCATATGATCCAAAGAATATTACATCATATCTATAATTACCATTAGCATCAATCAATGCCTCATTAGGATTATTGTTATAATCACCTATATAAAGTGTATCAATGTCAAACATTCCCATTCCAGCAGGACTTTCACTATCTGATATAGTATTATTCATCCACTCTTTTAGATAATTCTTTGAACTGCTATTAGGATATACATTTAATACCTTCACCATCTCGCTTCCATTCCAGGTTGAGCTGGTTGCATATTCACTATCTTCCTCTGATGAATACAACCTATATCCATATCTGTCATCTTCACTACTTATATCATTCCACACAAGTTCATTAGCATAATTAGCAGTATTGTTATTACTTATTTTGCTCGTCAAGCAAAGCTGCTCACTATACTTGTCTTTGTAATAAATCTCTGTCTCTGATAAAGTCTTAACTTCCTCTCCATCCATAAGATAACAATGAACATTAAGCGTTTCAGCTTGTTTTGCAATATAGTCCCATGCTGTAAAACTACCTGTCAGCTTTGTATTATCTTCCTCTAGCGTTATATTCTCTTCTGTCTCATATACTGTCTTATCTGCATTATCTATAACTAATTTTATTGTGAAATCTTTATTATAATTAGCATTGTAATTAATCACATAATCAGCAATTATAGTACTCTTCTCATTAATATATTCGCTATAGCTGTTTAGTTTCAGTTCTATTGAACCTACATTACAATACAGTTTATTATTATTAATAATTCTATCAAGAAGTCTTACTGCCATAACAGTAGCTTCCATAGTATAAAAACTGCCATCCTTTGACTGCATATTGGATAGACTAACTCCCAATGCTAATTCATCGCTAATTACTCCTGACAATTCATAATAATAAAGCTGCATAATTACCTGTAGCTTTTCACCATCATTATCTGCCTTATCGATTATTGCATTAACACTAGCCTTATTGATACTGCTATTGCCATCAATCAATTCTGATTCATTCGCTATATTATTAATTATTTCATTAATAATTGCGTTGTTATAATCCTTATACACATCTCTATATTCAATCAATCCTATTGCCAATGGTAATGCATAATCTGGTTCTCCTGCTGCATTATTAGCTAGATATATTGCCAGTTTATTGGCATTATCCTTTGTATACTCATCACTATATGAATTGACAGCATACAATGCTAACAAAGAATCCAAAAAATCACTTCTATAAGTCGAATTAAGACCTATGCCTCCGTCAGCATTAAGACCATTCGCAATCATCTTATTCAGATCATCTTTATTACTACTTTCACAAAATCTTTCATCCAGACATCTTCTGTATAGCTCTCTATTAACAACATCATAATTATCGCATTCGCCCAAATTAGATACTTCTGTTTCATTAAGCCAGGTCGATGCTTTATCACGTGCTTGCTTAATCATTGTCACCTGTTCTTCTTTGGATGCTGCATTACTTCTTACTGCTGGAAACAAGACATTCGTTGCTATTATAATGGCTATTAAAACATATGCTATAATTCTCTGCTTAGTTGACCTTTGCCCTGTAATACTCTGTCTTGTGTCTATACCCTTTTTCCTCTGTCTTTCCTTCAATGCTTTCATAACTCTCCTCTTTCCTATGTATATCTATTAGGTAATTGTGAATAACAACTATACAAGTACATACCTAGAAAAAGGCATAAAAAAAGCAATCAAATAAAGCATCTTAACATGCTTCACTTAATTGCAACCGAACTGCCTAGATTATATCCAGCTATAATCCGTACGGCTCCTAGCTTTGCGTCCTTATGTTTCCATAGATTTGCCCTTGCTTAATTATTATCACTCCAAAGGTAGTTTATTACATTATTCTACATATTTCAAGAAGTTTTTTCCTTCTTAATATGTTAATCAACCACTTGTGAATGTTCAATCCCCAATCTAATAAGTGATGCAGTTGTATAAGAATAGGATTTTCCATTGCTTATATACATATATACATTCTTTAGTGCTTCCTCAGTTGTTATAACCTCATCTTTTAATGGCTCACCCTCAATTCTTGGATCTGTCATATGATCATACTTGTACCTTCTAATTTTCGTTATAAAATCTGTGTTTGTTCTTATGTATAGGACTATATGCTGTTCTTCACCAGGTGCAAGTTCTATTTTTGAGCTCTGTTTACCTACATTATCCATTGTATTATGGCAAACATAATGAGAAGATAGACTCCTTGCTCCATCCTGAGCATCTGATATATTGGCTATTCCTAGGCTTGTTAGCAACAGGCTTTCTGATTCTTTAGTTGTATTCTTTATATTAATATCTAGTTCTATAATTTTTTGATACATTATATAACCATTAGTATACTCATCATGTATAATCTGTCCGTTTTCAATAGACATCTTTGCTAACTTACTGTCTTGTGATTTCCATCTATTATATAATTCAGGATTAGCTTCCTCCATATTATCATATAATCCAACTTTATTAATTGAGATATCTATTGTAGCATTAGGGGTGCTTCCAGATAATACTCCATTCTTTGGAATTAATTTTCCTACAATAGATTTATACTTATTGTCTAAATATGAGATGTCATAATACTTACTATCGCTTATATTCTGTGTCTCTTCTTCCCCTTCTGCCCCTTCGGTCTCACTCCCTATTGACATTGTCTCACTTGTAGAACTATAGGTCTCTAAGTCAGCTATTGAACTACGTTCACAGGCACAAAGCAACATTCCTATAAGCATCACTATTGTTACTATACATAATTTATTACCTATCTTTCTCATAAATCCTCCAATCCACCTAATCTATTGTCCACACTGAGATTAACTCTCCTTTATAATAGAATACCAGAACTATGCTTTCAATAGCTCTGGCATATCATGTATATGTAGTGACGTAAACTGTCATTTTTATAGATATTCCTTATTTTTTATAGCAATATTACTTATTATTACATTCACAACTATATATGCTATTGGAATCATCAATAATTTCATATACGGAATACCCTCACTATATAATACTCGAATATCATTTTTATAATAAGCAAAACAACTCAATATATTCAATAGTTTAGCTATTACATCATTACCAACTTCTATACTTAGATTAGATAAAGCCACCATTATTAACAACACTATATATCCAGTAATGAATTTGTTACTTATAACCCATCCTAGTATAATTATGGTGCCAATTAGTATATTAATTAAAAAAGCTACAAGCAATCCGGTCAAAAGAATTAACCATACGCTTGTTGGCTGAGCCACTACGCTATAAGTTATATGATACATCAGGCTCTCCTTGATGTCCCAGTTCGTTGCTAATGTTTCACCAAAGATTAATCCCATTACTAGAAGTGATACTATTCTGTATATTGCACATACTAATGATGTAGTCACAATATTCTTAAACAGATATCTCCATAATTGAATACCATTCTTCATTCTAATAATAAAATTATTATTAATGATGTGTCTAATTGTGAATACAATAATAAAACCTGACGCTATAATATCACAGTATTTAACTTGCTGAAATACGGATATACAGATTATGTCTGCAGTACATAATTGTACTGTGTTTTTTGTCTGCATATGTGTTACTAATATACTTGCATATTGATTTCCTGATATTATCAACATATATATTACCATTGCTACCATATCAACCGTTGGTGATATGACATGTTTTATTTTTTTCATCAAAGCCTCACTCTTTTTCTCTCTGCTCTATACCAATTATTTTACCTTCCTCTATTCTTATTATATTACTCGCAAGAAGATTCAGCTCTTCATTATCATGACATGCAACTATAATTAATTTACCCTCATCCCTCAATTGAAAAAGGAGTTTCCTTACTTGTTCTACACCGCTTTGATCCAATGCATTAATAGGTTCATCAAGTATTATTATATCTGGTTTTTCCATAATGGCAGCTGCTATTCCCAATCGCTGTTTCATTCCCAATGAATACTTTCTATACGCTCTGTTATCCTTTGGATCAAGTCCCACCGCTTCAATTACTTCAGCAATCTCTTTATCTCCTATACGCTTTTGAATATCTGCAAGTACCTGAAGATTCTTCATTCCTGAATAAGCGCCTATAAATGCTGGATTCTCAATTAAGGCTCCTATGCTCCTCGGGAAAGATATGTCTTTACCAAGAACTTCCCCATCAATACTTATTACACCCTTGCACTTAATTAATCCACATATTGCTCTCATCATCATGGTTTTTCCTGAACCATTCTTTCCTTTCAAGCCATATATAGCTCCACTTTTAAACTCCAAGTTAATATCATCAAGCACCTTATTTTTTCTTATCTCTTTTTGAACATGTTCTAATCTAATAATCATAATTAATCACCTTTTTATTAATCTACACGATCATAATGCAACTCTATATGTTTTGGATACCATGACAATATACTGGTACAATTATGCAAGTCATATTCATTCCAAAGTGAACCATATAGCATACTTGGAAGAATTATTGATAATAAGTATACTTCTGTTGATTCACCCTGCTTTAGTGTACTTTTTTCGGATAATATAATACTTCCATTACTCCATCCAATATCACTGGCATAACAGTTGAATACTCCACTGTATCCTTTATTAACGTTAATACTACCTTTTCCGTTATACTGTATTCTTGTTTTAGCAAGTATCACTTTATATTCATCATATCCCCCTACATATACATGCACGCTCTGTTCCAAGCTCTCACTCATTATTGATTTAATATTATCAATCGTATTATTATCATATACAGCAATATTAAGAGGTGTATATACCGAATCGCCCATACTAACCTCATCACCTGGCATACAGTCAATACGCTCGGCCTGTGGATATCTTCGATTAATATCTGCATACATTACTCCCCATACTATTAATAGTATCAATGCCATAGATATCAGAAGTATCCGCTTAATTCTCTTAGAAGACATCCTGTTTCACCCCCTGCCAAAAATATAATATAGTACTTCCTATAGCTAATACAATGAATATAATTAACATAGACCATACATTATTAACTCTTCCCTGTTCCACCTCTAGTATAGTTAGCGGAGACATACCTCGAAGTAATGCGTTAGGTGAGCTTATCACTAAGGTATGTATCAGATAATGTAATAGAAACGGACTTATAAGCACCAGGAATATATTATCTATAAAGAATGAGAATGCCATACCTACAATTGCCATTGTTCCTGCATACACGAAAAATAGCAGCAAATATAACATAATATACACATAAGGCTTTTGATGAAACAAAGTTCCAAACAAAGCTCTTGCATTAGGCATATTCGCTATAGGATTAGGCAAAATCGATGGTATCATAGTACTCGTAATCATAAGATTAATTATTAATGGTGTAGTAGTTACAATTCCACCTGTGAGAAATGCTGTGATGTATTTAGCGATATAGTAATCTGTTCTTTTTGTTCTAATGAATATTGATTTAATATATCCACTCTTACGATCACTATATGATGTATACGCATATGCCATCATTGATAAAATCGGCATTATAATCACGAATAATCTCATATATGGTGTAACATAACTGCTCTGCCCAATCCACGTATTAAAGACTGTAGCATATGCCGGGCTATTCTTAATACTTGTCTGATAAAATCCATCTAACAGTTGATTGGCTGCGGGTAATACATATGTAATAATCTGCGTAATTGATATTACTAATCCAATCAACAGCGTAACTAATATTGCCTTAGAATGGAATCCTCTAATCAATTCATTCTTTAACTCTGCTTTCATTGCTGTTCAACATCTCCTTATTCAATTATTATACTGATTATTAATATAATAGAATGCCACAGCTATTAACACAATAGCTGTGGCATAGAATGTATTTGTCAAGACTTGAACAGTTAAAAAATACACACACAGATAAAATAATTATTATCTTCACTGTATTCACATGTACCATCACGTCTTTTAATTATATTACTAACTATTTTACTACCCTGTCCATGGTTTATTTTATCATTCTTAGTACTGATAAGCTTTGGATTATTATTAAGTACTGACTCTTTTATTCTATTCTTAACACACACATATATATATTCATCCTGTTGTTTTATTGATATGTATATATATCTTTCTTCACTTAATGTACATTCATATTCTATAGCATTATCCAATAGATTATATACAATTTTGCATAAGTCAATTGTTTTATATCCAGAGATATACTTATCTACTATACAAGTCAATTTGATATTATTGTCGTCACAAATCTTGTATTTTGAATGCAGCAATGCATTCAATGCTGCATCATTAGTATATACATACGTCTTGCGAGATAAGTCTACATTCTCATATTCTTCAATATATTGTAATGCTTCCTCATAATGGCCATCATTAATAAGATTGGCAATAATATTCAAATTATTCTTGATATCATGTCTAATACTTCTTAGCTGATTTTGTGCCACATCTGCATCAAGCACATATTGTTTAAGGTATTGTTGTTCTTTGTACAAAGCCTCATATTGCTCTCTATACTCCCTTTTACTACTTATCTTAATATATCTTTTATATATTGTAATAGCAACATTAATCAAGGCAAGAAAGCCTATCCATATAATTGACATATCGATTAATTTGGCTCTTCTACCTGTAATAATAGCAAGCTTATATGATAGGATGTAGGTTATATACATAATACAAACTATCAATAGGGAATAAAAACATCTATTACCAATATTATTAAAATCATCTATTATTGTATATCCAAATATCACTGCATATACTACTATTATTTGCAGCCATATATTAAAATCATAGATTTCCCATGTTAGCATAATCGACAGCAATGCAACTATGGCAATTATTTTAGTGGATAATTTTCTACTAATAGTAATCTTATCCATTGTATCCACTAGAATTATACTAATTCCTATATATATTATAATTAATATAGCACTCAATTTTTCCTCTATCCTGTAGTGTAATAATTCATACTACATTATATTCTTAGTGTATTGAAGTTTTGCGTTTTTAACAGCATTTCTCTTATTCCTGCTCATAGGAACACTCAGATTATTCTCTAGCGTAATCTCATTCTTTACAGTATTAATGAACTTGATATATCTTACGTTGATAAGATATGCTCTATGGCTCCTGACAAAACCATTCCTGATAAAGTTATCCTCTATATCATTCAGATTTTTTCTTAATCTGTAATTCTTCCTCTTTGTGAATATATTGATATAATGTCCCTCGCTCTCAATATATATTATCTTGCTAAGCCTAATATCCTCAATGCCATTACCTGTATCAACTCCATATGTAATATGCTGGCCTAACCATATCATAATTTTTTGAATAGCAGTGTGCATCTCTTCATCATACATCTCTTTGCGTATAAAATAGAACGGATTATATCGAAATGAATCATATACCAAGCTGTTCTCCGAAGTTATAAAATTAAGGCAGGTGTCATAATTACAGCGTTCAATCCTTGCTGCCACTTCAAATCCATCCATTCCCGGCATATCAATATCAAGAAATACCACATCCATTGGATTCTTGCAGTATTCTTCCACGAATTGTCTGCTGTCAGTCATAATCACCATATCAAGTTCCAGATGCTCTTTCTCAAACTCTTTTCTTACGCTTGCTGCAATTCGTTCTACCTGTTCTGGATAATCATCACATATTCCAACTCTTATCTTCATACTTTTTCTCCAATTTATATAATATCTTTTTTCTCGAATATATATAATCCTAATATTGCAAATGTTATATATACCGTCAATGCTCCGACAATCCCCTGCTGGAGTGTTATTCCATCGGCTATAACACTGCTGTTGCGAAGCATCATACAATAATTACCAATTAGATATGGGCTCATATAGAATGCCGAGAAAACATATATCACAATTACAACTATATATGCTATAACCGGACCGAGAATCAGCGAGCAGGTCATCTGAAGCATCGAAACTGCAAGCGACATGCAGATTGGCAATACTATCATCGCCACTGTTATAGCCGCATAATCCGAATTACTTATATCAATATTATTGATATATTGTGCTATATCTGCTGACCATCCTGCTTTTATATCTCCGCAAAACAGTACACTTAACAGTATTGTTATATATATGCATGCATAAAAAGCAACACATGTAAGGGAGTTCCATACACATTTGCCAAGCCACCATTGTCTTCTTTTGTCACTTCTAATCAGCACATTCATCCCAAAGCCCTTCAAATCGCGCATTGGATAATCTCCGATTAATATTGCGAGGAACAAATTAACTATAAAGAATATTACTGGTATCTCAAATGCTGTTCCCGACTGGGGAATATATTCTTCCATTCCTGCAAACACATGCAATATTGTATTAACAAGACTATTAGCATCTGTTATTATACCATGCTTTACTAATTTATTATACCGTTCAATATACTGACATAATAAGAATATCATTAATGCTATCAATGCTATATATTTGTAGTATGCACATAATATACCCTGTCTTATATCACTCATTATCTGTTTCATTGTCTCTATCCTCCAATCACTTTATTATAATAAATTATATTACCTTTTTCAATTCATCTGGCATAAGCTGTTGCTTATATGACCTAGAATGTGTTTTTTTTACTTTTCATTTTCCCACCAATAATGTACAATTAAGGCATCAACATTAATCAGGTATGTGTATCCCGCATACCTATTATAAGGAGGCTAAATTGAACATTCTTAAAACTACTCCTGCAAGTGATGGCTATTTCATGCCTGCAGAATATGATAAACATTACGGCTGCATAATAATCTGGCCGGAGAGAAGTGATTCATGGCAGTACGGAGCCTATGCGGCCCGCAAAGCATTTGTCAAGGTTGCTACTGCTATCGCCAAATCAGAAAAGGTTATAGTTCTTGCAAGCGCAGGGCAGTATAACAATGCAAGAGAAAGTCTTCCTTGCAATATTCGTGTTCTTGAGATGTCAAGCAATGATGCCTGGGCAAGAGATGTTGCTCCAACTATGGTTGTTAACGGACAGGGTTGTATTCGTGGTATAGACTGGGGATTCAATGCCTGGGGTGGTTTAGTTGATGGTTTGTATTTTCCTTGGGATAAAGACAATGCAATTGCGATGAAGGTTTGCGATTCTCTTGATATTGACGTGTATGATTCTCTTGATTTCATTCTTGAGGGCGGCTCCATCCATGTTGACGGAGATGGTACAGCCATGGTTACTGAGAATTGTCTGCTTAGCGCAGGTCGTAACCCTGATATGAGTAAAGAAGAGATTACTGATAGATTAAAAGATTATCTTGGTGTTAGCAAGGTTATCTGGCTAAAATCAGGCATCTATAATGATGAGACTAATGAACATGTGGATAATATCTGTACATTTACCGCGCCTGGACATGTTGTTCTTGCCTGGACAGATGATGTTAATGACCCACAGTATCCAATGTCCAAATCATGTCTTGATATTCTTGAGTCAGAGACTGATGCAAAAGGACGTAAAATCACAGTTCATAAGCTTCCACTTCCAAAGCCAATCTGTATGACTAAGGAAGAATGCGATGGTCTTGATAATATGGATTTTGAGCCAACCAGAGATTACGGTGAACGCCTTGCTGCTTCATATGTTAACTTCTATATATCAAACAAAGCAATTATAATGCCAGGATTTGATGACCCTAATGATGAAGTTGCCCGCAATATTCTCGCTGAATTATTCCCAGAACGAGAGATTATTCAAATCTATGCAAGAGATATATTAATTGGCGGTGGTAACATTCACTGCATTACTCAGCAGATACCAATCTTTGAGACTTCGGGCTGCTAATTATGAATACAGATATGAAAGGATGTCAATATGTCAACAATTAAAGTTGGAGCCATTCAGATGGCCTGTTATAAAGACCGCAGCATAAGCATTGCTCACGCAGACGAACTTGTCCGCAAAGCTGCAGCTGACGGATGCAATATTATTCTATTACCAGAATTATTCGAAACAGATTATTTTTGCCAGGAAAGAAACTATGATTATTACAAGCTTGCGACTAGCGTAGAAGATAATATGGCGATACAGCATTTTACTGATGTTGCTAAAGAACTTCACGTAGTGCTGCCCATCAGTTTCTATGAGAAAGCCGGCAATACATTCTTCAATTCAATTGCAATTATTGATGCTGACGGCACTAATCTTGGAGTGTATCGAAAGACTCACATTCCAGACGACCATTATTATCAGGAGAAATTCTACTTTTCGCCTGGTAACACTGGATTTAAGGTGTGGGATACAGCATACGGTAAGATTGGCGTAGGCATCTGCTGGGATCAATGGTTCCCAGAGACCGCAAGATGTATGGCGCTTATGGGTGCTGACATTCTCTTATATCCTACAGCAATTGGTTCTGAGCCAATTCTTGAATGTGACAGCATGCCGCACTGGAGGACTGTAATGCAGGGACATTCAGCTGCTAACATCGTTCCTGTAGTTGCTGCCAATCGAATCGGTCTTGAGTCCGTGACACCAACTAAGGAGAACGGCGGACAGGAATCCAGCCTTAATTTCTATGGTTCATCATTCATCACTAATGAAACCGGACAACTTGTAGAAGAGTTTGACCGCACCAGCGAAGGCTTCATCAGTCACGAATTCGACTTGGATGCAATTCGCGAAGCACGCACAAGCTGGGGATTATTCCGTGATAGACGCCCTGAGATGTATAAGGGAATACTTGATATGTAGATTATAGCAATTGACCTTTCAAAATATGCGCCGCCAGGTGCAATATAAAAATCCCCTTAAGTAGATATGGTAAATATCCAAAATCTACTTAAGGGGATTTTATAATTCATATTCTCAATTCTTACTTATTCTTTTTGAACTTTGCAAATAAACCTTTTTTCTTAGGTGCTACTGTTGGTTTGCCACCACGTACTGATTTGATTCCAACAATATACATTCCACTAACTTCAACCTTAGCTTCTGCTTTAACTGGTAACTCATCGAATACTTTGTTGTCAGCGATTAATGTCATAATCTTTGGGCCAACCTTAGCTTTAACGATTGGGAGCTTAGCTCCACGCATATACTTAGGTGTAGAATCAAGTACAATCTTAGGAAGATTAGCATCTTTCATCTTCATCTTCTTCTTATCAATAATCAAAAGTGAAACCACCTGTTTTGCAGCATCAATCTGTGCCTGCTGTGATTCCTGTTTCTTACGTAACTTAGTGCCTAAAATATATAATGCTACTAATATTACAACCAATACAATTATTACGATTAATAGTATCTTCCATAACATATTAATATATTCCTCCTAGAGATATCTTCTGCTTTAATACTGCTATCCTCATCTTTTGACAGCAGAACGCTATTCAATTATAGCAATAACCTATTACAAATGCAATTAGTTTTTACAACATTTGTCAACTAAACAAGCGCCTTATTCTTTTCGTAGATTTCGGCTACAATTTTGTGTGTATATGCACCAATTGTCTTTTTCTCTTCCTTAGTAAGTTCGCTCATATCAATTGGTTTTGCGAACTCCAGCACTGTATGCTGTCTTCTAAGTAATGGAAAATGATCCTCGAATATAGCTGAAGTATTGTTCTGAACCATTGGCACAATCTTGCAGCCTGATTTTTCGGCAAACTTAAAGCTTCCCTCTTTAAATGTTTGAACACCATCTTCTTTATTCCTTGTTCCTTCAGGGAATATTACAATCGAAATCTGATCTTTTTTGATCATCTCAATTCCCTCAAGGACTGTCTTTAAGCCTTCCTTGACATTCGCCCTGTCTAAGAATAAGCAATGTAATAATCCCATCCACGTTCTTAGGATTGGAACCTTCTTCATCTCTTTCTTTGCTACAAAACCTGTAAGCCTGTTAAATCTTGCATACGCAATAACAACATCAAAAAAACCTCTATGATTTCCAATGAATAAAACTGGCTCATCCTTAGGAATATTCTCCATTCCTATCACAGTCGTCTTTGTTCCGCATAAGAATAATATAATTCTGAATGCCACCTGCACAATTCTTAATGAACTTACATCCTTTGCATGTTGATTGAATTTACCAATAATCCACTCAACTACAAATAATACCAAGCTGAGTAAGAAGAATATTATAAGAAATAAAACTACAAGAATTAGTCTAATCATCTTTTTGCCTTTCGTATCACTTTATTTTACCCTTTGATAGTATATCATATCAATACCAATGTCACAATATAAATTGCTCTCCAACTCAGATTGCATATTAATTACTTCGCATGCTGCGTCTCTAAGAGATACTCCTCTAAAGTAATTCCCTTGTCATGAATGAGTGTTGCTGCCTCCACACCAACGTATCTTATATGCCATGGCTCATATGCATAGCCCGTTATCTCTTCCTTTCCCTTTGGATAGCGAATGATATAGCCATACAGATGCGCATGTTTCTTAATCCAGCCATATTCTTTTGTCCCTGCAAATGCTTCATCGAGTTCAAAGCTGCAATCAGGACTACTTACGTCAATCGCCAGTCCTGTCTGATGTTCACTGTATCCTGGAAGTGCAATATATTGTTCTGCATGACGCAATCCTTTTTTCATAACGCTTCTAAGGAATATGTTACGTTGTGTTTCATAAGAACGATATGCCGAAATCCCTATAATCGACATTCCATCAAGTCTGCTTTCCTTAATCATTGCAGTAAGTGATATTGCTGCCTGACAAACCATCTTGGTTTTTTCTAATTTTATAGGTTTTTTATAAGGAATTGCAGGCGTTACAAGAAAGTTTGGGGTAAATAAAGCATTTACCGGATGCTTCTTATTGACAAGAATTAATATGTCCTGACTTTCATTATCATATACTTTGTCATTATCTACAAATCCTCGCTCCATCTCGCTTCTATAATAGAACTGAGAGCTGTTATATTCTTTCATATCTGCCTCCATTAATATTCACTATAGATATATATATAATATTCACTATAAATAAATATATGGTAATACAAGCCAAATAGTGCTATAATGTTTCGCAAAGCACTGTCAAATTATAATAATTATAAGGAAAGGTGAATATCAGAGAACTGATATTCATAGGTGAATTAATGAGAAACTTAACTTTATTAACAGACCTTTACGAACTAACAATGATGCAGGGCTACTTTAAGACAAAGAATAATGAAACTGTTGTCTTTGATGCATTTCACAGAAAGAACCCATGCGATGGAGCATATTCTATCTCATGCGGACTTGATCAGGTGATTGATTATATTAAGAATCTTCACTTTGAGGAGGATGATATTATTTATCTTGAAAGTACAGGCTTATTCGAGGCTGAATTCCTTGATTATCTTCGTGGTTTTAAGTTCACAGGTGATATCTATGCAATTCCAGAAGGAACTGTTATCTTCCCAAGAGAGCCAATCGTTAAAGTTATTGCCCCAATTATGGAAGCTCAGCTTGTTGAAACAGCTATTCTTAATATTATCAATCATCAGAGTCTGATTGCTACTAAGGCTGCCCGTGTTGTATACGCTGCAAAAGGCGATGGAATCATGGAGTTTGGTCTTAGACGTGCACAGGGTCCTGACGCTGGTATCTATGGCGCAAGAGCTGCTGTTATCGCAGGTTGTATTGGAACAAGTAATGTGTTGACTGGTCAGATGTTTGATGTCCCTGTAAAAGGTACACATGCACACAGCTGGATTATGAGTTTCCCTGACGAATATACAGCATTTAAAAAATATTCAGAAATCTATCCTCAGGCATGTCTCTTACTTGTTGATACATACGATACTCTTCGTTCAGGTGTTCCTAACGCAATTCGTGTGTTTGATGAGATGAAGGCTGCCGGAATTCCACTTAAAAATTATGGCATTCGTCTTGACAGCGGTGATCTTGCATATCTTTCAAAGAAAGCAAGAATTATGCTTGACGAGGCAGGTTACACAGATGCAGTTATCTCAGCATCAAGCGACCTCGATGAGTACCTGATTGACAGTTTGAAGACTCAGGGCGCTAAGATTACTTCTTGGGGTGTTGGTACTAACCTTATCACAGCAAAGGATAACCCAGCATTCGGTGGTGTATATAAGCTTGCTGCTATAATGGTTGAAAAAACTGGACAGTTTATTCCTAAGATTAAGCTTTCAGAGAATACAGAAAAGATTACAAACCCAGGTAACAAGACAGTTTACCGTGTATATGACAAGGATGGCATGATTAAAGCTGACCTTATCACATTCGCAGATGAAACTTTCTCAGAAGAGGACGAGCTTTTACTTTTCGATCCAATTGAGACATGGAAGAAGACTCTTCTTCAGCCAGGTGAATATTCACTTCGTGAAATCATGGTTAAGGTCTTTGAAAAAGGCGAGTGTGTGTATACTACACCTCCAGTTATGGACATCAAAGCATACTGCAAGCAGGAGCTTGATACATTATGGGATGAATCAAAACGTCTCGTTAATCCACATGAAGTACATGTTGATTTATCTAAGAAATTATATGATGTTAAGATTAAGTTACTTGATAACTATGGTAAATTGAACTAGGCGGCTGGCGGGCTAGGCCGG
>CAZPHI010000003.1:61506-66691 GCA_964586425.1 uncultured Lachnospiraceae bacterium | reverse complement strand
CGGCGGGCTGGGCCGGCTGTTGGTTCGGCGTGAAAAGGCAAGGGTGAGTATTTTTTCTCTCCCTTGCCTTTTTTCAGTCCTATATTACTTGCCACAAGCTTGATTTAAGGCAAGGGGCTTGCTTTTCTTTCTCCCTTGCCTTTTTTCAATCCTGTATTCCTTGCTACATCCTTGATTTAAGGCAAGGGCCTTGTTTTTTTCTCTCCCTTGCCTTTTTTAGTCCTATATTCCTTGCTACATCCTCTATTTAAGGCAAGGGGCTTGTTTTTCTTCCTCCCTTGCCTTTTCAACATCTAGCTCTGTGATTATGCTTCTTGGCACTTTCGGCTACTCTGCATAAAGGCAATGGCATTATTTTTTTCTCTCCCTTGCCTTTTTTTAATCCTATATTACTTGCCACAAGCTTGATTTAAGGCAAGGGGCTTGCTTTTTTTCTTCCCTTGCCTTTTTTCAATCCTATATTCCTTGCTACATCCTTGATTTAAGGCAAGGGGCTTGCTTTTCTTTCTCCCTTGCCTTTTTTCAATCCTATATTCCTTGCTACATCCTCAACTTAAGGCAAGGGGCTTGCTTTTTTCTCTCCCTTGCCTTTTCAACATCTAGCTCTGTGATTATGCTTCTTGGCACTTTCGCTACTCCTCTACGCCTTTGCCTTTTTGAAAGCATTTACAATTGCAAATACAAGCATTAATGCAATGCTGACAAGAAGGAAGGATATTGCCATTGTCATACCGATGTTATCAGCGAGAATTCCTACAATCTGAGGGGTTATGATGCCGCCCAATGCTGCAATTGCAAGCAATAGGGACATTCCTGTTGTTGAACCCACAATGTATTCGCCAGCGTTGGCTACGCAAGTTGGATAGATGCCCGCAAAGCATAAGCCAAGGCCTACAACTGCGATTGTGATAATCGCAAGCTGAGTTGTTGATATAAGAAGAATGAAGAAAATTGCAGTTCCGATACAGTTCATAAGAATGAGCTTCTGCTTTGACATCTTCTTTGATAGTGCTGCGGTTAGCAGTCGGCCTGCCATAATCATGATCCAGGTTACTGACACAAGATTGGTTGCATAAGCATCACTCATAATTCCCTGCGATTTAAAATACGTTACAAACCAGCCATTAACGCAGTTCTCCACGCCAAGATAGAAGAAAAGAACTAGACCGATTATGTAGAAATTAATCATCTTAGTACCTTTACTCTTATCTTTTTTAACATCAGCTTTTTTATCCAAAGCAGGAAGCATCGTGTATACAATACTCGATATTGCTGTTAGAAGTGTGATTGTGTAGATAACCCATTTCCAAGTGAGGCCGATATGTATATATAAAACAACCATGAATGGCGCCATGAACGCACCAACTGCGAACATTGTGTGGAGCACATTCAATGCTGCAGCGCCTCCGTTGCTGTCATTAACAACCATATTATTCACGATACTTACTGTTCCACGTCCAATGCCAAGCAGGATAAATGCTGCATAAATCACTACTGCTGGTGGAACCATGGTAATCGTTATCAGGCAGATTGGAATTAGAAGTGTGAGTGCAACTGTTGTCACTCGTCTTCCGAATACTTTAACTAATGGTGGGTTAACAAAGCTCGCCAATAGATTACCTATGGCAAATGCTGATAAGAACCCGCCAGCTGTGCTGTAATTAATACCTGCTTCCAGCATAAGATACGGAAGAATTGCGCCTATAACAAGCACCATCATACCGTTAGCAAAAAATGCATAGTAGCAGGGGATTATTGATAATTTTTTATTTTCCATTATATAAATTCACCTTTCTATTTTTATTAGATATCAGTATATCAACATTGTAATCAGCAACTACCTCGTAGTTAGCCTCCAATGTGTAATCAATAGCGATTGATATCAGTTCTTCGCTTCTCTCAATTGTAATTTCTCGTGTGTATATTCCAAGAAAAAGACTGCCATATGGCGTATTATAATATGTCATCGTCTTATTATCTTTTTCAAACACCATGTGCGTGCTCGAAGGACCTTTTCTAGTAATCTCCACGCTTTCGTCAGTGAATTTTAGGAGGTTGTTAATTGTCTCTTTCTCACCTTCCACACATTCTTCATACCTGACATAGCATTTACCATTGACCTCATTGTACTTGCCGATATTAATTACTTCAACGGCTTCGTCATCTTCTGAATCAGCGAGCGCCAATCCTTTTATTGTCACTAAAACATCTTCTGTCATTACGTTCTCCATACCAGCGCTTAGCGCTATATCTTAATTAGTTAGTACTGGTCTATACTTACCTGCTCTGTTGTTTTGATATCAAAAGGCAGGATTGAATTGGCAAATGTTTTGAATTTTTCAGCAGCATCCGATACATAAAATCTGTACATCTGCGTTGGACTATCCACATCACAGATATTGGCAAGGCCCTCCTGGTTAAGGACACGCTTAAGTTCTACTGCTGTCTCGTATGCCGGATTAACAAGATTGACCTTTTCACCCATTACTTTACCAATTGTTGAACGCAGAAGTGGATAGTGCGTGCATCCCATAATAAGTGTATCTATGTCACTTTCTCTCATTGACTCAAGATAACGCTCTGCTACCTGGTCTGTAATTGTATCATGAAGCATTCCCTCTTCAACAAGTGACACAAATAGCGGGCACGCCTTGCCTATTACTCTTGCCTTGGGATTAATCTGCTGGATAAATTCCGTATATATTCCGCTGTTAACAGTACCTTCAGTACCTATTACTCCGATTTTACCATTCTTCGTTGTTGCTGCTGCTGCTCTGGCACCTGGTTTTACCACGCCAATAATTGGCATATCGAATTCCTTTGATACGACATCAATTGCAAATGCGCTCGCGGTATTGCAGGCTATGACTATAGCTTTAACACCTTCTGTCTGAAGGAATCTGATAATCTGTCTGGAATACTTGATTATTGTATCTTTAGATTTATTGCCATAGGGAACTCTGGCAGTATCACCAAAATACACTATTCTCTCATTAGGAATCTGGCGCATAATCTCTCTTGCCACAGTAAGTCCGCCTACACCAGAATCAAAAACTCCAATTGGAGCATTCTTTTCTATCATAACTATCTCCATTCAAAACAATGATTTGTTTATCTAAAAGTTTATTGTATTATTAATATTGTAAGTACTCTTTATATTTTAATTAAGAAAACTTAGATACTTGAATTTACATATGTAGTTTTCCTTAGTTATTGAATCATAGCTTTCCTCCGAAAGCATATTCTTCAACTGATTTTTTGAACTTTCTGGTAGTTCGCCATGTGTTGCATCAATAAAGCACAGTGGCGGGTACAATACGCACCACCAGTTTTTTCCAGCATTTTCACCAATATCAATTCTATAGGCCTCATATTCTCCGGGTGGCAGAGTAATATCTCCATATGATTTCATTGGAAAATAACTTTGTTCAAAATAAGCATCGACCTGATAATTATAGCCTTCGCTGGCAATAACCTGCATTGCAATATCAACTATAGTATCATGATTCTCATTAAGTATTACTCTACTCTCATCAAGGCTTTGTGAATCACTCAAAAGTGGTTCAAGATATGTATTCCTCCACATCTTTATATGTGGAGTATAACCGAAAAACTATCGGCTATTCATTAATCTTACAATTCCATTCTCCTGATTAATTATATGCTGTTTAACAACAATTTTTGCCTGGTCAACATTCTTAGTTGATAACTGACGGATAATATCATTGTGTTCACTAATCAGAATAGAATGCGTTCTTGCATCCTTAACATATTCTAGTCTGTATCTATACATCTGTTCTCTCAGATTATTAATTATCTGGATAAGTCTCTGATTATTAGTCATTGCATATATTATATCATGGTAATGTACATCAGCATCTACAATGCCTACAACATCCTTTGATATAACTGCTGACTCAAACTTTCTATTAGCAACCTTAAGGTCTTCTATTGCCTCAAGTGTTACGTTCTTACATGCAAGTGTCACTGCCAATTCCTCAAGAGTTGAACGTACTTCAAGAACATCTCTCATATCCTTTTCAGTGATTGAAGCAACCTCAGCACCCTTTCTTGGAATCATTACAACAAGTCCCTCAAGCTCAAGTTTTCTGATTGCTTCTCTTATTGGTGTTCTGCTTACTCCAAGCTTATCAGCTAGCTGAATCTCCATAAGTCTTTCACCAGGGGCAAGTTCACCTCTGAGTATTGCCTGTCTAAGGGTGTTAAATACAACATCTCTAAGTGGCAGGTATTCGTTAATTCCCATACTTAAATTATCAGTCATGTATTTCTCCATTCTATAATCATATATTAAATGCTTCTGTTATATACGCCTGTCGTGCATCCTGCCCATTCTTCAGCAGTTGTAATGTATTCATTGCTTTATCCTTCGAATCAAACAAGCCAAATACTGTCGGGCCGCTTCCGCTCATCATTGCGCCGATAGCCCCATTTACAAGCATGGTCTCTTTTATCTTATCAATGACTGGATACATCGGTATCGTTACTTCTTCTAATACATTACCCATCTTTGCTGCAAGCTTATATATATCCTGCTCTTTTAAGGCAGCAATTATTCCATCTATATCCGGATGATTCTTAACTCCATCCAAATCAAGCTTATCATATACTACCTTTGTAGATACATTAATTGCTGGTTTTGCAATGATTATATGCGTCTGAGGCATTGCCGGAAGTCTTGATAATTCCTCACCAATTCCTTCAGCCAGAGCTGTTCCTCTCATTATGCAATATGGTACATCTGCCCCTATCTTGACACCTCGCTGCATCAAATCTCTATTACTAAGTCCAAGTTCAAACAGTCTGTTAACTCCAAACAGTACCGATGCGGCATCACTGCTTCCGCCCGCCATACCAGCTGCAACTGGAATAAACTTCTTAAGGTCAATGCTTACGCCTTCAGTAATATGAAATTCCTTCATAAGCATATCGGCTGCTTTATATACAAGATTGTTCTCATTAACCGGGATATATGGAATATTAGTAACAATATCTATTCCACTTTCTTTTTTCTTCTCTATAATAATTCTGTCATACAGTCCCACCGTCTGCATAACCATACGTACCTGATGATATCCGTCATCTCTTACGCCACATACATCAAGTCCAAGATTAATCTTTCCACGTGCTTTAAGTTTGATGTTATTCACTTGTCCTCCATTTC
>CAZPHI010000003.1:55194-61406 GCA_964586425.1 uncultured Lachnospiraceae bacterium | reverse complement strand
AATTATATAATGCAAGAGGATATTTTTCAACTTTATTTTTAGTTCATTTTCATCTCTTCGTCATTTTTATATTGTTTCTTTATTCTTTCTATATTTTAATGGTGACATTCCCTTTATTCTTCTGAATGCATCACCAAAATAGTTACTATCATTAAATCCGCAAGATAATGCTATCTCTGTTATATTCTGGTCACTCTCAAGTAAAAGTCTGCATGCTTCCTTGATTCTTACGTTAACTAAGTATTCCTTGAATCCAAAACCTGTTGTCGCTTTGAACTTCTTAGATAGATAAGAACGGCTCATATTATACTTAATTGCAACATCTTCAAGATATATATTCTTCTCATAATTGTTATAAATATAAGTCGCAATCTCCTGAATAACGCTGTTATCAACATCAATCTCTCTAACTACATTCTCTTCATATTTTTCACAGCGAATTATAAAGAGCATTAATTCCCTAAAGAATAAACTGCTGAAAGCTGGTGACAATTCATCAACACCACCACTTTCAAATATCAGCTTATTCATCAGTTTTTCAAAATAATCCCTTCTTTTCTCAGGAATCTTAATTGTTACTGTTTTAAACCAATTGTCAATCTGTGCAACTCCCGCAAAATTATTAAGTTCCTGTAATGTATCATCCAAGAATGATATTGCATATCTCTCGCTATTACCACGATCATTATACTTTGATTTATGAATCTTTCCTTCAGGAATTATTATCAAACTCCCTGCAGTCAGCTTATATATATCATGATCTACAAACATCGAACATTCGCCTGCTGCAAGGTAGAACAATTCATGATAATTATGAAAATGCGTATTAGCCATGCTAGAAGAGGCTTCCCTCTTCATTTTTGTAATTGAAAATCCTGTTATTTTATCTGGTTCCATATTATCTCCTTTTCCAATCGATTCGAACTAAGTTTTTATCATTGTAACACATAATCTGTATTTTGCAAAACATTAGATTATAAAAAAGTAGCAAATACAGTTTTTGTGTTTTAATATAATTATATAAATTGAAAAATATACAGTTTTTGTGATAGTTTTACAATATAACCCATATATAACCGCAGTCTTACTTATACGATTGGAGAATGAATGAAAGAAAACAATACTCAGAAAAAAAAATTGTCCAAAGAAAAAATCAATATGATTCTTGAAGGCAATCTTGTTAAAGCAATAATTGCATTGGCAATACCTATTGTTATTAATAGTTTTATACAGACCATGTATAATCTCACCGACACGTACTGGCTAGGTCAGATTGGTACAGACCCAATGGCAGCAATTACACTGGTATCACCAGTACAGAATATCATCATCAACTTTGGTGTTGGTATTACCACTGCTGGTTCAATATTAATATCCCAATATATAGGTGCCAAAGAAAAAGTTCAAGCAAGAATTATGGCAAATCATATATTCTTATGCTCATTAATCTTCTCATTAATTTGTGCAACCCTAATATATTTTGCCACACCTTCTATAGTAGATTGGCTCGGTGCCAAAGATGACGTACTCAAATTCGGTATAACCTACCTCAAGATAGTTGTCTTAGATATGCCATTCCTATTCATGATTAACCTATACACAGCAGTGCACCAATCACAGGGCGACACGCTTAAGCCAATGTTACTTAATCTATTCGGTGTCAGCCTTAACCTCATACTTGATCCGCTATTCCTAATAGTTTTCAATTGGGGTGTAGCCGGAGCCGCACTTGCAACTTTACTTGCCAAGGTACCTTGTGCAATAATCGGCCTAATATCACTTTCAAGAAAGTCTAATGACATTCACCTCTATATAAAGGGATTCCATTTTGAGAAATCAAAACTTGCCTCTATCGTCAAAGTCGGTCTTCCTACCGCAATTGGCGGAAGTACAATGCAGTTTGGTTTCCTTCTTATGAGTAAAAATGTTCTTAAGTACGGAACGATTGCAACCGCCGCATACGGTATTGGCAATAAAATTAATGGTATTATCTCAATGCCTTCTAACGGAATTGGTTCCGCAACATCAACAATTACTGGGCAGAACATAGGTGCCAAACAGGTTGATAGAGCTGATCATGGCTATCACATAGCGATGAGAATGGCTGTAATTTTCCTCTTTATAGGTGGTATGATTTTATCTAGACGTTTTGTTGCTCAACCGATAGTTTCCATATTCTCAACTAACGAAGAAGTAATCAACTATGCAACTGACTTCCTCTGTATTATGGCATTCTGCTGTTGGACTAACGGCATATACAACGCAACAATGGGATTATTTCAAGGCAGTGGACACACAATGGTAACTATGTTAGTTGATGTATCCAGATTATGGATTTTCAGATTCCTGACACTATACATCTGTGAGAGCATACTTCATCTTGGTGTAGCAAGTATCTGGTACTCCGTTGTAGCAAGTAACGCAACATCATCATTAATTCTATATATCCTATACAAAACAGGTTTTTGGAGAAAGAACACTGTAAAGCTTGATACGAATTCCAATAACGAAGCTGTTACAGAGACAGAAGCAAAAACCAGCTCCAACGACTAGAGGTAATACAAATATAAAGATAAAAATAAACATAAAGACAAACATAAAGACAAGGACTGGCATCCTAGAACACCAGTCCTTGTCTTTATTCATTTGTATGCATTATGTTTTATAAATTGGGTATAAACTTTAATTTTCTCGTGTCCACTGTATGGGATACATTATATTAATTATAATTATCTTGTTTGGACATTATAAAGCATTTTTATTACTATATATCCAAAATCACATCATCTACATCTTACTAAAAAAGTGTTTTGGATTTTCAAAAGCATTTTTCAAGTTCAAAATCCAAAATTCTTGCATTTCCCGGTATTTTTTGGATTTATGCAGTCTTATAAAGCTTCTGATTTCCAATCAGCAATTTTTCATAGCTTGTAGTAGTATGGTTTGGACATACAAGCGTATATTTCGCTCTAATAATCCAAACACATTTTATTAAGAACATTCCAAATGTCCACCCCTACTTATGTAGTTTTTCTGTTTATGTTGATTTCCGCTTATTCTATATTATCTTATAAAATTTGTTTTTTGCTTTTCTTCCTTTTCAGGCATAGGAACTCCGGCAGCCTTGCCAGCTTCAATACATTGTAAAAGCCATGCCATATTACGTCCTAGCACACGCATTGTCTGCATTCCTTCAAGATCCTGCTTTACTTCATCAGGTGTATTGCCATGAACCATATTCCAATACTGTGATGAAACTACAGGCATATTAGAGATAGTAAAATACTTATTTAACTGGTCAAGTGCTGCAGTTGCTCCACCTCTTCTACAGCTGACTACGGCTGCGCCTGGTTTTAATGCTACATCCTTGTTAGCCATAAAGAATCTGTCAAGGAATGAAGTCATTGCTCCTGATGCTGCTGCATAATGAACAGGTGAACCAAATACAAATCCATCACAATCCTTTGCTTTCTTCAATGCTTCATTAAGAGTATCATCATTATATACACAAAGATGCTCCTCATTTCTTGCACAATATCCACAGCCAAAACAACCCTTTACAGGTTCTAGACCTACATGAAATATCTCTGTTTCAATTCCCTGTGCCTCAAGTGTGTCTGCAACTTCCTTTAAAGCAGTATATGTACAGCCTTCCTTTTTTGGACTTCCATTAATTAATAAAACCTTCATATTATTCATCCTTTCATATGATATAAATTATAATTAATAACTGGGTAACATTGTCCAACAACATCACCCAGTATATGTACTCTATTATATTACTTATATATGTCACTTATGTTCTTGTAACCTATGTTCCTGTTATTTACACATTCTTGCCTTTGATAACTCTCTGCTTAGCAATGTACTCTTTTCTAAGCTTGTTAGCCACTAAAGTTGTATATATCATACCGCCAGCAACTAAGATAAGGCCAATCCAAGGAATCACAACTACGAGACCTGAGATATAATCAAGTGTGCTTGACGACTTAACCTCAATCATAACTATCTGTGCAAGTATTGATACAAGGCCTACAATTGCAGGTATTACCATGTATCTCTTAAGATTAATTAGTATAAAACCTATAAGCACAACTGATGCTACAAAGTATAATTTACCAATCAATGAGTATCCGCCATAGCCACCAAATAAGCTTCCCATTGAACTTATTCCTGCTGCTGATGTATATACACCCCAGAATGGAAAGAACTGACCAAGGAACGCTATAACTGCTGCTATAAGAATCTTCTTCTTTCTCTTATCATGCGCAAGATTCTCTTTCATCTCTGATATATCAAACAATACATCATCTGATATATCTCTGATTGGAATATCTTTCAAATCCAGTTCAATTGCATCACCATAATCCTTAGGTTGTTTTGGTGCTTCAACTGCTTCTGGGGCTTTCTTCTTATTCTTACCCTTTGATGCATCTTTTTCATTGTTATCCTTAGCAACATTGGCCTTTGATGCTTCATTATTATCTTTATTGTCTTTGCTAGATTTTTTATCCTTACTTCCAGTCAAATCAACTGGCTCATCATCAATTTCCTCAAGTTCAATCGTAAGATGAGTAGCCGATGTTCCAGATGCAACCGGTGTCAGATCTGGATCTGCAAATCCAAGTGGTTTACTTGTTGTCTTTGAAAGCTCTGCCTGTGACTCTGCTTCCATTGCTGAAAGTGTCAAAGGTCTTACTCCGCTTGCTGTTTTATCAGCAGTTGAATCCGAATTGCCAAAAGCTGCTGCAAAATTCTGTGAGAGCTTTGCGTCCTGCTCTGCTTTTGCCTTATTAAATGCTTCTTCAGCCTTTAATTTCTCGATACGAAGAGCTTCCTGTGCTTCCTTCATAGCCTTCTCTTCTTTTGCTGCTGCTTCAGCTTTAGCTGCATTAGCCGCCTCAAGCTTCTTAGCAGACTCAATTGCTGCTTCTTTAATTGCTTTTTCATCAGGTTTCTTTGCATTCTTGTCTGATTTGCCATCATCTACTTCTACAAGTTCTACAACAAATGGCTGTTCGTCAAGCTTTAAATCTACTTCTTTGTCCTTATTATCATTACCTGTCATCTGCTTACCCTCTTTTCAGAATAATATTTTTGGAAATTAAGCCTATAGAATATTGCCCATGTATCACAAAATGCTTTCCATACATCCTTCATGGTTATTCTTCTGCTGCCTTTTTCTCTCACATATACAACTCTAACCGGCATCTCTGCAATCTTATAGCCTCTTTTATTAGCTGCTGCCAGTATCTCGATGTCATATGCAAATCCCGAGGTTTTAAGCAATGGCATTATAGGCTTTATTACTTCTGCCTTGAATAGCTTTAACCCCGTCTGTGTATCTTTAACATTAAGCCTGAATAATAATAAAAGCATTATGTAATATCCGATGCTCATTATCTTTCGCTTAATTGGATATTTTATCTGTGATGCCTTGTGTAACTTGCACCCAATAACCACATCCGCATTACTCGTAAACATCTTTCTCATAAATCCTTCAAGCTGCTTTGGATTCAATTCTAAATCTGCATCCAAAAATGCTATGTACTCTCCATTGGCTGCTTCTACTCCGGTCTTTATTGCATAACCTTTGCCGTGATTCTCTTCATATGTAACCCATCTGATTCTTTCATCCTTCTCATGTGCCGCCTTAATAAGCTCCAATGTCTTATCAGAACTTCCATCGTTAACACATACTAATTCAAAATCAGTTTTGAATGCACTAATTATCTTCACTGTTTCAAAAAGATTGTCATATATGCACTTTTCCTCATTATACGCCGGAATCACTACCGACAACATCCCAACATCATCAAATATCATACCACACCAGTTTTCAAGTTTATTATACATAAAGCTAAAAACATATTACCATAAAAGCATTAAATATTCAACCGATATAAGCCTTTGAATTAATATATTTTTTTAGCATATATTCATTATTTCTCTCATATTCTGTGTTATAGCAAATACAATTTGCACTTTATAATGTAAATGCCAGAATGGAGGTCAATATAGAATTGCATAAAGGTATTAAGGTGTTAGCAGCATTTTCCATTATAATCATAGCATTACACATGCTCAATGGGTGTTCTTCTAAGGATTCTGCCCACGATTATACGCCTCTTGATTATACAGTAGTCGAAGAAGAGGATATTCCTTCCGAGATAAAGACCGTAATTGAGAGTCACAAGCGCAATGCTATGAAG
>CAZPHI010000003.1:0-55094 GCA_964586425.1 uncultured Lachnospiraceae bacterium | reverse complement strand
TATGAAGAACATGACATCTCCACTGTGAATGATTTATACATACCTTGTTACAATACAACACTTGAGAAGAATATATGCAATGTTCCAAAGCTTCTTCTTAGAAATAACTCACGTTGCAAAATCAGCAGCAAGGTGCATGTTAAGACGGATGAACAGTTGCTGTCCGTATGCAATATAAGTGGTACTGTAAATGTTGATGACATCAGTGTAGACGTAGCAAACAACGGAATTGATATTGATGGAATTATTAGTTTCAATATATTCTACCTGACATCAGATGATAATCTCCCAATGAACACTATTAGTGGAACTATTCCTTTCAGCCACGTCATAGAAGTGGATGGAATTACAAGTAATAGTTATTACACAATTACGCCATCGCTTGACCAGATTAGCTACTCAATGCCTGGTGGTGGTGAAATTGAAGTTAAAGCTGTTGTTAATCTGGATGCAATCTGTTTCGAGCCACTTGAGCTTAATGTAATTGACAATGTTAAGATAGAACCGATGAGTTCTGACTACCTCTCAAAGCTTCCTGGTATTATCGGATATATTGTTAACCAAAACGATTCACTTTGGTCAATCGCCAAGTCTCACAATACTACAATGGAAGAAATCAAATCCGCCAATAAGTTATCCAGCGACGAAGTTGCCGCTGGTGACAAACTTCTGCTTGTAAGAGTATAATGCAAAAAAGAGCTGTACCCTCACCTCTCGTGAAAGTACAGCTCTTAGTATGTATAATTATTCTGCCTGGTCTGTATTAAAATAATCATCGAATTTCTTCATTACTGAATCATATGTCTGACTTGAGATATCTGGTAATGATTTGCCCCATGATTTTGTGGCTTCTTTGAAGCCTTTTTCTACTGCGGATTTCATGCTTTGCATCTTCTCTTCGTCTCCGCCTGAAAGTGCCATTGCAAATGAGAATATTCTGTCCGATGTCTGGGATACACCCCAGTAGCCATCTTCTGATATATCTTGTTTTGCCTGTGCAATTGTATCAGCATCTGCTGTAAAGTTACCGCCCGCCAATGCTTTCCACATCTCATCAGTGCTTCCAATTGTAACACCCTGCTGCTTGAACATCTTCGTTACAAGACTCTGCATCTGTGCTGTTTTGTTCTGCTGATCAGCTTTAAGCTGTGCAATCAATGCTGCATTGCCTGTCTTAGTTGTATTCTTTGATGTAACCTTAACCGATTCTTTTGATGGCTCATATACAGCTGCTGCATCCGTGCTCTTTGCTGTCTTATCAGTAACAGTTGCTGTTGTCTTTGATGACTTTGTCTGAGTCTGTTCTGATTTGGAAGTCTTATTGGTATAGTTATTATAACCATTAGCATAACTTCCGTTGATATTCATATTATCCATCTTATACCTCATTTCTGCGCGGCTTTCGTTATACAGATTGTGGTACTGCGCCGACACTAATCTGCCCCACCCTCCATGGTTGGTGTATATTGTATCGGCACATTACCGTTAATAATTAATATGTAATATAATAATTATTTTATCTTTTGTAAAGTATATATTAGTTGTCAGAACCAACTCCAGCAGTCTTAATAATGAATTTAACATTATTAGTTGTATCACTTGATGCACCACTATATGTTGTGTAATTCTTACCTGCACTTATGACTGCATTAACTCTATCAATAACTTCCTGTGCATCATCTCCAAAGAGGTCTGCAAGTTTCTGAATTCCTTCTTCATCAAACTTAATCATACCATCATTAAGTGTTGTTGCTCCTTCGCTCAATTGATTAACACCATCTGTAAGCTGTGATACTGCATCTTTAAGCTTAGTTGCTCCTGCTACAAGTTCAGGTGATTTTTCTGTAAGCTGCGCTGCTCCTGCCTGCAATTTCAATGAACCATCTTTTAATGCAGCTAAGCCTGTACATAATGAATCACTACCAACTGAAAGTTGGCTGATACCTGAGCCTAATTTGACTGTTCCTGCATATAACTGTCCAACACCATCGTTAAGCTTTGCTGCTCCTGCTCTAAGTCTTGCTGTACCAGCTGCCAGATTACCAACTCCTGTATTAAGCTGTGCTGCGCCACCCTGTAACTGACCTGCTCCAGCTGCGAGCTGTCCAATACCGGCATTAAGTTGTGCTGCTCCTGGCTGTAATACTGTTGTAACACTTGTATCAAGTGAAGATAATCCAGATGCTAATGAACTTGCTCCATCTTTCAGATTAGCAAGGCTTTCATCATTACCAGAAAGTTTTTCAAGCGCTGATGTAAGTGCTGTAATTGCACCTTCAACCTGGCCCTTCTGTTCAATGAGTTCTTCTCTCTTAGCTTTATATGCTGCTAACTGCTGCTCATATGCAGCTTTCTTTGTTGCATCTGTTTCTACTTTAATTGCATTTTCTAGTTGAGCTATTCCACCCTCAGCAGTCGTAATTCCATTTGTAACTTCTGTAAGCTTACCTTTATATTCAACAATTGAATCAGAAAGCTCCTTGGCTGCTGTATCAAGCATTGTTACTACTTGATCAACACCATCTGATACACTGGCAGCACCTTCTGCAAGCTGTCCTGTACCTTGTGCTAATGTATCAACACCATCTGCTAACTGCTGTGAACCTGGGGCTAACTGTCCTGTTACTTTGGTATTCAAATCTGTTGTTCCATCTGCTAACTGCTGCGCTCCCGGTGCTAACTGACTATTTACTTTATCATCTAACTCAGCAGTTCCATCTGCTAACTGGTTGGCACCTGCAACTGCTCCAGGTTCTTCCTCTGTTCCCTGACCTTCGTAACCAGCTTTTAACTGATTAGTTCCGTCATCTGCAACACTAAGTCCACCCTTAATCTGCTGTGCTCCATCTGCTAACTGATTGGCACCGCTAACTGCTGTATTAACTCCATCAGCGATTTGACCTACACCATCTGTGTACTGACTAATACCACTATTGAGAGTGTCCATTCCATCTGCGAATTCTGGCATCTTTCCAGCAAGTGTATTAACTCCATCAAGGAGCTGACCTGTTCCTTCTCTTAGCTTAGTAGAGCTGTCTGAGAGTGTATCAATAGCATCCTGAAGTTCATCAACAATTGAGGAATCAATATCATCACCATCAAGGATATCACCTGTCATAACCATTGTCATAGTCATATCTAATTTGAAATTAGTTGCATCCATAGATACTTCTACATAATCTGGAACCTTACTTGATATATCAATATCACTGCCTTTAATCTTTAAGCTGTCACTTAATCCTGGGAGCGCAAGGCCAACTGCAATTGAATTGTCCCCTTCGGATACTACTTTACCATTAGTTACAACAACATTTTTCGCCATATCCGCTGGAAGAAGCATTCCACTAACTGTAAGGAATGGTACATATACATTACCGCTCTTCTGATTGTTTGTATAATCAAATCTTACTTTTACTTTACCAGACTTACCGGCTATATTTTCTGCGCTTGTTTCCTTGCCGTCAAGATAATATGTTACTTTAACACTAACTGGAAGCTCCTGTGTTGAAGTTCCCTGATAGTAGATATCACTTCCCTGTGCATCCCATGTTACCTGATTACCGTTAGTTGTGTATGTCTGATTACCTTTCAAATTAACTATATTCTTAAGTGAAGATACATCACTAAGAGATGTCTTCTTATCAGCATTCTTAAGCCAATTACTTACGATTACATTATTAACTGAGCCATTAGCATTACAGAATGCATATACTGTCTCTTCCTTACCATTCTCTGTAGCCTGTGATAATTTTGTCTGTACATTGGTTGAAACAGCATTAGTAATACCTGTAGTAGCTTTTGTTGAATCCTGTGAATCATTAGTAGCACACGCTGTAAGTGAAACTATCATAGCCGTTGACATTACTAATGCTGCACATCTGATTGTATTCTTTTTATTAATTACTTTTTTATATCTGAAATGTCTCATAACTGTCTCCATTCTGAAGCGTCCTATCATTCAATATACAGCAGCTAACGCTTCTATATCCGCCGCAGCATATATTAATTAGTAGCATTTATTATTAATTCTTCTTTGGTTTAAAACCAATACTTGTGTGAATTATAAGTTTATCAAACAGCATTAATGTTGCTGGTAATACAAGTAATACAACGAACATACTGATAATTGCACCTCGTGCCATGAGTGAACACAAAGCACTAATCATATCAATATTAGAATACATACCAACACCGAATGTTGCTGCAAAGAAGCTTAATGCACTAACAATGATTGATGTTGTTGATGTTCCATGAGCTATCATAATAGCATCCTGTTTGCTCATTCCTGCATTACGTTCTTTCTTATATCTTGTTGTCATAAGAATTGCGTAATCGACAGTTGCACCTAACTGAATTGTACCAATTACAATTGATGCAATGAATGGAAGTGTCGTTCCTGTATAGAATGGAATACCCATATTAATGAATATTGCAAATTCAATTACAGCAACCAGAATAATTGGTAAACTGATTGATTTGAATACGAACGCTATAATTAAGAAGATGGCACCGATTGATACAATATTAACTGTCTGGAAATCCTTATCTGTTATCTCGATAAGATCCTTTGTACAAGGTGCTTCACCTACAAGCATTCCTTTCTTATCGTATTTATCAAGTATTGTATTCAGCTGGTCAATCTGATCATTTACTTCATCAGTGGCTACTTTATATTTGCTCATTACAAGCATCAATTTCCAATTCTCATTCTCAAGAACCTTCTTAATTGAATCCGGAACCATTGAATCTGGAATTGTTGGACCAACCAATGCGTCAAGTCCTACAATATTACTTACACCATCAATCTGCTCCATCTCCTGACACATCTTATATACATCGCTTGAAGAAACATTCGCATCCACAAGTAACATATGTGTTGAGTTCATATCAAATTCTGAATTAAGCTTTTCATTAGCGGTTATACTTGCTAAGTCTTCTGGAAGAGAAGAATCAAGATTATAATATACTGATGTATGTGTATAACCATAGATTGCTGGAATCCAGATTATTATGAATAGAATAAGTACTAATTTATAATGCTTTGCGATAAATGCTGGCAATTTCTTTATCTCTGGGAAGAATGGTCTATGTTTTGTCTTCTCGATTGCTTTATCAAAGATAAGAATCATTGCTGGTAATACTGTTATACAACAGATAACGCCGAATATAACACCTTTGGCCATTACAACACCAAGGTCAAGACCAAGTGTAAAGCTCATAAAGCATAATGCAACGAAGCCTGCAACTGTTGTAATTGAACTACCAACTACGGAAGTAATGGTAGCTGCAATAGCATTACTCATTGCTTTATTCTTATTATCAGGATGTTCTGCTAACTGCTCCTGATAGCTGTGCCACAAGAAGATTGAATAATCCATTGTTACACCTAACTGAAGAACGGCACTTAAAGCTTTTGTTATGTATGAAATCTGCCCTAAGAAGATATTAGTACCTAGGTTATATACAATCGCTATACCAATACTTAGTAGGAAGAATACGGGAACAAGGAATGAATCCATTGTTACTGCCAAAACTATACTTGATAGAATTACTGCAATTAATACATATATTGGTGTTTCGTTTTCAGATAGATTCTTCGTATCTGTTACAACTGCTGCCATACCGCTTAAGAAGCATTGCTTTCCTGCAATATCCCTAATATCCTCTATGGCGCCCATCGTTTCATCAGATGACATTGTACTGTCGAATATAATCGCCATTAATGTACTATCACCATTGTTAAATACATCTTTTAATTTGTCTGGAAGTAGTGACATTGGAACTGACACATCCACAAAACTGTCATACCATACTACCTTGTCTACATGCTCAACTTTTTCAATCTGTGCTTTCAGATTTGATACATCCTTCGCATCCATACCCTCAACAACAAATAATGAGAATGCACCTGTTCCAAACTGGTCAACCAATATGTCCTGTCCCTGCATTGTTTCAATATCACTTGGCAGATATGACAATATATCATAGTTAACACGAGTATTAAAATATCCAATCGCCGCTGGAATTAATAGCAGCAGACTAATTATGAAGATTGGAATTCTGAACTTTACTATTTTCTCTCCTACCTTGTTCATGTCTTTTCATATCCTTTCTTTATCTTTCTGATGTAGTGATAATAAAAAAAAGAACCGGATATGAAAATATCCAATTCTTTTTATCTGTATGAAAAATTACGACACAAAGGTGGGTAAGTTTTATTGTCCTATACATTCATGCTTGTTTGTATATTTTTTGAATACATTATTGTAAATGTTTTTCCATCACTGTGTATATATTATACCATATCTTTGACTATATCTATCATTGAATTATCAATAAGATATTCATAGGTAATTGCCATCTCTTCCGGTGTTGCACTCATTCCTGTCTTTATCCAATTAACAACTATGAATGTCATCGACTGCGCATAGTACATAGCCAGGTGTTCATTAGTTAACCATGGATGTTTTGAGCTTCTGCTTCCGGAAGTATTCTTGATAAAATCATAGAGTATCTCATAGATACAAGCATTTACAATATATTCAAATGAATTCTGTCCGTCTAGCTTAGCAACTTTGCGATAGAACTCTTTATCCTTTAGTACATTATTGAATATAATAATCAATGCTTCTTTTATCATCTCATTACCTAGCAGAATGTCTATAGGAGCTAGAATCTCATTACGGATTATCCATTCAAGCAAATCATACTTATCCTGAAAATGATTGTAGAATGTCACACGTATAACGCCTGCCCTGTCCGTAATATCTTTGATTGTTATCTTATCAATTGGAACCTGTTTTACCAAATCCTTAAAGCTCTCAGCTAAAGCGACTTTTACTTTACTTATCTTTTGCATCTTTATATTTCCTCATTCCTGTCGTAACTAAGCATCACTTCAAAATCATCAAGTATATCTGATAGCTGTTCAAGCAATGCATCCGCATCTTTTGCATACTTCTTTTGTATCGTAAGTGTGAATAAAGGCTCTTTTTCAACCTTGAATTTGAGAACATCCTTATGAAGTTCTAGGAGTGCTGGTATCCTGCCAGCATCTATATCCGCTTTACCATACATTCGTATAGTTATTCTCCATACAGCAGGAAGAACCGCGCTATCCAAGCCTCCCTTAATCTCAATAATTCCACATCTATGCGCCTTTGATTTAATCATTGCAATCTTTAGAAGGTTAATTGCTGATTTTGGCAAATCACCAAATCTATCCATCAGTTCATCCTGCATATCCATTAACTCATCTTTATTCTCAATTCCCGCAATTCTCTTGTACACATCCAGCTTTTGATATTCACTCTTTATATAAGTGGATGGAATATATGCATCAACATTAAGATCTACACAGGTCTCAAATGGATTCTGATTCTTGATACCTTTCAAGCTGTTAACTGCCTCGTTAAGCATCTTACAATACAAATCGTAACCTACTGCTGCCATATGGCCATGCTGTCGCTGTCCAAGAACATTACCGGCTCCACGGATTTCCAGATCCCTCATTGCTATCTTAAAGCCTGAACCCAAATCGGTAAATTCTCTTATTGCATGCAGTCTCTTCTCTGCTGCTTCTTTCAGCATTCGGTCGCGCTTATACAGAAGGAAAGCATATGCCGTTCTATTAGATCTTCCTACACGTCCTCTAAGCTGATACAGCTGAGAAAGTCCGAACTTATCCGAATCTTCTATAATAATTGTATTGACATTAGATATATCCAGACCCGTCTCAATAATTGTTGTTGACACAAGCACATCTATCTCACCATTGATGAACTCATACATAATATTCTCTAATGTCTTTTCATCCATCTGTCCATGGGCAAATGCTACATTCGCCTCAGGGACGAGTTGCGCAACATGCATAGCTACTTCATCAATATTCTTGACCTTGTTATACACATAATAGACCTGTCCGTTTCGTCCAATTTCCCTATTAATTGCTTCACGAATCATCTCATCATTATGCTCTGTAACGAATGTCTGAATAGGAAGTCTGTCTACAGGCGGTTCCTCAAGTACACTCATATCCCTTATTCCAACAAGGCTCATATGCAGCGTTCTTGGAATTGGTGTCGCACTAAGTGTTAATACATCAATATTCTCTTTCATTTTCTTGATTTTTTCTTTGTGCGTAACGCCAAATCTCTGTTCTTCATCTATAATAAGTAGTCCCAAATCCTTAAACTGTATATCCTTTGATAATATCTTATGTGTTCCTACTAGAATATCAATACTACCCTTTTTGAGACCTTCTTTAATCTCTTTTACCTGTTTTGCGGTCTTGAATCTAGATAACAATTCCACATTAACGGGATAATTGGTCATTCTCTGTTCAAATGTATTATAATGCTGCTGCGCAAGAATAGTTGTTGGAACAAGATATGCAACCTGCTTACCATCCTGTACAGCCTTAAAAGCTGCTCTTATGGCTATCTCTGTCTTACCATAGCCAACATCTCCACAGATAAGTCTGTCCATGATTTTGGTGCTTTCCATATCCCTTTTTGTATCTTCTATAGCTGAAAGCTGATCCTGTGTCTCGTCATATGGAAACATCTCTTCAAATTCCGTCTGCCATACTGTATCAGGGCCAAAGCTGTGTCCACGTTCATTCTGACGCTTTGCATATAGTTCTACAAGGTCTTTAGCAACTTCTTCTACTGCACCATGCACCTTGTCCTTAGTCTTATTCCATTCCTGACTTCCAAGCTTGTTAAGCTTTGGTGCCTTAGCCTCTGAATTAGCATATTTCTGAAGCATATCAAGCTGCGTTGCCAGAATATACAAATTACCATTATTGCTATACTCGATTTTAATATAGTCTTTTTCTATACGGTCAACTGTAACCTTTTCTATTCCACGATATATACCAAGTCCGTGGTTCTCATGAACTACATAATCACCAATGCTTAGATCATTAAAGCTTGCAATCGCCTTACCTTCGTATTGCTTCCTTTTGGCTTTTTGCTTCTTTTCCTGTCCGAATATATCACTCTCGGCTATCACTACAAACCCGATTAGTGGATATTCAAAGCCTTTGTGAATATTGCCGTAAGTAACCATAATGCAGCCTTTATCTACGGCTTTGTCAAAATCTTCACTAAAATAAGCATTTAGCTGGTACTCCTTCAAATCTGCAGCCAGTCTGTTCGCTCTGGTTCGCGAATTGCTTACCAGCACCACTCTGTATCCATTCTTCTTATATCTCTGCAAATCCTCTGCGAGAAATTCAAATCGATTATTATATGAATTAATTGACTTTGTCTCAAGCCTTATATGCTCCGTAATATTCATAAGCATTGGTTTATACTCAAGGGTTGAAAGTGCAACAACAGGCCATGCTGCGAATTTTGCATAAATCTGTGCAGTATCATAGATTACATTGCTCTGGCATGGAAGAATATAGCCGCTGTTCAGTCTGTTAGTCATACTGTCGCTGAATTCATATTCCACAAAATCCATACGTTCCTTCAGTCGGTTAGGTTCGTCCAGACATATAACTGTATCATCCTTATCAAAATAATCCACAAAGGATACATTATTCTTCATAAATGCTGTTACATATTTCTCGTAATCAAGCTCCTCTGGATACTTAAGCTGCAGCTCTATATCTTTAAGTCTGCGTATTGCCTCATATGCACTATTGTCTTTGTCACTGTCCTTCTGCTTAGCAAATAATGCCATCTGTTCCTTCAACTGCTGCTTGAGTGTACTTATTCCTGCTCCAACCGCATTCTTATCAAGTATCATCTCTGTTGCTGGAAATATGGTTATGCTATCAATTCTGTCAATTGAACGCTGACTCTCCACATCAAAATAACGAATAGAATCTATCTCATCATCAAACAACTCGATTCTAATTGGAGCATCATCAGTCAATGTATATACGTCTATAATTCCGCCTCGTATTGCGAACTGCCCCGGTGCGTCAACCTGTCCCTGTCTATCATAGCCCAGTTCTATCATCTTACTTTTAAATGCTTCAACATCCAGACAGTCACCTTCATTCCATGAAAGCGTATTCTCTTTGTACATCTCAATCGGCATTAGATAATCAGCACAGCCATCAATCGTTGTAATTACTATATTAGTCTGATTACTACAGATTTTGCTGACTACAGCAAGTCTTTCCTTAACCAGCTGATTACCATGAACATCTGCTGTATAGAAGATAAAATCTTTTGCAGGATAATAACACACATTATGATTGTAAAAATGAATATTATCATATATCATTCTTGCTCTTGTCTCATCATTAGCTATTATAAGCATATTCTTAGAAGACTGGTTAGCTATTGCACTAAGCAGATGCGCTTTTTGCGAATCAATACAGCCACTTATCATTATTGAACTGCCCGGTTTCTTTAGCGTCTTCTCTATCTTATCATATCCAGCCAGCTCCCTGACCGGTTCAAATAATGCTTTCACATCCTACCTCCGTATAATAATCATCTATAATCTCTAATTGAAACGATTCATAGCCATTGTGATGCCTTCATTCATAATAGATACAACTGCTTCACATGCTTTCTTTTTACCTTCTTCAAGCTCCATCTGTGATTCCTTTGGAAAATGTCCAAGTACCCAATCAGCTAAGTCATACCCTGATGGCTTGTCACCTACTCCAAACTTTATCCTTTTAAAATCAGAGCTGCCTAAACATGCAATAATACTTTTAATACCATTGTGTCCACCAGCGCTGCCTTTTGCACGTAATCTAAGTTTTGCAACATCGAGGCTGATATCATCAAATACTACTATAAGATTATCTATATCCTCTTTATAGAATTCCATAACTTCTCTTATGCTTTCCCCACTCAGATTCATATATGTCTGCGGTTTTACAAGTAATACTTTATTACCATCTATCACGCCTTTGCCACATATGGCTTTATGCTTCTTGATATTCATATCTATATTGTATTCATCTGACAATTTATCTATTACAGCAAACCCGATATTATGTCTCGTTCCCTCGTATTCCTTCGTAGGATTTCCTAAACCTGCTATGATATACATTCTTTTTAGTCCTTTCATTCACGCTAACAATATTATTATCATACTACATCAAATGCTTTTTTTCAATAAAAGAAGCACCTAGGTCAACCTAAGTGCTTCTCTCATTAACATATTAATACATATTATTACATGTTATTATTTACTTGAAAAGATCAGCAATTACTGCTGTGAATTCTGCTGAATCCTTGAACATATCGAATGCAGCATCTCTTGAATGAGATCCAACATATCCAACCCATCCATCTAATGTTGCCTGATCTTCAACTTCTCTACCCATGAATACACGGTATAATACTTTGATATAATCAGCGTCTGTCCATCCTGCTGCTACTGCTTCATCAGATGTAAGGAATAACTTAATAGCCTCCTGTGGAGTAACCTGAGATGCATTCAATGCACCTGTCCATGTATTAAGGCCTTCTACATCACCTTTACGTCCAAAGATCTGAGAGTAGATTGTCTGCATGAATTTTGTAACCTTAACATTCTGATCACGATTTTCTGTAACTGCAATAGTACCTGTCTCTGCAATACCATATCCTTCACAGATTTCGTCAAACTCAGTAGATGTAGCAAACTGAGCTGCAACAAATGTATAAGATACACCGCCGTCTACAAGATCTTTCCAAACTGCAAGTCCATCACCATCTGGAGTACGTCCCATAATTGCATTATACATATCTGTTACAAACTCTTCGCTTGTCTTATTCATTGCAAGATATTCTGCACCATTTACAAAGTAGTTAATAGCTTCTGCTGGTGTAACCTGAGCATTGTTTAATCCATCTACCCAAGCTGTAAGACCTGCTGCTTCTGCTTCTCTACCAAGGATTGTTGTGTAAAGTCTCTGAACGAAAGCTTCAACACTATCAACCTTGAAGTAACCATTCTCTGTTAATTCAGCAACCCATGTTGAATCAAGGAATGATGTGATTTCAATTGCTGTATCGTCTGGTAATTTAGCTTCTGTAAGTACATTAGCCCATTCTGCTCTATTTGCTGAATTATCAACACCAGATTTTTCAACTGTACCATATTCATACATGAATGGAGATGTTCCACTTAATGTATTATTCCATCCAGCTGGATCGATTAATGATACTGGTGTGTCACCTGTTGTATTTGTTGTTGTTTCAATCTTTGTATTGTAGTAAACAACCTCTGCAGTACCTGCTGCCCATGGTCTACCAAAGAAACCTGGTTTAGATGGTTTAGCTGAAGCTGTATCTACACCTGGAGTTGTTGATTTGATTGTACACTCATACATGAGGTAACCTCTTGTATCAGCGCCTTGCTGTGGAGCTGTGATATATGCAACATCTGTGTTAACTTCACTTGTATTCATAACAAGATCACACTTGTTGAATACTGCTGTCATTCCACCGAAGATGAAATCACAAGCACCCATGATCTGACATCTATCGAATGCTGCTGTAACACCTGTTCCACCATATAATGTATCCTGTCTACCAATAATTCTACAACCATAGAAAGCTGCCTTCTGTACATCATTAGCAATTGAAAGGGCTGCTGCTCTCTCTACGAATGTCTTATTCTGTACAGCTGTTGAACCAGCTTCTAATGTTGTTCTATCACCCTTAGCGCCTGATAATGCAACTAATGTATCAGCTGCTTCTTTATCAGATACATACTGGTTGAATGAGTTCTCGAATATAATATCTTTTGCTTCAAATCCATCAGCATATACAACTACTGTTGAGTTCCAGTAAGAACCAGATGTTGTACCTGTACCAGGATTCTCGAATGAAAGATATCCGTTATGCTGATTAGCTGCAAGGATAACATCATTGTATTTACAATCTGTACCCATGCTGTAGTATGCATATCCATGTCCATAGTAAGATGTAATTCTTACTGCATTAGCATCAATATTCACACCTGAATCTTTTAAATCTGTGCTTGGTGTAGCTGAAGCATTCTTTAATGTGATGTTCTTTCCATTAATAACGAACATCTCTTCATAGTTACCTGGATCGATAACGATTGTTACTCTCTGATCATCTGTTCTTGTCATTGATTCAGCAGCTTTAACTGCTTCGCCAACTGTCTGGAAGTCTTTATCAGCACCAACTGTTAATGTTGCTTTGTAAGGATCTGCTGTTGCTGCAACTTCGATTCCTGTAATATATGTCTGTGAAACTGCTGCACCTGGATTAGCTGCCGCATCTGCAGGAACTGTACCAGATATTGTATTAATTGTCATAACTCCATCTTCTGTTGCTTCAAATGTCTTTGAATCAATCTTTGATGTAGAACCTGATTTCTCAACTACTGTTACTTCACCAACTGTGAAAGCTGCTGTATAGCAGTAATTAACTGTTACTTTATCTCCAGCTTTAACAGGAACTTCTATGAAGCCATCTGCATTAACTAAAAGATATAAATTCTTATTATTAGCTGCATTCTTAACCTTTAAGCCTGCTACATAACTCTCTGTTGTAACTCCATCTGGGAGTGTATATGTATCAACTGTTGCACCTGCGCCAAATACTTTAGCGAAATCCCAATCAGCAATTGGGCTGTATACAAGCTTAGCTTCTGTAGCTTCACCATTAACGATTGCGTCGAAACAAGCAACCTTTAATGCCTGAGCTTTACCAAGACCTGCTGCTGTTACACTATACTGTCCATCTCTAAGGTTCATTGCTTCACCTGGATTGAAAGTATATGTATAATTATCTTCAATATTCTTAAATGTTACTACTGCAGCTTCTGCCTGAGCAGCTGTAACACCTTCGAATTTTACTGTTACTGGATATACTGGTTTCTTTGTGAAAGCAATATCCTGTGTTTTATCTTCTGTAGCAGTAAGAGCAACTGATTCTGAATTAATTGAATAATCATTAACACCATCTACTGTTACTGTGTATGCTACACCTGCTTCTACTTTAACACTGTATGTTCCCTCTGGAGCAATTGTATATTCAGGATCATATATCTTTTCTTCTGATGGAACATATTTTAATTTAAGTGCTGCAAGAGCTGTTGCATCAAGACCTGTTATAGTACCTGTTACTGTTATTAAGTCAAGTGCTTTAACAGTTATTGCATATGTCATATCAGCAGCGCCTGTAGCTACCTCTAATGTATCACCATTAGAGATGATATAACCATTAGCATCAGCAAGTTTCATATTATATGTATATCCATCATATAAATATACTTTGTATGAACCATTAGCTTTAACTTTTGCTGTTGTTTCTACACCAGACTGATTGTTTGTAAATACAACTGAATATCCAGCTGGAATTGTTGCAGGAGCTGTTACACTACCTGTTACAGTAACTGGAGTTGTATGTGTTCTTGTTAATCTTGCTACTGCTAACTTCTCGTTTGTAGAACAAAGTGTATATACACCCTCTTCTGCAGCATAGAAATGAGCTGTATCAGCATTAGCAGTGAATTCAGTTGGAGTAATTACTCCGCCTTCTCCTTCAACGTCTTCTGTACCTTTCTGACCAGCAACATACTGGAATTCCTGAATATCACCATTTGGAGATACTAAGTTATATAAGTTGTTACCGCCATTAGAACTAAGTACTACGTCAAGTTTGTCACCTGCATAGAGATATACCTGAATTGAAACTGCTGTATTATTACCTGAATTACTATATACATAACCATTATATACTGTACCATTAACATCTTTTAATGTCTTAGTATCATATCTTGTAAGTTCTGTATTAGATGTTCTTAATCTATGATTTACTTTTCCGCCACCTGTGAAAGCGATGTCATTATTATTAATTACGCCATCAGCATCTAGGTCGATTGTAAAATCTCCATTAGCATTACCTGATGTACCAGCTGTTACTGTATCAGGGTAGATATTTGCATTCATGTTTGCAACTGTTAAGATATTGTTATACTTAGCAGTATCTAATGCTTCTGCACCAAAATCCCAAACATCTGCTTTACCATTACCAACTACTTCTGGCTTTGGAGCTTCTTCTCTAGATTCTGTAAGAACGATTTTACCAATCTTATTCTCCTGAGATGATACAGATGCCTCAGAACCAACAGTAATATGAATCTTGCCATCACTGATTGCATCACCTGATACTTCAACAGTACCAGTCTTTGTTGTATCAATAACAAGATCTCCGTCAGTATATTCTGCATTACCTACATTGTGATATACTCTTGTGCCACCAATTACAATATAACGCTGTGTATTGTTACTTGTAAGTGTGAATGTAACTGTTGCAGATGTTGTATCTGCATCAAGTGGTAATGTGATCTCTCCTGTACCATTAATAGAAATACCTGCATTACCTGATTTTAATGAAACAGATGGAGCTACAACTCCTATTCCATTAACTGTGTCGCCTGCTGCAAGAGATTTTGATCCTGTAGCTAAACCATTAGTAACAAAATCCCATGTTGTTGTTCTAGCATTGCTAACCCATTCGCCAACTTCAACTGTACCTACAGTTGTATCTGTAGCAGTTGGATAATCGGTTGCTTTAGCAAGCATTGTGAATGCCTGTGGAAATGATGTGAACATCATTGCTACCGCTAATAAAGCAGCACTCACTTTTTTGAGTCTTTTCATAAATTCAGACTTCATCTTTTGACCTCCCAAATTATATTTTATATTCCGAAATATGAGTATAATTTATAAAAAATACACATTTCCAGACCTATAGTGTGTATATGTTACCACAATATTTCGGTTACAACTACCATTTTTTATTGATTTTATGACATTAGTACTGTTTTCTTTATTTTGCGTTATCTATTATGTTCTATTTCAACAAAGTTTTATCTATATTTTTGTGCATTTTAACTATTGTATTTTTGCATTTTGAATACAATATTCTATACTTTTATACAGATATATTGTACTTGGTTAATAAAAACATCAATTTTTTTGGATTTTCTTTAAAATAAGCATTGATATTTTTCATATATATGTTACAATTATGTTACAAATTTATATCGTAATTAATTTAGGGAATTAATTCGGGGAAATCAAACTACTAAAGGAATTGATAATATGAACAACTCAAAGTCACGTTTTGAGATATCAAAATTGACACACAATGGCTCTTATTCCATGCATTCTGCACATACACATTCCTACTATGAGATGTACTATCTTATGTCAGGTGAGTGTAATTTATTTGTAACTGAGAATATATACAAAATTTTTGGAGGCACAATAGCATTTATACCTTCAAATGCGCTACATAAAACTACATATATAGGTGAAACACCTCATCAGCGATTATATATTGAATTTACTGAAGATTATCTTGATGAAATAGTCAAAGATTTTGGTGATACATGGACTCAAAAGAATCTATTTAATAAGGTTGTTAATATTCCTACAGAATACCGTGCTGAAATCGATTCCCTTTTTGATTCTATTATAGAAGAAAAAGATAAGGATGATTTTCTCTCACCCGGATTAATTAAGATGTATTTTCAAACTGCAATACTCAAAATTCTCAGATATCACAAGGAAACCAATGAGAATCTCGTTAGAAAAGAGAACCTTGTTGCCGATGCTACTATTCAGCAGGCAGCTAATTACATAAATAGCAACTTTGATAAAGATATTACTTTGGATAAGGTTGCACAAATTGTACATCTTAATGCTTCTTACTTTTCAAAGAAGTTTAAGACTGTGACTGGTATCGGTTTTAAAGAATATCTTACCAATATCAGAATAGTTCATTCAGAACGACTTTTGCTTGAAACACATAAGTCTATTACAGAGATAGCTTTCCAGTGTGGTTTTGATAACAGCAATTATTTTGGTGATGCGTTCAAACACAGGAATTCTGTATCTCCTAGTGAGTTTAGAAAGCTCAAAGGTAATCTTACCTAATTAACTACGTAATCTCTCCCAAAGATTAATATAATATAGGCTGCCATATCAGTGAACCGATATGGCAGCCTATTGTATTATATATTACTTTTCTGTCCGTTCCCTTGGAGAGGCAAGTTCCTTCTCATATGCCTCAATTACTATTTGTTTCATCATATCACGTGTCTCAGACTTAATTGGATGTGCTATATCACGATATTCACCTTCGCCTGATTTTCTGCTTGGCATTGCGATGAATAAACCTTTCGAGCCTTCGATTATCTTAATGTCATGAATAACAAACTCATTATCAAGCGTCACAGAGGCAACTGCTTTCATCTTGCCTTCTTTGTCTAATAGTTTTACCCTTACATCTGTAATGTTCATATCCAAACCCCTTTCAATACATAAAGACAATTAGCTAAGATATGGGAGATTATTTTCAACAACTATCTTAACATTATCTGCCTCACCTACATACTTTGTATTAGCTTTAATAGTTGTATTACTCTCTACTATACAATTCTCAATGTATGCATTGTCTCCTATATATGCATTATTAAGAATGATTGAATTCTTAATAACTGTATTATTACCTACATATATCTTCTTGAATAATACTGAATTCTCAACGCTTCCATTAATGATACAACCGCTAGATACCAAGCTGTTCTTAACAGCAGCACCAAAGTTGTATTTGGCTGGTGGAAGATCATCAACCTTTGAATATACGTCAGGATATTGTTTAAAGAAATAATTCCTGACATCTTTATTAAGGAAATCCATATTGGTTCTATAATACGAATCAACCGTTGAGATATTACTCCAATACGAATCAAGCTTATATCCGTATATTCTCTTAAGATTCTTGTATCTTATAAGTATATCTCTTACAAAATCATGTCTATCTTCCTCAGCTGCCTTCTCAATCAGCTCAATCAATAGACGTCTTCTTATTACATACACACCAGTAGAAGCAATTGAGAGATTAGTTTCAATTGGCTTTTCATCAAGTTCTGTTATTCTGCCTTCTTCAGTCATACTTACAAGGCCGAATCTGTTAGCATCATCCTTGCTGTCAAGTTTTTTGACAACAACTGTAATATCTGCTTTCTTCTCAATATGATATTCAAGCACTTTATTGTAATCCAGCTTATATATACCATCTCCAGATGCAATAACTACATATGGTTCATGACTTGATTTGAGGAAATGAAGATTCTGATACAATGAATCTGCTGTTCCTCTATACCAATAACTGCTTTCTGCTGTTATCGTAGGTGTAAATACGAATAATCCACCTTGTTTTCTACCAAAATCCCACCACTTTGAAGAACTAAAATGTTCATTCAATGATCTTGCATTATACTGTGTAATAACTGCGACCTTCTGTATATGTGAGTTAGACATATTACTTAATGCAAAATCTATACTTCTATAGCTTCCGGCGATAGGCATTGCAGCTATCGCTCTTTTATTAGAAAGCTCTTTCATCATCTTATTATTGCCACCGGCTAATATAATTCCTATTGCTCTCATCGTTCTTCACCTGCCTTAATTATTATGCCTCCACTGCAAAGAGCTCCGTCCTTATAATCGCCTGCATCTGTTTCACCAGATATGGCTGTATTCTTTCCAATGGTAACTCCTTCTGGAATAATTGAATTCTCACCAATAGTAACAAGACCTGAATTATATATCTTAGGTAACTTTTCATTAGGTGCTTCTTCTCCAGCTCCTAGTGTTACGTTATCACCAATCTTAACATCCTCAGCTATAATAGCTTTAGTTATGTGACAATTCTTACCAATAACAGTTCCCTGCATTACAATTGAATCACGAACCTCTGCACCTTCCTCAATTACCACGCCTGAACCAATTACTGAATTAATTATTGAACCATATACCTCTGTTCCTTCTCCAATAATACTCTTCTCAATATATGAATCTGCAGATATGTACTGAGGTGGAAGTGAATCTGTCTTAGTATATATCTTCCAAAACTCTTCATATAGATTAAACACAGGAATAATATCAATTAATTCCATATTAGCTTCCCAATATGAACTAAGAGTACCTACGTCCTTCCAGTATCCATTATATTCATAAGCAAATATTCTCTTATTGTTCTCAAAACAATAAGGAATAACATGCTTTCCAAAATCACATTCATTCTGATTCTTTAACTTAATTAATGCTTCTTTCAATACTTTCCAGCTGAATATATATATACCCATTGAAGCAAGATTACTCTTTGGTTCTGCTGGTTTTTCCTGAAAATCTGTTATTCTATTATCAGAAGAGGCAACTACAATACCAAATCTACTTGCCTCTTCAATTGGTACTGGCATAGCTGCGATAGTAATATCTGCATTATTAGCCTTATGATAATCCAGCATGATTTTATAATCCATCTTATAGATATGATCTCCAGATAATATCAATACATAGTCAGGATTATATGTCTCCATATATTCAAGATTCTGATATATGGCATTCGCTGTACCTGTATACCACTCACTGCTTGTACTCTTCTCATATGGAGGAAGCACTGTTACGCCACCAACATTACGATCAAGATCCCAAGGAATTCCTATTCCTATATGTGTATTCAACCTTAGTGGTTGATACTGTGTCAAAACACCAACTGTATCCACCCCCGAGTTAATACAATTGCTAAGAGGGAAATCAATAATTCTATACTTTCCACCAAAAGCAACTGCTGGCTTTGCAACCTTAGATGTAAGAACTCCAAGTCTGCTGCCTTGTCCTCCTGCCAACAACATGGCAATCATCTCTTTTTTAATCATGCTAAACCTCCATGCCTTCTACAATCTAGTCTAAATAGGTTAATTATTACTGTTTATTATTGTAATGATTATAACATAAAATACATCCAAATTAAAGCAGTTTTACATTTTTTTTGATATAAAATGACATTTTTGTTTACAATTTTTATATTGTATACAAAATACCCTCAATATTTCCCATAAATTGTTTCTATTGTTTGCAATAATCTCTTCAACCATTGTTTCTTCTTATACAATTATTAGTTTTTTTTCATAATCATGAGTATTTACTCACGTCCTTTTTTACCTATTTAATATAAATACAATAAAACATTTGAATTTTATAAATATGTGGTTATAATTAATATAGGAATTTTTTCAATAACATTTACCTAAAAATTCACTATATTAATATATAGACTCATTAAATAAGAAAGGGTTGTGACATCTAATGTATAAAATTAATTTCAACCAACCAATCCATGTATATTTTATTGGCATCGGCGGTATCAGTATGAGCGGTCTTGCTAAGATTCTTATAAAGGAAGGCTTCAATATATCAGGTTCTGATTCAAAAGCTTCTGAGCTTACACAAGAACTTGAAAAAGACGGCTGTAATATAGCTTATGTACAAGAAGCTTCAAACATTACAAAAACAATTGACCTTGTTGTGTATACAGCGGCAATTCACCCTGATAATCCAGAACTTGTAGCTGCAAAGTCATTAGGGATTCCAACAATGACAAGAGCTGAGCTTCTAGGACAGATTATGTCAAACTATCCCGTAGCTATTAATGTTGCCGGAACTCATGGAAAGACAACAACAACTTCCATGATTACGCACATCTTGCTGGCTGCTAAGGCTGACCCTACAATATCAGTTGGTGGTATCCTCGACAGTATCGGCGGCAACGTAAGAGTCGGAAGCTCCGATATATTCCTTACCGAAGCCTGCGAATACACGAACAGCTTCCTATCATTCAAGCCAACAATGAACATAATTCTTAATGTCTGTGAAGATCACTTGGATTTCTTCAAAGACCTTGATGACATACGTCACTCATTCAAGAAATTTGTTGAACTTCTACCAGATAATGGTACCTTAATTATCAATAGTGACATCGAGAACTTTGCATATTTTTATAATGACAAATGCTGTGAAGTAATCACAGTTGGTTCAGACCCCGCAAAGAGTATGTATTCAGCCGCTGATATTACATATGATGAATTCGGCTGCTGTTCATATACCCTGCTTATTAAAGGTCAGGCCTCTGGAACAATTACATTAAAGGTTCCTGGTCTTCATAATGTATATAACTCACTAGCTGCTGTTGCTGCTGGAATTCGTCTAGGTTTTGACTTGGATACAATTAAGAATGGACTTCTTACTTTTTCCGGAACACAGCGTCGTTTTCAGTTAAAAGGCCACGTTAATGGAATTACTGTCGTAGATGACTATGCACATCATCCTGACGAAATCAACGCAGCCCTTGAGTCAGCAAAGCATTTTCCACATGAGAATATATGGTGCGTATTCCAGCCACACACATATTCACGAACCAAATTACTGCTGCCTGAATTTGCTGCTGCACTTTCACATGCAGATAAGGTGGTCCTTGCAGATATCTATGCTGCACGAGAAACCGATAATCTTGGTGTAAGTTCAAAGACACTGCTCGACGAACTCAAAAAATCAGGAACAGAATGCTACTATTTTTCATCATTTGAAGAAATCGAAAAATTTTTATTAAAAAATTGTATCAACGGTGATTTGTTGATAACTATGGGTGCTGGTGACGTATACAAAATAGGAGAAGATTTGCTGAAATAGACACTTTTCCACATACGGAACGCATGTTTCCCCATACTTATCCACATTATCCACATAAAATTAGGGATAACTCCTTATTTTTATGTGGATTTTTTTATTCGGGGTTTGTCCATATTTGCTTGATTTTCGTAATGTTATCCACATTATCCACACTTTCCACAATAACATATGTGTATATTTGTTGCTATTTGCAAACTAAATCTTTCGTGTTATAATGTGCCTACACTCGATTATTGAACGAATTATAAAGCTATTATTATAGAAATGAGGCACCATATGAACACGATTACGCTTAGCTCACAAAGTCCATCTGGATACACTTTTTTAAGTAATGATTTTATAGATAATTATATGCCTTCTGCTAACGGTGAATTTGTAAAGATTTATGTATATCTTATTCGCTGTCTTAACACTAACAGGGTATCGCTTTCCGTTAATTATCTTGCCGATACATTCAACCATACAGAGAATGATGTGATTCGAGCACTTAAGTACTGGAATAACACAGGTTTATTAGAGCTTGGATTTGATACTAACGGAAAGGATATTGTATCAATTAAGATTACAGATTCTGCCGTATCCCATGCAGCATTAGATTCAACAATTGCAGCTACTTCTGCTACTGTTGATACAACGGATATATCTGATGATAATACCGATGATATTCCCGTCAATATTCCAGTTATAGAGACACCTTCTATTTCTGAACAGTTTAAAAAGCCAACCTATACGTCTGCACAGTTAAAAGCATTTGCCCAGGAAAGCGAGCTCAAACAGTTGTTATACATATCACAGAAGTACTTAGGTAAGACACTTACTTCAACTGAGACTAATACAATTATATATTTTTACGCAACGCTTAAGTTTCCATCTGATTTAATTGAATATCTCATTGAGCTTTGTGTTTCAAAGGAACACAAAAGTATGCGATACATTGAAAAAGTTGCTCTTAACTGGGCTGAGGCCGGTGTTAAGTCTGTATCGGAAGCTAAAGAGATATCTAATACATACAACAACAATACATTTTCAATCATGAAAGCTTTCGGTCTTTCAAGCCGTAATCCAGGCAAGAAAGAGATGGACTATATTAATAAGTGGAATGATTGCTATTGTTTTAGTTCTGAGATGATTATAGAAGCCTGTAACCGTACACTTCAGGCCACTCACCAGCCAAGCTTTGAATATGCTGATTCAATTCTCACCAAATGGCGCGCCGCCAATGTGAAGCGCCTCAGTGAATTAGAACAGCTTGATAAGGAATATGCAATGAACAAAGCTGCCAAAGCAAGTCAGAAAGCAACTACAAGAACTGCAAAGCCGGCTGCAAACAACAAATTTAATAATTTTGAGCAGCGTACATATGACTACGATGAATTAGAGAAGCAGCTGTTAAGCAACAATGTATAACCCACGGAGGTCTAGAATATGTCACTTACAAATTCACAGCATAATGCTATTATGCGTATATACAGTTTAATTAAGATTAAGAACCAGCATCTGTTGGAAGATCGACGCGCAGAAGTCTATTCTAGATGTCCCCAGATAAAACAGATTGAGGACAAGATTATTGATCTCTCGTCATCTACTGCTCCATTGATTATACAGGGTGGGAAAGGCGCTTTTGAATCATATAACAAACAGCTCAATCTACTTATTGAAGAAAAAGAAAAGCTAATGTCTGAATATAATTATCCAGCCGACTATCTATCTGAGATATACGATTGCCCGCAATGCCATGATTCCGGATACGTTGACAAAAGACCTTGCGCTTGTTTTAAAAAGAAGGTTGTTGATCTTCTATATATGCAGTCGAATCTTAAGAATATAATTAATACTGAGAACTTTGATACCTTTTCTTATGACTGGTATTCAAAAGAAGGACCTGATCAGGCTACAGGACTCACACCTTATAATAATATGCAGAACATTGTATCAATATGCCATAATTTTATTGATACTTTTGATTCAGAGTTTTCTAATCTTCTTTTTTATGGTGATACCGGAATTGGAAAGACCTTCCTTTCTAACTGTATTGCAAGTGAATTGCTTAAGACATCTCATAGTGTAATTTATCTTACAGCTATTGAACTTTTTGATATATTTGCAAGTCATGATTTTTCCAAAGAGCGTGTCTATGCAGATAATGAGACTATGAGCGATTATATTATAGACTGTGATTTACTTATAATTGATGATTTGGGTACCGAACTAAGCAACTCATTCACTAATTCCAAATTATTCTATTGCATTAATGAACGAATCCTCAAGCAGAAATCTACAATAATATCAACCAACCTTTCAATAAAGGAACTGAGCAATACATATTCAGAGCGTGTATTCTCAAGGATATCAAGCTCATACAAATTATTGAAGTTCTATGGCAAAGACATACGACTTCAAAAGAAGTGGTTATAATATACTTTTTTTAAAATTTACATTATTTTTTTTAGAAAATGCTTTTATAACCTTGACTTATTTTTTTATAATGATATATTTATAATGTTTGCTTATTTGCAGAATCATTATTATGTATAAAGTGTCAAAATTATTATTTGACCATCACTTCATAAAATAGAAATTATAACACAACGGAGGAATTATCTATGCCACGCGACGAACGTCATCTTGAAACTATACCAGTTGGTACATTAGGAATTATCCCAACAGCAAGCTGCTCAAAACTCGGAGAGAAAGTTAATCAGTACCTTGTTGACTGGAGAGAACAAAGAACTAACGATCATACAACAACATTAGCATTTGCCGGATATAAGAGAGACTCTTATATTGTTGATGCAAAGACACCTAGATTTGGTTCAGGTGAAGGTAAAGCAGTTATTAACGAATCTGTCCGTGGATATGATTTATACATTATGGTTGACGTATGTAACTATAGCCTCTCTTATTCACTCTGTGGATACCAGAATCATATGTCACCTGATGATCACTATCAGGATGTTAAAAGAATTATTGCCGCTGTAGGTGGTAAAGCAAGAAGAATTACAGTTATTATGCCTTTCTTATATGAAAGCAGACAGCATAAACGTACAGGCAGAGAATCTCTTGACTGTGCAATTGCACTTCAGGAATTAACTAATATGGGTGTTGATAACATTATCACATTCGATGCTCATGATCCTCGTGTACAGAACGCAATTCCATTAAAGGGATTTGAAACAGTTCAGGCTTCTTACCAGTTCATCAAATATCTTCTTCTTAATGTAGAAGATCTGCAGATTGACAGTGAGCATATGATGATGATCAGCCCTGATGAGGGTGGTATGGGACGTGCTGTATATCTTGCTAACGTACTTGGTATTGATATGGGTATGTTCTACAAGAGACGTGATTACACTAAGATTGTTAACGGACGTAATCCAATCGTTGCCCATGAATTCCTTGGTGCTAACGTTGAAGGCAAAGATGTTATGATTATCGATGATATGATTTCATCTGGTGAAAGTATGATTGACGTTGCTACTGAGCTTAAGAGACGTAAAGCAAGAAGAGTATTCTGTTTAAGTACATTCGGACTTTTCACTAACGGCTTAAAGAAATTCGATGAAGCATATGAGAATGGAATTATTGACAGAGTTCTTACTACTAACCTTGTATACCAGTCAGAAGAATTACTTACAAAACCATGGTATATAAGTGTTGATATGAGCAAATATATCGCTCTTATTGTTGATACATTAAACCATGATTCTTCAATTAGTAATCTGTTAAGTCCAGTTGAAAGAATTCAGGCAAGAATCAACGAATACAATGCAAAATATAACAACAAATAATATCTTCACATTAATTATATTATAATAAAAGATAGAAAAAGAACGACTTCGTTAGGTTACATTCGAAGTCGTTCTTTTATTATCCTGCATCCTTATCTCCCATTCCACTTGTATCAGCATCCCACTCTCCTGGTCGTGAAGCTGGTTGAGTCTGAGTTTGTGGTTTTGATTGCAGCTGCTGTTGTGATGTTGGTGTTGATTGCGGCTGTGATGTTCCACCTGACTGTCCCGTCGTTGGTTGAGACTGGTCATTCTGATTACTTTGACTGCTTTGACTATTTTGACTAGCCTCCTGGCTGCTCTGCTGCGATGCAATTGATGCAGCAATTGATTCCGCAATTGATTCCTGCTCAGCCGACTGTTTCTCAACTGCTTCTTTACTTGCCTGTTCCGCTGCAGCTTCCTCTTCTTTTTGTTTTTTTAATTCCTCTTCGTATTTGTTATAATAAGCTTCGAATTCAATTCGTGGGAGATTCTCATGCATTTTCTGCATAAACTGCTTCCATATAATTGCACTGTAATAACTTGAATCAGGTATTGGCTCTGGTATATCAAATCCTATCCATACACAGGTTGTATAATATGCCGAATATCCACAATACCACGCATCTTTATTATCATTCGTAGTACCTGTTTTACCTGCTATTGCTGCACTATCAAAATATCCCTGTGTTCCTGTTCCTTCCTTTACTACAGTAGTAAGCATATCCGTCATATCTCTTGTTGCCTTTGAATTATATACATTAACGCCTCTATATGTCATATCAATTACTGTTGCACCTGAAGCATTAATAATTCTCTTAATACATGTAGTCGTTCTATAGACACCATCATTATTGATAGTTGAATAAGCTCCTGCCATCTCCTCTGTAGTAACACCATATGTAAAACCTCCAAGTGCTCCAGCTGCTTTATCCTTGTCAACATATACCTTCTTAAACTGCATCTTATATAAGAAAGATAATCCAACCTGTGGTGTAAGTCCAGAATATATCTTCCACGCTACTGTATTCTTTGACCACGATACCGCCTGACGAAGAGTAATTTCTCCAGCATATGTCTCATCTGCATTAGCTGGTCCATCCTTGATTGGTTCATCTACAACCTTCGTATCTGGTGTATTACCAAGCATCAGATATGGTGTATATACAGATAAAGGTTTTATCGAACTACCAGGCTGTCTAAAGCTCTGATATGCACGATTCAGCGTATATCCCTTTAGTTCCTGACTTCTGCCACCAACAATAGCCACAACATTGCCCGTTACATTATCAATACATGTTGCCGCACCCTGCATCTTATAGATGCCTTCATCACTTAATGCTGTAAAATCAGCAAGATTTTCATCAATTGACTGCTGCAGTTTTTGCTGTGCATCCATATCAATAGAAGTGTATATACTGTATCCACCCGAGAAAAGCTTTTCCTGACATTGTGAATATACATCATAATATCTATCCATATAGCTGTTATATGATGCCTCACTGTCAAAATCATACACGAATGTGAATCCACCAGCCTCCATCAAGCTCTCTGTAGCACTATGTCTAACATAGGTCTCTACATAATTATTAATGCTCTTTTCAGGCTGCGTTATCTCAACGACCTTTTCAATTGCATCATAATACTGCGATGAAGAAATCATCTTCTCCTGCAGCATCTGGCCTAATATAAGATTACGTCTTGACATCGTATTATCATAATGTTCAATAGGATCATAACGCGATGGATTATTAGGAATTGCTGCAAGAAATGCTAACTCCGATAATGACAATTCTTTTACTGAACGATTGAAATAGCCTTTGGCTGCTGCCTCAACACCATAATATCCATTAGCAAAATATATATTGTTAAGATAGTATTCCAGTATCTGATTCTTAGTATATCTCTTCTCTAATTCCCTAGCGATAAACATCTCTTCTATCTTACGTTCCCATGTAACATCCTGTGTAAGATATATATTCCTTGCAAGCTGCTGTGTTATTGTACTGGCACCTTGAGCTATTGACTTACTTGTATAATTAGCAATAACAGCCCTGCCAATTGCCATGTAATCGATTCCACTATGTTCAAAGAACTTACGGTCTTCCATTACAACGAACGCATTAGCAATCGTATCAGGTATCTCACTGTAGTCAAGGTAATACAGCATTTTCCCATTCTGCATCGTAGCAATCTCATTGCCATTAGTATCATATATCAAAGTAGTTTTACTCTCACGAAATATACTGTCAGTAGTTGACCACACCATACTTGTTGCGTCTTTTTTAAGTTTTGCAATCTTTGCGAATATAGGAATAGAAAGTATAATTGCTATTCCAAGCAGCGAGCCTAGAATAGCAAGTAATACCTTTACCCATTTGCGCATCTTCTTACGTTTATGTGTTTTCTTATTGTTGCTCATGGACACCAATCTCCTAATCAACTAGTCCAGTTCAATCAGATTATAAGCTACTTTATTGGCGGCTAAGATATCGCTTTCACGGTTATGGCAAGTGAATACTATCACCTGATTACCCATAGCAGCTAATGAAAGCAGCGTATCTTCAAGCCTTGAATCGTCAAAATTCGATAATGATTCATCAAGTAAAATCGGCATAAGTTCTTCGCCAAATACCAGCCTGCTTGCAGCCAAACGAATGCTTAATTTTATCTGCTCCTTTGTTGCATAACTTAAGGATGTCATATTAACAACTTTGTCATCCTCTGTAACTTCGACCTTCATATTATTATGCACACGAATGTTGTCATATTTTCCACGAGTAAATCTACTTATGTACTCAGAAGCAAGACTGTTAAGCTCTTCACCAAAGCTTCCCTGAATATTCTTAGACGCCATTCTGATTGCAGCAATCGCTGTATTAATAGCTTCAAGCTCGTTATTAGCAAGCTCCGCTTCATGATAAGCATTCTCAAGCTGCTCTGTATACTCCTGCTTTTTCTCAAGATTTGCACGCAAAACATCCATTCTTCTAACCACATCATCAAGCTTTGTATACAGCTCAGCCACTTCCGTGCTCTCAATTACGTGACCTTCTGAATCTATCTTAAAGTTTCTACAGTCATAATCATCTTTTATATCCTTGACATTCTTTCTGCCATTCTTAATTACACCAAATATTCCTGCCATGAATAATACAACTGCAATAATAAGTACCCAGCTTTCTCCAAAACCCCATATAAAATGAGCCATTGAAAGAACAAAACCCGCTAAAACCAAGGCATCATGCATAGCAATTGGTAACGTTGTTTTTTTCTTTTCATCTGTTATTGCTACTTTCTGTGCTTCATTCAAAGCCTTCTTACTCTTAGTAATATCACTAATCTGCGCATTAACACTCTTCTCTTCCTTTGACAGTACTTTAAGTTGCTCCTCTACACCTTCAAATACCTGAATCTTGCTTGTCAAAGACTCCATCTGCAAAGCCTTAATCTTCTCTTCATAATCTTTACGCTGTGTTGTAAGAAGCTCCAATGCTCTAGGCACATCTATATCAGCCGATGCTGACAAATTCAACTTTTCAATTAAATCATCAACCTTTATCTGTCCCTGCGACATACCACATGTACTCATATACATATCCATTGACAGTTCCGGCATAAGTGCACTAATATCCTCAGCATCAGTATTAATAACCATTCCTGCAGTTCTGTCTGTGAATGTTACATTCTTATTATTCTTTGCAAATGTTCTATCGATTCTATACTCTTTGCCGCTTACCTCTAATTCCATGCTGCCCTGATAATATCCAGGATTATCCCATGGTTCATAGAGTGAGTATTCATCCGTGCTTGCCGCTCTTCCTCTCAAGCGTTCTGCGCCAAAAAACATTGATTTGATACATGTATATATTGTCGTCTTTCCGGATTCATTATTACCCTTGACAACATTAATACCGTCCTTAAATTCAAGTTCCTTATTATTCAGCTTTCCAAAATGATTAACGTTAAGATATTCTATCTTCAAGATTTGTCTCCTTTTGCTCACCTAGTCCATGGTGGACATTAAGGCGCTAACAGCATATTGCAATGCCTGCTGGTTCTCACCTATCTGTTCAATCACTTCCTCAACGATGGTCCCTTTCATGTCTATTCGTAATTTATCGTAATCATATTCCACATCCGTATTATTAATAATCTCAATAATACTAAGGTCACTAAGCAGATGTAGAAGCATTCCTTCCATACCCATATGTCTGGTACCTGTTAACTCAATTGTATATATATTAAACTCTCCGAGTTCATATATCTTTTTGCGAATCATATCCGCGACCTCGTGGCTTGTGTGACTCTTCAAGCACCTGAACTTTAGTGTAACATACTGCCTCTTACTACAAGCAACAAAGCTGTATGACAATTCCTTTGTAACACCATCAATCTCTCCAAGTATATATCCCTTTTGTCCAATATCATTACGATCTGTTGGTTCAAGGGAACCACTGTATGACCAGTTTCTGCCACCGCTTCTCTTATGAATATGCCCTAAAGCCACATATTCAAATCCACTATTCTCTAGTTTTTTATAATCAATCGGTATATGTGCCGAATCTCCACCATGTGCAACAAGTATCTGTATTGCATCATTATATCTTGATTTTCCCGCAGGCTGCATATCATCAATCAAAGGTAATATAATCTCTCTTTTATGATAACTAAAGCCCTGAACGCATGTATTAATATGTGGTATATATATATACGATGTGTCATCACTCATAAGCATGTGTACATTATCGCACCACTCAATCTCTCTATATGCGGATGTACTACTAATATAATCATGATTGCCAGCAATAAGTACAATTTCAACCGGATCAGCCTTCTTGAATATATAGTTAAGCTCCTTAAGCTGTCTAAGCTGAGGTTCTCCATGAAACAAATCTCCCGCTATAAGTACAAGATCTATCTCTTCTTCATGAGCCTCCTCAATGCATCTCCTAAAGGTTTCCCACATCTCTTCCTTACGCTGTGCTGACCAGTTTTTACCACTGTCCGGTGCCATTCCAAGATGAATGTCAGCCATATGAATAAAACGCATCAATTACCTCCTGTATGTCAGGAAAATATTCCCCCATTGGGCAAATATCTTCGCCGCATCTGTAAGTGGCTTTGTAACATACTGACCTGTCGCCGTGTCATAATATACTACATTAGTTGAATCATATTGTGCCAATAACACATATGAATTATCGCCATTCTTTGCAATTACCGGAATACCCGAATATACATAATACAGTACAGTATCAAGTGTAGTATCTCGCAGATTTAATGCATTACCTGATGTTGCCTGATTAATTATATCAATTGCTGATTTCCCCTCTGCCAACATTCCTTCAATATCTACTTCACTTCCTGAGAATCCAAGAAGAATCCTTATGCTTTCAATCAACGACTGGTCTGTACCTGTACCGCCACCACTTATATTCCTTACAGCTGCAGAAGTGTCTTTATATCTCTTCCACAAGAACTGTGATTTATTATTAACAACTGCACCATATACTTCATTGGCTTTTGATACAGCATTACCCAGACTAGTATAACTACCCTTAAAATCGCCAAAACCATATACATAATAGCGGCCTTCATTGGCAAATGTTACATCAATCGTAGCATCTTTTCTCTCCGTAAATGTTACTTCCTTTGAAGCTCTCATCGTTATATCATTGATGTCCTCAATTGATGCTGAAAGCTGTAAGACAACCTGCTTCTTACGCACCTCGCTTTCAGTTGTGCTAACTGAAATTCCTGCATCTTTACTGCTTTCATCCTTACTGATAATCTGATCCATAGCTGCACTCTCAAAGCTTCCGCCTGCAGACTTTACAGCTCTGCTAATATTAATTCTAAGTCCATCAACTTCAATTGCCGTTACATACATGCCATCAACGTGATATTCCTTAAGGATCTCATAATCACTTCCGGCTATATACATTGTGTGCATTGGGAAAACAGCATTGCCCGTAATATCCGCAAACACATCCTCTGCATGCGCAACTCCATAGACCAAATCATTATCGATATAGCCAAGGCATTTGATGTAATCACCCTCAGCCGCATCAATCCTATGCTCACTTCCACTCTCCATATCAATAACTCTTACGCTCGCCGATGGATTAGTCGAATCACTCAGGTTATAAGCGATCCTTTTACCATCGTTAGATACACAATATGTTCCATCCTCCATGACATCTATCTCTTTCATGGTTTCCATACTAGTTAAATCAATCGAATACATACTGTTATCAATCAGGCAGTAGAATATATTATTGCTGTTAATGTATGCAATCTGTCCAACCTTCTCAACCATACTCTCATATGGCACTGTTACAGGAACAAACAGCTTCTCCTCAACAATATTATCCTTGTAATTATATCCTAATAAAGATACTCCGATTTCACCCTGATGTTCACCGCGGTTCATATATCCATAACATATAAAATCAACATTACCCTCAGTTGAAACCTTCATTATCTTGATTTGATGCTTATTATACGATTCTCGCAGATTATCCGTATCCGCACTTTCGAACGAGAATACTTCTGTAAATACATTCTCTTTTGTATCAATAAGCCACAGATTACCTTCATTGATAAATGCTGTATATACCTGCTTGTCATCGCATATTGCAGTAACATTGTCATCACTTCTAATACCAATGTTAAGTTTTGCAGCACTTATTACATCATTCCTGCAATCGAATATCTGGTTAGTCTCTCGCTCGTAGTTGAGCAGATACATTGTCGAAGTAGTCTGCCTGATACGGTAATATTCACTGACATTATATGTATCATATACACCGTCAGTACCAGGTGTTGCAACCTTGTATGCAAGATGTATTGATGCAATCTCACTTCCTATATCCGTAATTGTTGGCACAATATCTGATATTACAACAGGATTAAGACTTCCCCATCCAACTTGATATCTTGATGAATTAATATTAACTTTACCATAATTAGAATTATCTGCTGATGATTTTGATTCAAGCCATGAAGATATCTTATCAAGATTCTCACTGTCAAATGTATATTGATTAAAGTCCAATACAAATGAAAGCTTCGCATCAAGTCCAATATTAGCAGTGCTAATCATTCTGCTATAGTAACTAATTGAGCTTTCAGATTCTGTTGAAAGATTGATTTCAAGAATATATTCTGTATCATTCTCAATCATATTCTTTATATTAAGAACAGCTGTAACTCTATTATCTTCCTCTGTGTAATTCTTAACAGATGTATTCTCTATCAAATCACCACTGTCAGCCTTACGTACTTTATACGAAAGAGTCTTAATATTCTGTCCATAGGTATCAATTGCTATTGCCAGCTTATTATCAGTAGGAAGCGGTGTTACGCTTTCACGCATCAGACTCGCATCTATCTCTGAGGTATAGCCAAACATTCTATTATACATTGTACCTTTGTCTGACTGTATCATAACAACAGGAAGAGAGGCCTCTTCCATTGTGGTTGTTACAGGCTCTACAGTTTCCATAGCCATTGACACATATGTTATTATCATTGTCGCTACAAGCGCCATCACAATAATTACTGCTTTTATAGTTTTAACTTCTTTGAATTTCATAGTTACCTCGATTTATTTACTGAATATCTCCTCGAAAAAGTTGTTCCAGTGTAATATCAACATTCAATAATTCTTCCATCTGAGTTAGATTATTCTGTGTTGTTGATGCTAACGCACCTGATGTTTTACCATTCTCTTTTACTGCTCTAATCAATAGATTCTTTGGTGTATGTTCCATATCGATAAATTCCAGGATCTGCGTCTTATAGCCTTCTCTTGTTAGTACTTCTGCTCTAATTGCATCAGTTGCAATTGCCGCAAATCTTTCTTTTAGAATTCCATACTTCATAACAGGTGCTAATTCATCACAAGCAATAGTTCTATTCGCCTCATGCTGACAGCATGGAACCGAAAGAATAACCTTTGCGCCCCAGGTAACTGCCTTATATAATGCATAATCCGTTGCTGTATCGCAGGCATGTAATGTAACAACCATGTCAACCTTGTCAACATCTTTATAAGATGCTATATCACCAACAAGGAAATTAAGATTATCGTATCCATAACGTTCTTTTAATTTGTTGCATGTATCAATAACATCTTCTTTTAGATCAAGTCCAATGACTCTTATATCATAGCCTTTTAAAATCTTCAGATAGTAATACATTGCGAATGTAAGATATGATTTACCACATCCAAAATCAATAATTGTCTGTTGTCTATCCTTATCCTTTTCTAACTGTGGAATTATATCCTCAATAAATTCAAGGAAACGATTAATCTGTTTGAATTTGTCATACTTTGCTTTTACAACTTTTCCTTCTACAGTCATAACGCCAAGATCAATTAGAAAATCAACTGGTTTGCCCTCTTCAAGTATATATCGTTTTGTTTTATTATGAGCAAGCACTCTAAGGTCGCAGGCACATCCACCAAACTTCGGATTCTTCTTATAATTTACAGTCATATTACCATTCTTTCCAGAAAGAACTGTTCCTGTTCCTTTGCCGCTATTAAACTGTGCCTGTTTGAAATCTTCTCTTAGCATTCTTATTATCTCATTACTCAATGCTTCTTTTTCATAATTATTATGAAGAACTTTTGTACCCACATATTCCGTAACCTGAAACATACATTGATTTTTAATCATTACAGGACGAATCTTCACCTTTAAAGTTCCATCCTTATGTCTTGCATTACTTATCATAATATCTATCAAATTCTCATCCAAAAGTTCATCAAGGAACTCATCTATATCTAATCTCACTATTACTCCATTCCACAGAGTTAAACTCTTATTTATTACTTTTACGTATCACTTCTATTGTAATATCTTTTACCCGAAACTACAAGCAAAGAAATGTAAAATCTAATAGAAAAACCTATAAAACTGCTTATAATCACAGCCTTATAGGTCTACTAGACTTACATCTATATATATTATTTAATTCCGTTACCATCTACGCCTGCAATTTCTGCATCTTCTCCCATAGATTTCATTATACAGCAATATTCGAATAACATCATCCAAAGGTTCAGGGAAGTTGCCTGAATATCTTCAACAGAATCGCCTTCTTTTTGTACTAATGCGTCTTCTTCTCTCACTTTTTTCTCTATACGTTTTACCATTCTCTCTAACTGAAAACGGTCTGGATATTCATCATAGATAAAACTGGCTGCATACTCGTATTTGTCACACTCGTCGCTTACACACTGCGCTATGAACTGCATCGACTCAGGGTACATCTCTTTGACAGTCTCATATTCACGAATCCTTTTATCTGTGTCCGCCCATTCCTGCGCCATTAGCGGATTATATATATCCCACATACCTGTATTTCCATACATTGCTTTTGCTCCTATTATGTTAATATATAATAGTATATGCAGGTAAGTTCATAATGTTATCAGCATTTAATCCGGCTGACTGTTAAGCGGTGTTGCCAGCACAACTTCCGTTATATCCTTCTCTTCATTATAACTCATCGATAGATTCAAATTAATCTTGCTTGATGCCATTGATACATAATCATCAATGTTATCCGTATACGCATATACGGTGTAAAGTTCATCATTACACTGTTCCGACACAACTTTGGCATCTAGTTCCTCAAGAATATCATCTTTGACAACATCTTTCAGTGCACTGTCTAATTTTCCGTTAATTGCGCCTGACATTGTTACCGTAACCTGAGTGTCAATTCCAAAACCTTTGATTATATCCTTCACTATCTTCTCATATGCTAGCGTACCCTCTGTGGAAGAGTTCAGCCCAATCTCAATACTTATATATTGTCTCGCCTCAATTACGCTGCTCTCAACAGCTCGTTCAACCGTAATTACCTTCAATACGACCTCACCGTTCTTTGCCGTCTGTGTAAGCTGCATTGTACTGATATTTTCTTCCTCATCTTTGCTTATTATATAATTATTAATCCCAATTTTTTTTGCCATATCCCTTAGAATGGTTTCTTTAGCATTATCGTTAAGATAGAGCACTCCATATTGTCCAAAAGCACCAATATTGCTTTTACAGTCAATACATTTTGCCTTGGTAAATGCTGTGACGACCCGTCCCTCTTTGTCTTTTGCGTTACCTGTCAATGCCGTTATTGCTGTATAAATCCACAAGCCAAAACAAAAGAATATTGCTATCCATCGAAATGTACTTCTTTTACTCATAAAAAAACTCCCTTCAAGTGATTTACACAAAGTATTACCACTTGATGGGAGTTTATTCATATATTTATTTGATTCTATGTCTAGTCTACAGCTTTAATTCGTGCTATTGATCTCTTCAATGCCATCTCAGCTCTTAATGTATCGACATTAGAATCATGGCTGTTTAATCTTCTCTCCGCTCTGATTCGCGCTTCATTGGCTCTGTTTATATCAATCTCTTCCGGCCACTCTGCAATCTCTGCAAGAACTGTGACCTGATCTTTTAAGATCTCAACAAATCCTGAATGAACGGCAGCTTTCTTAATCTCACCATTCATATGAATATGAACTGCACATGGTTCAACTACTGCAGTTAATGGGATATGCTGAGCATATATTCCTATCTCACCTTCACTAGTTGTCAATTCAACCATGTCTATATCATCTTCAAAGAATACTCTGTCTGGTGATATAATCTTTAATTTGAATTTTCCTTCTGCCATAAGCTACACCTATTTAACCTTTGCAAGAACATCGTCAATATTACCTGCATTAAGGAAATAACTTTCAGGAATATCATCATGCTTTCCTTCAAGAATCTCTTTAAAGCCCTGAATTGTTTCATTCAAAGGAACGTAACGTCCTTCAAGACCTGTGAACTGTCCTGCAACGAAGAATGGCTGTGATAAGAATCTCTGAACCTTTCTTGCTCTGGCTACAACAAGTTTATCATCCTCTGAAAGCTCATCCATACCAAGTATCGCTATGATATCCTGCAATTCTTTGTATTTCTGAAGGATTTCCTGCACGCCTCGTGCAACCTTGTAATGTTCCTCACCTACAATTCTAGGATCAAGAATTCTTGATGTTGATTCCAAAGGATCAACTGCAGGATATATACCAAGTTCTACGATTGAACGTGAAAGTACTGTTGTCGCATCCAGATGGGCAAATGTTGTTGCTGGAGCCGGATCCGTTAAATCATCGGCAGGTACATATACAGCCTGAACTGATGTAATAGATCCATTCTTTGTTGATGTGATACGCTCCTGAAGAGCACCCATCTCTGTCTGTAGTGTTGGCTGATAACCAACGGCTGATGGCATACGACCAAGTAAAGCCGAAACCTCAGAACCAGCCTGTGTAAATCTGAAGATATTATCGATGAAAAGAAGTACATCCTTACCACCTTTATCACGGAAATACTCAGCCATAGTCAGTCCTGTAAGACCAACTCTCATTCTAGCTCCTGGTGGTTCGTTCATCTGTCCGAATACCATTGTTGTTTTATTAATAACGCCTGATTCCATCATCTCATGGTACAGATCGTTACCCTCTCTTGTACGCTCACCAACACCTGTGAATACTGAATATCCACCATGCTCAGTAGCGATATTTCTAATCAGCTCCTGAATAAGAACTGTCTTACCTACACCTGCACCACCAAACAGACCGATTTTACCACCCTTCTGATAAGGACAAAGTAAATCAACAACCTTAATACCTGTTTCGAGGATTTCTGTTGAAGTAGACTGCTCTTCAAATGCTGGAGCTTTTCTATGAATAGGTAAATACTCTTCTACCTGTGGAGCTGGTTTGTTATCGATTGCATCACCAAGGACATTGAATATACGTCCTAAAGTATTCTCACCAACAGGAACTGAAATTGGTGCTCCTGTATCCTCAGCTTCCATACCACGAATAAGACCATCTGTTGGTCCCATGGCGATACATCTTACAACATCATCACCAAGGTGCTGTGAAACTTCAACAACAAGCTTTCCGCCCTCTTTGGTTTTGATATTGATTGCTGAGTGAATCTCTGGTAAGTTGCCATCGCTGAACTTAATATCAAGTACAGCTCCGATAATCTGAGTGATTTTACCAATATTTTTTTCTGCCATCTTCTCACTCCTTAAGTTTAATTTATTGCTTCAGCGCCTGCAATAATCTCTGTCAGTTCCTGTGTAATAGCAGCCTGACGGGCTCTATTGAACTTCAGTGACAGACTCGAGATCATGTCATCGGCATTACTTGTAGCATTATCCATAGCCTGCATTCTCGCGCCATTCTCACTGGCAACTGCTTCGACTAATGCACCGTAAATCAGGCTGCATACATACTTTGGAATAATTACATTCAATGCATCCTCTTCCTCCGGTTCATAATTCATAGGAGTAGGGTCTTCTGCATTATCAGTCTTCATATCACCCGCTTCAACAGGAAGCAGCTTAATAAGCTTAGGTTCATGTACAACTGTATTCTTAAAGCTTGTATATGCAAGATAGATTTCGCCAATCTCTCCATCCGTATATGCTTTCAGCACTTCATTGCAAATGCTTATTGCATCTGAATACATTGGTTCATTAATTACATCTGAGTAGTCGCATACGACCTGAAAATTCTTTCTTTCAAGAATCTCCTTGCCCTTTCTTCCAATTGTGTAAAGTCGGGCATTATCTCTTGTAATTACATCACTGCTTGTAATCAGTTTCGTAATGTTTGTGTTATAGCCACCTGCAAGACCTCTGTTTGCAGTAATTACAATAACAGCCTTATTATCTGAATCACCTGGTTTTAGATACTTGTGATTAATATTGCCTGACTTAGCAAGCATATTGCACACAGTAGCATACATCAGGTCGAAGAAAGGCTTTGAATTCTCTGCTTTGGCTTTGGCCTTTTGCAACTTAACAGTAGAAACGAGCTTCATCGCTTTAGTAATCTGACCAGTACTAGCTATACTGTCACGGCGCCTTTTAATGTCTCTCATTGAGGCCATAATGTCTCACCCTTCCTGACTGTTATTTGAAAGATTTCTTGAATTCTTCTATTGCCTGAATCAACTTCTGCTCTGTCTCTTCATCGAGCTGCTTCGTTGTCTTAATTGCTTCTGGAATCTCTGGATACTTTGTATCAACATACTCAAATAATCCATTCTGGAAATCAAGAATCTTATCTGTGTCGATATCAAGTACATACTTTTTAGTTACAGCATATATAATCATTACCTGATACTCAACTGGCATTGGTTTATACTGTGGCTGTTTAAGCATCTCTTTGATTCTTTCACCCTGAGCTAACTTTTCTTTTGTATCAGCATCAAGTTCTGAACCAAACTGTGCAAATGCTGCTAACTCACGATACTGTGCTAACTCAACTCGAATAGGAGCTGCGATTTTCTTAATAGCCTTAATCTGTGCAGAACCACCAACTCGTGACACTGATAATCCAGCATTTACAGCAGGTCTGAAACCTGAATTGAACATCTCTGTTTCAAGATATATCTGTCCATCTGTAATTGAGATAACGTTAGTAGGAATGTATGCTGATACATCGCCTGCCTGTGTCTCGATAATAGGAAGTGCTGTAAGAGAACCTCCGCCGTATTCATCTGACATTCTTGCTGCTCTCTCAAGTAATCTTGAATGAAGATAGAATACATCACCAGGATAAGCCTCACGGCCTGGTGGTCTCTTAAGAAGTAATGACAGTGTACGGTAAGCAGCTGCATGCTTGCTTAAGTCATCATATACAACAAGTACGTCTCCGCCATTCTCCATCCATTCCTCACCAATAGCACATCCTGCATATGGTGCAATATACTGTAATGGTGCAAGCTCACTAGCTGTTGAAGCAACAATAGTTGTATAACTCATAGCACCATACTCTTCTAAAGTCTTAACAATATTAGCTACGGTTGAAGCTTTCTGTCCAATCGCAACATAGATACAGTGAACGCCCTGACCCTTCTGGTTAATGATAGTATCGATTGCAATAGCAGTCTTACCTGTCTGACGGTCACCAATGATTAATTCTCTCTGTCCTCTTCCGATTGGTACCATGGCATCAATAGCCTTGATTCCTGTCTGAAGTGGTGTATCAACTGATTTTCTGGTAATAACACCAGATGCAACTCTTTCAATCTTACGGAATTTATCCGTATTAATTGGTCCCTTTCCATCTATTGGCTGTCCAAGAGCATTAACAACTCGACCTGTCATTGCATCGCCAACTGGAACTTCTACTACTCGTCCTGTTGTCTTAACAGTGTCACCTTCGTTAATATTCCTTGAATCACCTAACAGAACAGCACCAACGTTATCTTCCTCAAGGTTCAGTACCATGCCGTATACGTCACCAGGGAATGCAAGAAGTTCACCCTGCATAGCATTATCAAGGCCATGTATACGAGCGATTCCATCTGCTACCTGAATAACTGTACCAACATCTGATACTTCAAGTTCCGTAGAATATCTTTTAATCTGCTCTTTAATAACTGAGCTTATTTCTTCGGGTCTCAAATTCATGGAGCTAACGCACCCTCTTTCTGTTCAAAGTACAAGTCTATGCTAACTGAATGTTCTTCAGTTCTTTTGATAGCTCGTCTAATTTAGTCTTAATACTGCTGTCAACAACTCTATCACCTATGCGGATTACCATTCCTCCAATAAGTGATGAATCAATTGAATAACTCATCTCAAATTTAACGAATGAAGTTGTTTCTAACAGTCTCTTAACAATTCGTGATTTCTGTTCTTCTGTAAGTTCAACAGCTGTAGTTACGCTTGCTTCGCCAATATGACGATATGCCTTCACTCTCTGTTGGAAATACTTTAATGTACTAACGATATCATTATGTCTCTGTTTTGATACCATCAATATCAGCAGTCCTGTCATGTCTTTCGACACAAAGTTTTGAAAGATGTTCTCAACAACTTTCTTTTTCTCATTATTATCAATCTTTGGATGATTCAATAATTTAACTAATTCATTATTATTGGTAAATGCTTCAACGACTGCCGCTGCTTCCTCATATAATGAATCTACTTTGTTCTCGCTTACTGCGAGTTCAAATATTGCATCACCATAAGTTGTGGAAACTAGCTTAGCCATGTATCATCACCCATTTCATTCAAAGTCTCATCAATAAGAGCATCACTTACCTGTGTATCCATTGCCTGTGAAACCACTTTACCAGCCATAACAGTTGCAACAGAGATAATCTCCTGTTTAACTTCATCCATAACGCGCTTCTTCTCTAACTCAGCTTCGTCATTGGCATGGGCAATAATTCTTGCGGCTTCCTCTTTGGCTTCTGCGACAATCTGCTGTTCTTTTCCCAAAGCCTTCTTACGGGCTTCACTTAATATAACTTCTGCCTCTTTATCGACACTCTTTAATTTGCTTTCATACTCTGCTTTCAAAGCCTGTGCAGATTCCATATCTGCTTTTGCAGTTTCTCGCTCACTAGTAATCTTATCCTGTCTCTTCTTTAACATATTCCTTACTGGATTGAAAAGAATATAAGATAAAAGAACAAACATGACAAACACATTAACTGCAGTTATGCATGTATCAAAAATTGTCTGAAAATCAAGGCCGAATAATCTTTCTGTCTCTGCTGCTTCTGTTGCTACGGCAGCTACCGTATTAGTGACATCAGCTGTCAGAGTAATCATACTACTTAAGAATTCCAAGATTTCGCCTCCTCTCTATCAGCTATAATATTCATAAATCTTATTTAAAAGGTTTAACGAACATTAAGATGATAGCTACAGCGAATCCGTAAAGACCTGTTGTCTCTGCAACGGCCTGTCCAAGTAACATTGTAGATGTAATATCTGACTTAGCTCCTGGGTTACGACCTACAGCAGCTGCTGCGTGTCCTGCTGCGATACCCTGTCCAATACCAGGACCTACACCTGCGATCATTGCGATACCAGCACCAACTGCTGACATACCATAAATAAAATCCTGTCCATTCATACTAAAAGTCCTCCTGTTAGTTATATAATCTTTTCGCCACTAATCTAGTCGGCAATTTTGTCGTTAACATATACCATTGTTAACATTGCAAATACATATGCCTGAATGCATCCTGAGAATACATCAAAGTATACGTGAAGTACTGATGGTAAGCCAAACTTTAAGAAGATTGGTAATAGACTGTATATCAGTCCCATCAGAACAGTTCCTGACATTACGTTACCAAACAAACGTAACGAAAGAGATAGTGGTACAGCAAGTTCACCAATAAGATTAATTGGGAACAGCAATGGAAATGGTTTAAATAATGCAGTAAAATGCCCTACCTTATTCTTCTTAACACCATTATAATGTACCATTCCAAAGGTTATGAGACCAAGTGGCAGTGTAACGCCATAGTCAGCCGTTGGCGGCCTTAGTCCAAACAGTCCGGAAACATTACTAATCAATATAAAAATGAATATTGCCGTAATATAATTGACAAAACGGAACGCGTTCGTGCCCATGATTGACTTAACCTGATTACCAAGCATCTCGATTGCTATTTCAACAATATTCTGGAATGCTCCTGGTGTATCTGATGCATCTTTTTTATTGATAATAACTCTTGCTATAATAGCCATTACAATAATTGCCAGCGATACAACAAGCAACGCTACATGTGTTGTTGTTATATGAACAGTCTGATCACCAATCTTGACATCAGCAAGATACTTAATCATAAAGTCTGAGCCATTAGCCACGCCCACATCAATGTATGTGTTTCCCACTTTCTCACCTTCCTTTTTTAATGTATTTTGTTGCTAATTTATTAGTAATCGGCCATATATATGCCGCTACTTTCATTGAGAATATACCTGCAAATGCTGCAAGTAAAGTAACAACTTCATTCCCCAATAGGAAATAAAGCCCTGCGAATATGATTGCCATTATTAATAATCTAAGTCCATATCCAAGAACTGTCTTACCAGTTGCGCCATGTCCGTCTCCGGACATATATGAAACCTGTTCTAAGACATAACTCATATGAATTATTGCAAATGCTGAATATACACATCCAGCAAAAAAACCAATTGCAATGAAGAATTTGTATGGCAATAATATCAATATTATTAACTCACCAATAACAAGATATGCTACAATTCCTACAAGCATTCCTGGAAGTGCTTCGTTAAGTGCCTTTAATCGTTGAAAGCATTTGTTCATAGTCATATCTCCATACTGCTCAATTAATCATCGTTCTTATGACGTTCCAGCTTATCTTTTAATTCAGCTTCAAATTCCTTCTTTTTTTCATGTTCATCACGCCTGATTGCATTCATTGCAAGCACATAGCCATTCCTTCCACCTGCTAGAATACCTAAAATAAGCATTGGGATTGTAAACCATGTCGAGAAATATTTGTCTAATTCAATACCAATAAACAGGCACATAAATATAGGAACCATAACACTTATACTGATTTGTGAAATCAGAACAATATTACGGTAGGCTCTGCCGCCACTCTTATTATTTTCTTGCATATATGACCTCAATCTGCATAATCAACTGCCTTATATAATAACATTTCTGCCCTTAAAAGTCTATCAAATTCAATAAAGTGGATACATTTTTTTATAATTGTATTTGATTATTGAATTTCGATAGTATAATTGTTATAATTTACCTAATTACCACTATTCGGTCTGTTTTGGAGGTGTATTATGACAATTCTTAAAAGAAAGCGTCTTATTCCTGATGAATGTGTCTGTTTATATGACGACAACATCAAATTTATCGACAACAACTCTATTATTACTACCTGGAACACTCTCCATCCCAAACTGGCTTTTAACCATGGTTGTTCCTATTACGTAATGAATGAAGGCTGGAAGATCAGCCGTTTCTTTGACGCTGATAACAATCTTTTATATATATACTGCGATATCATTGATACAAGTCATACTTCAAATAGTAATACGCAGGATGATGAATATATATTTACAGATTTACTAGCCGATGTAATTATTGAGAATGATGGTTCAGTACGCATTGTTGATCTTGACGAACTCGCTGAGGCCTGTAAGAAGGGGATAATCAGCAATGATCTTCTTGTTGCAACACTTTACAAACTCAACAACTTATTAGAAGTCATCTACAACGGCAAACTCAAGGAATATACCAATTTTCTTGACTCTCATATAGAATAAAAATACACCTGTGACCGCTATAATCATAATGTATAACAGTCACAGGCGTATCTCAACAGATATGTATATCTACAAATCTACCTCAATATGTCTATTCGTATCTTTATATCTATAGTATTCCACTCCGGCTGCTGACAGCATTCGCTTTGAAGCAATTACAGATGCGCTTTCAGCATACTTATCCAAACGGTATACAATACATTTTATACCAGCCTGAATAATTGCCTTCGCACATTCATTACATGGAAATAATGTTACATACATCTTTGCATTCTCAAGGCTTCCACCTCTATAATTAAGAATTGCATTAAGCTCACTATGCGCAGTATAAAGGTATTTGTTGTCAAGAGGATCGCCTTCTCTGCACCATGGAAATTCATCATCTGAACAACCCACAGGAAGGCCATTATATCCCATTGATAGTATCTTATTATCATTGCTTACAATACAGGCTCCAACCTGTGTATTAGGATCCTTTGAACGCATACCTGAAAGAATTGCAACACCCATAAAATATTCATCCCATGATATGTAATCTTCTCTTTTTTCGCTCATTCGTATCCTCTCCTTACTTTGTACCAAATATTCTGTCTCCGGCATCGCCAAGTCCTGGTACAATATATTTGTGTTCATTAAGCTTTTCATCAAGTGAACCAATGTATATAGTTATATCAGGATGATCAGCTTTAAGTCTTGCTACGCCTTCAGATGCAGCAATAATACACATAAAACGAATATTCTTTGCTCCACGTTTTTTTATCATTGTAATAGCTGCTGATGCAGAACCACCTGTTGCAAGCATCGGATCAACAACAAAGATTTCTCTTTCTGGAAGATCCTCTGGAAGTTTACAATAATATTCTACAGGTTCCTGTGTCTCTGGGTCCCTAAATAATCCAATATGTCCTACTTTAGCTGCTGGAATCATTCTTAACATTCCATCAACCATTCCAAGGCCTGCTCTAAGAATTGGAATAACTGCAAGCTTCTTACCTCTTAATTCTTGAACTACAGTTTCGCAGATTGGTGTCTTAATCGTAACATCCTGTAATTTCAATTCACGTGTTGCCTCAAAGCACATAAGCATTGCTACTTCGCTTATTAACTCTCTAAAATCTTTTGAACCTGTTTCACTTCTTCTTGCTATACCAATTTTGTGTTTAATTAATGGGTGCTCCATTACAATTACTTCTGACATCTTAATTTTCCTCCGGTTTTTAAAATTTGTATTTTTGTATTTATTTTTCTATAAGATTAATTCTTCTTATATGTCTTTCTTCATTAGAGAATTCTGTACTAAGGAACGTATCCGCAATTTTAACTGCAAGACCTGGGCCAACAACCCTTCCACCCATGGCTAATACATTAGCATCATTATGCAGTCTGGTCATCTCGGCCATAAAGCAATCTGTACACAGCGCACATCTTACGCCTGGGACTTTATTTGCAGCTATAGAAATACCTATACCTGTTCCACATATCAGAATTCCCTTATCACATTCTCCTGATACTACTGCATTGCCAACTGCTCTTGCATATTCAGGGTAATCGCATGATTTTGTGTCAAAGCATCCATAATCTTTATACTCAATACCTTTGCTATTAAGTAATGCAATAATCTCCTGCTTTAATTCAAATCCACCATGATCACTTCCAAGTGCTACTAACATAAATTTACATCCTCCTTAGATAATTTGTTAAATGTTGTTAAATAACTTGTCTGCTGCTTTTGACACTAAACTATAGAGTCCTTCAAAGCATTTATCATACTCCTCCATACCTTTTCCATATGGATCAACTATTGTCTGACTTTCATCTTCTCCAATGTATTCATGAAGAGTATATACATTGATCGCATTATCAAACTCTCTATATATACGCATCTTCTGGTCCTCATTCATCGTAAGAACTAATGTGTCATTATCAAAATCTACTTTTGACAATTGAACCGCTGAATCATCTGACATTGCCATATTATGATTAGCAAGTACCTCTACAGCCTTCGGATTATATGGTTCAGGAAATAAAACGACCATTCCTCTTGATATTACTGATATATCTGTATCTTTCTTCATATAATTCATTATTGCTGCTGCCATAGGGCTCATGCAAGTATTACCAGTACAGACGAATACTATTCTGTTATATTTCTTCACTGTATGCCTCCATCTTTATCGTTACTGCCTACTCCCTATGCTTTAATAATACTATGTCCGGCTGCTTTTATCAATCTATTCATGACAGCTTGTCCAACATTTTCGCTGGAAAATCCTTCTGAATATATATAATCGACTCCGCAATCATCGAATGTCCTCAGCAAATCATACAGATGCTTTGCAACCTCAGCCTCATCACTTCTGCTTCCAAGGCTATACACAATGCCATGCTTATACCTTTGTTTTGACTCATCAGTAGCCATTATTCCAACTTTAAAGCCATCTGTTTCCTTCTGTCTGCTAAGATAATTAATTTTGCTTACAACAGCCTCTGTATCTCCTTCAACGATTGTAAGTTCTGCATTAGGCGCATAATGTCTGTATTTCATGCCCGGTGCCTTAGGAACAACATCCTTTGCCACAGTTTCACCAGCAATAGCTTTGTCAACCTCAACATGTCCAAGAACTGATTCAAGCATTGCTAATGTTATATAGCCAGGGCGCAGTATTGTTGGAACATCCTCGCTAAGATCAATTATTGTCGACTCAATTCCAATATCTACAGAACCATCCTGAATAATCATGTCTATCTTACCTGATAAATCATCAATTACATGTTTTGCTTTGGTTGGACTTGGCTTTCCAGAAGTGTTTGCACTTGGAGCTGCAATATATACGCCAGATTTTCCAATCAATGTTCTTGCAACCTTATGACTGGGCATTCTTATTGCCACGGTATCAAGTCCTCCTGTTATCTGCTTTGGAACAAGATCACTCTTTTTAAGTATCATTGTTAGTGGTCCTGGCCAGAATTGCGTAGCCAAAAGAATAGCTTTATCATTAACGTCTGATGATAATTTATACAAATCATTAATATTAGCAATGTGAACAATTAAAGGATTATCACTTGGTCTGCCTTTTGCGGCATATATTTTGGCTGCTGCATTAATATCAAGAGCATCTCCACCAAGGCCATATACAGTCTCAGTTGGAAATGCTACTAATCCTCCATTCTTTAAAACTTCTGTTGCCTTCTCATATATAATATTATTATCATTAGAATCTTCTGATATTTTTGCAACTATTGTTTCCATGTTTTCTCCATTCCTGCGCTAATGCACATTATCTCATTGATTGAGATATTTTGTAATTCCATCCGTTATAGCATACGCCACCTTATTCTGATATTCTTCATTCATAAGATTATCAGCTTCCTCTTTGTTGCTAAGGAATCCACACTCAGCAATTACTATCGGACACTTTGTGTTGATAAGCATATAATATGTATCATTCGCTTTCTCAACACGTGTATTTTTTGTATTAACATTATCTGCGAATGATTTCTGCATAATTGAAGCAAGCTTTTTTCCTTCTGCTGAATGTTTATAATAGAATATCTGAGCTCCGCATACACTGCAGTCGCTAAAACTGTTCTGATGTATACTAACTGCTATATCAGCTTTACTGTCTTCAATTATCTTACATCTTTTTTTCATATCCGCTGCTTTTTTATTAGCATCACTTTCACTATATAAACCTTTGTCTTCAGTTCTTGTCAGTATAACTTTAAATCCTTTTTCTTCTAACAGCGATTTTACTTTATATGTAATTGACAGATTAATATCTTTTTCAAGAGTTCCATTAATTCCTTCTTTACCACCATCAATGCCACCATGTCCTGCGTCCAATGCAATAATAGTAGAATTTGTATCATTAGCATTATTGGCTGTAGTAATTGATTTAGGCATACTATATCTTACTGTAATATATATGGCAATAAGCAATATAATTGCCATAATGACTTCAAGCACTCTTTTTTTATTAACATCCTTAATATTAATCACATAATCCCTCTAAGAAATATATAATACATAATATTATACTTTTCTATAAAGCATTTTATTACTGATTACTCAAGGTAACGATTGATTACAGACCACACTGACGATCTTTCAAGTCCAAGCTTCCACTGTGCAACGCCTGCAAGATTATATTGTTTTACTAATTTCATCTTTTCTTCAACCGATTTTTCTTCTTCTAACCATATTTTCACAACGCTGCCATCGCTGTTCTCATAAGAACCAAAATACTGTCCAGTAGTCTCATCCCATATAGCAACAGCTCCTGCTTTATTAAGATTATCCATTGCATTCTGCATACCTACCGCACGGCTTGTCGTTGATTTTTTACCATCCGTTGTTGTCTCAGTCCAAATTCTTGTATAGAATGGTATAGCATTAATTAGTCTGTCCGATGTTACACTCTTAAGCATGGCCTGTATACCACCATCCACAAATCCTATTGATGCTACAGAACCACTATCTGAACCAGCATAATGTTCATCATAACCCATAAGAATTATATAATCTACATACACTGCCTGCTCGCTGATATTATAGAATGAATTAAATTCATAAGGTCTGTAATTATCTACTGATAATCTTATATTATTAGCACGGCATTGAACTGCAAGTTCTCTTAAGAATTGTAGATAATGAACTGCACTATCTCTTGTAACCTTCTCGCAGTCAATATTAAGTCCATCATATCCATATTCCTTAGAGTCAGCAATAAGCCTGTTAATTAGATTTGTTCTTGAATTCTTGCTTCCATATAATTCCATTCCATCAAGAGATGTATCAAAATCATCAATTAACGGCCATACCTCTATATTCTGGCTATGCATCTGACTAACAAATTCTTTTGTTGCCAGGCAACTAACCTCACCATCGTTATTTGTTATTGAATACCAGGTTGGTGATATTACATTAATTCCCGCTGTATCATACAGATAACTATCTATATTATTATTCGCTGTCTTATTCGTTACCTGAAACCACGATAAAGATATCTTATTATCTAACAGCTTATGCTCATATTGAGGCTGCTGTGGAAGTGTCTGATTCTCTCCCTCATATACGTCACCTGTTTGTGATGACTGAACATATCCTATGATTCCTGACTGTGTCTGAACCTCATACCACTCATCTACGGTCTTCAAGTAATACATGTACTCTCCAGCATTGACTTCTTCAAGCACAGGACTCTTTATTCCACCTCTATATCTTACAGATATATTTTTCTCTGCTTTTACGCATTGAAATGAATTGGTATCAGTCCACAAAACAACTTTGTTTGGATCATTATAGATGTTGTAATTGAATCTTCCACTTGCTGCAATCTTATCTACATTAATATATATGTTATCATTAACATTAATGTACACATCTTTGTCGTCTTCAGAATACACATAAGTATTCTTATCATCTGTATATAGAATGCTGTTACTTTCACTATCATAATAATATCTTACTGTAAGATGACTATATACATAATCAAGTGGAAGATATATGGCATCATCCTTCTTAATTCCTTTTACATCATTGTCAACTGTATTATTAAGTATTATTAGTACTTCATCAGAATTTTTATCAATATTATAATATTCATACAATGACATCTTTTCCTTGGTTGGTGTGTTCTTAATTATCAACACTATTCCTAAAACTATTGCTGCTGCCACAACAATTCCCAGTAGTATAAGCCATGCTTTGGCTGTTGTAGCTGCCTTTTTATTAATTTTTCTTTTACCTGATTTTGATTTTTTATTCATTGAACCTCTGCTACGATTATTATACTTATCATTTGGTTCTTCTTTGTATTCTTCATCAAAATCATTCTCTTCAACATTATCATCCAATAATAAATCGTCATCATCAATATCGTCTATTCCACCATCAGTTTCATAGAAGTCTTTGTTATCATTAACATTGTCGTTATCATTAACATCTTCATTATTCATATCTAAGTGCTTCTCCATTATCTTCCTCACAAAGGATTCTTTTATAAAATATGCATCCATATCTGTACAGACACTCTGTATACAATTATATTGCAGGCATTGAAAGCTTGCAACAGTTAAATTAAAAATATGGAGCTACTCACTAATCTTATTTTAGCAGCCAGCTCCATATTCTTTCTATTTCTGGTCCATAAAGGGGAGAACGTACCAGTTATATTATTTTTTCTTATGTTCTAATGCTTTTAATATAATACTTTTAATATAATCTCAAGCAGCTAAAGATAATATATTGCTGCATATTATTCGTGATATATAACAGGTGCATTTATTCTATAATTCCTGATATAACAGCAATATTGCTGCATTTAAGATATAGTGGGTTAATCTCCCACGGAATAAGCTTGATTTTAATGTTGAACATCTTTTCAATATATCTTTTTACCTTCTTATTATCAGAATAAGATACATGTCTGCATTGTCTGACATCAACACTATCTAACAGCTTTTCATATAGCTGTGCACTCCACATATCAAGAGTTCCAACTATATATCTAATATTACCTTTGTAATATTCGCTAAAACCCGATAACTGTTCAGGCGAATATATTGATATGATGTAATCATATCGTTCTTTCAATAGTTCATTACTACCGGCAATAGTCGGATGTTCACATCCATCCAGCCGTTTACCTATATGAGTAATTTTATTATCATCTGTAAAACAATTAATCTTACTATGGTTGATTATGAGCACCTTGTATCCTTTGACACTTGATAGATAATTTCCTAATGTTAATGAAAATCGTATTACCTCAGAATCGATATATATACCTGTGACACTTATATGTTTTTGTACCGTTTTTTGTCCCTTACACAACACAACTTTTTCCTTTCATATATTATTATAATATTGCCACATGTATTAACTTAATAGTAGTTTAATTATATCTTCAAATAATTCCTCAGTAATGTTATTATCTATATTCCAGTCATATACGCACGGCATTCTATACCACCGAATAGGTGTGTATTGAGCGTAACTTTTTATATTTCGTAACATATTATAATATTGAATTCCATCAATAAGATTAACTATATTGATTGTATTTTTGCTGTCAATAAGAATATTCTCCTTAATATATTGCTCTTGACTGACATAGTAGTCCCACCAATACCGTTCCGCAGGTCCAACTATTATATTCAAGTCATTGCTAAAGCAGATATTATGTTCTTTACACCATTCTATACTCCCATAATCATTAATTATTATTTCATATGAATCATAAATCTCTGTCGTATTAACTAGTTCTCCATAATCTGGCATAAAACTAATTCCATTAACATTATATGTTCCATCCTTTAATGGGCAGTATAATCTGGCATAATTATATATACTATCATTATTACTTCTATCCGCTAATAATACCTTGAATTTTTTTCTTATCAAATATGCCGCAAGGCATTTGCAAAAATGTGTTGTTCCAACACCTCCCTTGATTCCAATAACATTAATTATTCGAGATTCCACAGGATAATGACATTCTTTTTTTAAGCTTTCCAGTTCATTGATGATATCTTCTATCTTTTGATATCTTTGAAATGTTGAATGACTTATACACTTTTTTATAATTTTTTGTAATTTTTTTTGACGTAAATACTTTACGTGAGATTGCATATAGCATCCTGTAGCCATATACAAAAGCAGCATTCCTAGTGAATATATATCTGATGACTTACCTGGTTTTAATCCTAAATACTGTTCTGGTGCAGCAAAACATGGACTTCCTCTGTCAACATAATCATCACTAGCAAAAAATACCGAGTTATCAAAATCTACCAGTTTAATATCCCCATTGTTATCTATAATAATATTATCAGGTTTAATATCCATGTGCAGTATGCCAATGTTTTCACTGTGCAAATATTGAATAATACCACTTAATTTTATAGCTATATTAATGAGTTCCTGGGATTTTAACTTTCCCTGTTCTTGTACAATATTCTTAAGACTCTTACCATTCACATATTCTTCTACTATACAGAAAAACTGATCATCTTCTTCAATATCATAAATTACAGGTATTCCTGAATGCTTAAGATTTTTTAAAATATGGGTTTCCTTTAGAATACAGCTTAGAGAATCCGAAGACTTACTAATCTGCTTGATTGCCCTTAAAATTCCGAGTTCGCGATGTTTGGCCAGTAAGACAATGCTATTACTTCCATGACCGATTACACCTTCTAATTGGTACTTGCGCTTTATCTCATCACATAAATCAATATCTTCAATACATGATGTTAAAGCAGTTTCTATGTTCTTAACCTGAAACCTCCTCATGTCCAATCGCTATGTCATCTCGTATATACATCATACATCAGAGCGTATCATTTTGCAAGCATTTTTTTATTTTTTTACGTTTTTATTATACTAATTTATTGTAAAAAGATATTAAATTTTTATATATCTTCTTTACATCTCGTATTAAAATGTTATACTATTATCACAAATATAGCTAATAAGTTTCAAAATGGAGGGTTTGTATGAAGATTGAAAAATTAAACGATAATCAAATTCGCTGCACTCTTGATCAAAGTGATTTATCTAAGAGACATTTAAAGATTAGCGAACTAGCATATGGAAGTGATAAAGCTAAGGAATTATTCAAAGATATGATGCAGCAGGCTTCATATGAACTTGGTTTTGAAGCAGAGAATATACCACTTATGATAGAAGCCATTCCGGTTTCAGACAATTCAATTGTCCTTGTTATCACTAAGGTCGATGATCCAGATGAACTGGATGCCAGATTTTCAAAGTTTTCGCCTGTAGGTGATGATTATGATGACTTAATAGATGACTCTGATGACGATGCTGATGATTCAGACGATGAATATGATGTCTATGATGATGAATATGATGATTCCGATGATATTGATGATAGCTCCAGCCATACATTTTCAAAGAAGCCTGCAGATAACTACAAGTTAGAGAATCTTGATGCAGATACTCAATCTGATGAGCTTCTTGGACTTTTTAATAAAGTTGCTGATTATTTAAAGAAATCCGTGTCAGAAGAACCGACCGCTAAAGCTCCTGACTTTGTACCATTTAAAGACTCTCTTGCAAAGTCAACGAAAGATTCACAAAAGCCAGTTACTCTGCCCGAAGCGTCATCAAGTGATAAGCCAGAATCGCCTGCCAGTCAAAAGGTGCATAGAATAATTCGTATCTTTACATTTGACTCACTAGATATAATATCTGCTGCAGCTTCGAGTTATCAAAACATTTACAATGGGCCTAATTCGCTTTATCACGACCCAGTCAGCAACAAATTCTATCTAATAATCGACAATTGTGCAAAGCCATCAAAGGAATTTGTCAAGCTTTGTAATCACTTATCTGAATTTGGGCATAAGGAAGAAGCGTCTATCGCAAGAGTATCGTACTGCATGGAGCATATGGAGCCATACATCAAGGATTCTGCACTTCAGACAATTGCAAAATATCAATTTTAATTATAACTCTAATGCCACAAAAGGCTGCCTGCACATTATGCAGACAGCCTCTTTTTATAAGGTAGTAATCAATTAGCCTCTTGTTGACATATAATCGCCGATATCTGACATTAATTCATCTACATCAAGTCCATGAACCATAGCAGCTTCTTCGATTGTTTCACCCTGAGCTGATGGGCATCCAACACAATGCATTCCTGCGCTCATAAGAATTGGAATAATTCCTGCATCTATCTGAATAGCATCACCAATTGTTGTGTCCTTAGTTATCTTTGACATAATATATCCTCCTGAAAAATTAATTTTTCTAACTATTACATAATAATACGCGCCATACACAAAAGTCAATCACGAATAAAAATTTAAGATTTTACACTTAGTCTTTATATCCTGTATAACTTTCTGTTTCAAGAACTTCATTAGCATGAGCAATTTGCTCGGCATCTGGTGGACGAACTCCACTTAACTGATATGGCTCTCCAAGCTGCTCCCATTTGAATACACCAAGTGTATGGTATGGAAGTACTTCAAATCTCTTTACTGTTGAAAGAGTCTTTACAAATGCTGATAATTCCTGCAATGCATCTTCCTGATCGGTTACCCCTGGTACTAATACATTACGAATCCACATATCTTTACCATTGTCAGATAGATATTTTGCCATAGCAAGAATGTTCTCATTAGTCCAGCCTGTTAGTTTCTTGTGTTTATCATTCTGAATATGTTTGATATCCAGCATAAAAAGATCTGTATATTTCATTAATTCATTGAATTTTTCAATGAATGGTTCTTCAAAAGTGAATGGATTTCCTGAAGTATCAAGTGTTGTATTAACACCTTTTTCTTTTGCAATTCTGAATAGTTCAGTTACAAATTCAATCTGAAGTAATGCCTCTCCACCACTTACTGTGATTCCACCATCCTTTTTCCAATATGAATGATAACGGTATGCTTTGTCAAACGCCTCCTGAGGTGTCATCTCCATTCCACCCTTAAGAGACCATGTCTCTGGATTGTGACAATACTGGCATCTCATATGACATCCCTGAAGGAAAAATATATATCTCACTCCGGGGCCATCAACTGAACCAAAGCTTTCAACTGAGTGAACTTTTCCAACAATTTTATTTTCTTCGTTCATAATTTTCCTCCTGTATTATTGACTATTTTCAAAAAGGCAAACTCACTACAAAGTAAGTCTGCCTTCTATTCATATCATTAGTAGTAATTCAATTATTTATAATTACATTCTGTCATGGAATGTTCTTGAAATAACATCTTTCTGCTGCTCTTTTGTTAAATCGATGAATTTAACAGCGTATCCAGATACACGAATTGTAAAGTTAGCATATTCTGGTTTTTCTGGATGTTCCATAGCATCGATTAATTTATCTTTGCCGAATACATTAACGTTAAGGTGATGTGCACCCTGCTCGAAGTATCCGTCCATAACATTAACAAGGTTTGCAACTCTCTCATCTTCATTATGTCCTAATGCGTCTGGATTCATTGTCTGAGTATTTGAAATACCGTCTAATGCCCATTCGTATGGAAGTTTTGTTAATGAGTTAAGTGATGCTAATAAACCATTCTGTTCTGCACCGTAACTTGGGTTAGCACCTGGAGCAAGTGGAGTCCAAGCCTCACGACCATCTGGCATAGCGCCTGTATATTTACCATATACAACGTTAGATGTAATTGTAAGAATAGATGTTGTTGCTTCAGAATTTCTGTAAGTATGTCTCTTCTTAACTTTATCAATGAATGATTTAAGAAGCCATACAGCGATATCATCTGCTTTATCATCATCATTACCGTATTTAGGGAAGTCTCCGTCGATTTCATAATCAACAACGATTCCGTCTTCATTACGTACTGTCTTAACCTTTGCATATTTGATTGCGCTTAATGAATCTACTACATGAGAGAATCCAGCGATACCTGTTGCAAATGTACGCTTAACATCTGTATCAATTAAAGCCATCTGAGCTGCTTCATAGTAGTATTTATCATGCATATACTGAATAAGATTTAATGTGTTAACATAAAGTCCTGCTAACCAATCCATCATAACATCATATTTAGCGATTACTTCATCATAATCAAGGTATTCTGATGTAATTCCCTTGTAAGCTGGTCCAACCTGTTTGCCAGATTTCTCATCAACACCACCGTTGATAGCGAAAAGAAGACACTTAGCAAGGTTT
>CAZPHI010000002.1:0-104708 GCA_964586425.1 uncultured Lachnospiraceae bacterium | reverse complement strand
GATGTAGCCTAAAATAATCTGAGGATAGGAACATCAAATAAGTTGATGAACAACAATATAGAATATGCGAGATTCTATAAAAAAGTAATTAAACTAAAAGAAATTATCGAAGAGTACGAAAAGAATGATAATGAAATAGTAGTAAGTCCTAGAGAGATGGATGATTTCTTACTGTATGTATACAATAAATTCTAAGTGGAATTAATTCATCACCCCAAATCCTCTATATTATCCTTTGAAAGAACAAAGTGATTCTGATGCGTTACAAGTATTCCGTCTTTGGTCATCTTGCTGAGCTCGTTGGATAGAGCGCTTCGGTCAAGGTTGAGGTAGTCTGCTAACTGTTGTCTGTTGAATGGAATGTCAAATGCATAAGAACCGTGTTTGGCGGCTTCATAAGACAGATAAGAGAGCAGTCTTGCTCGAATTGTCTTGGCAGCAGTATGAAAACTACGTCTTGAAAGATTAAGGTTCTTTTGCGCTGATATAGCTAGCAGATTGCGTATTATTTTATTATGAAAATCACAGTTATTGCTGCAGCTAGAAAGCACATTAGAAGTATTAAGATACAGAACTTCTGATTTCTCTATAGCCACAATGTTCACCATAAGCTGTTCGCCGGGAATGCATGCATAGGTTTCAGCAAATACATTACCAGGCGTAATCATATTCAGTATAGTTTTATTCCCCCACAAATCATCATTTTCTATAGATATTTTGCCAGACAGAAGAACACCAATCAGATGCACTGAATCACCCATGCGATAGAGGTATTTACCTTTCTCATAGCTTTTAGTGGTGGCATTAAGACATGGCAGAATTTTTTCGATTTCTGTTGATGTGATACCTCTAAACAGAGGGGTATTGCATAAAAAGTTCGTAGCCATAAGATATAGCATCTCCTTGTATTTGTATAAAATTATTAAAATTGTTAATGTTATTATAAGGATCAATCGTGAAAATGTTGTTATAACAACATACATATTATACAAACAATGGGAAAATATCAAGTGTAAAAACGAAAAAAGCATTTATCATAGAAAGAAGGATACATTAATGGAGAAAAAGATGTTTTGTTTTCAGTGTGAGCAGACTGCAGGATGCACAGGATGTACGGGCAATGCAGGGGTATGCGGTAAGGATGCAGAGGTTGCTAGATTACAGGATCAATTGACAGGAGTTTTGATTGGATTGGCTAGAGCGTGTGGCAATAATCCTAAGACAGAGAAGACTGATGAAATGATAATTAATGGCTTATTTACAACGATTACGAATGTAAGTTTTAATCAGGAAACTTTAAAAGAGATGATTGCCAAGGTAAAAGAAGAGAAGAATAAGATTGTGCCAGGTTGTCACGCATGCGCATCACCATGCGGTAATACGGAAGATTATGATATGAACGATATATGGGATGCCAATGAAGATATTCGTTCGCTTAAATCTTTGATTTTATTTGGAATTCGTGGAATGGCGGCATATGCATATCACGCAATGGTGCTTGGTTATGAGGATAAGGAAGTGAACGAGTTCTTCTACAAGGCTTTGTGTGTGATTAGTTATGACCTGGGAATGGAAGATCTGTTGCCAGTTATGCTTGAGGTCGGTGAAGTTAACCTCAAATGCATGGCGTTGCTTGACAAAGCGAATACGACTGTATATGGTACACCTGTCCCAACGAAGGTGTCACTTAGCATAGAAAAAGGTCCATTTATTGTAGTGACTGGGCATGATTTGAAGGATTTGGCGATGCTGCTTGAACAGACAAAGGATAAGGGAATCAACATCTACACTCATGGAGAGATGTTGCCTGCTCATGCTTATCCTGAATTAAAGAAATACACGCACTTAAAGGGCAACTTTGGAACTGCGTGGCAGAATCAGCAAAAGGAATTCGCAGACGTGCCGGGAGCGTTCCTATTTACAACAAATTGTTTGATGCCGGTAAAGCCAAGCTATGCAGACCGAGTATTTACAACAGAGGTTGTCTCATATCCGGAACTTGTTCATATTGGAGATGACAAGGACTTTACACCTGTGATTGAAAAGGCGCTTTCATTAGGTGGATATTCAAAAGACCAGACAAGAACAGGAATTAACGGTGGTAAGTATGTTATGACAGGATTCGGTCATGGAAGTGTGCTTTCGGTAGCAGATACTGTGATTGATGCTGTAAATGCTGGTAAAATCAGCCATTTCTTCCTCGTTGGCGGATGTGACGGTGCAAGAACTGGTAGAAATTATTATACGGAGTTCGTGAAACAGACTCCAGCGGATTCAATTATTCTTACCCTAGCTTGCGGAAAGTATAGATTTAATGACTTGGATCTTGGAGAAATCGGTGGCCTGCCAAGAATTATGGATATGGGACAGTGCAATGATGCCTATAGCGCTATTCAAGTAGCTGTGGCACTCGCGAAAGCATTTGCCTGCGGAGTGAATGAACTGCCGCTTTCTATGGTGCTTTCATGGTATGAGCAGAAGGCTGTATGTATTCTTCTTACTTTATTGCATCTTGGAATTAAGAATATATACCTTGGACCTACGCTTCCAGCGTTCATCTCGCCAAATGTTTTGAATTATTTGGTTGAAAATTATAATATCGCGCCAATTAGTACGCCGGAGGAAGATTTGAAGAAGATTTTAATGGGATAATATGAGTTTTGGAATATAGGAGGTTTGTGAATGAGTGATGATATGAAGGAAGAGCGAATTGACAATACAGAAAAAGCTGTAAATGCATCGCTTCTTCGAAAAGAAAGAGCTGCTAAAACAAAAAGGCTTATCGAAGAAGTCGGACATCCACTGCATTTATTCGCAGAGGAAAATAAAGTACTTGAAGAGATTATAAAGGAAGCAAGGGCTGTAATACAGTCAGGAGCAGCATATAAGAAAATGCTTGAGAAAGTCCGCCCGCTTTCAATCCATTATGCCAAAAAGGGAGATTTACTATATCCATTGTTAAAGGTTCGTTATGAAATTGCGGGTCCATCAGATGTGCTGTGGACGGATGATGATGAAATCCGTGATGAAATCGCTGCGTTGACAAGGATTGACGTGGTAGACGAGGCTTGGATAAAAAGATTCGAAACAGTGATTGTAAGAGTGGAAGAGATGATATACAAAGAGGCGAATATCTTGTTCCCAAACTGTGCATATAATTTTACAAAGGAAGAGTGGATTGGAATCTATCATGACCAGAAGGATTATGCAGAATGCTTTGGCGTGAAACAGGAAATCTGGAAAGCAGCAGAGGCGAGTCAGAGAAAATCAGGCGCTGGTGCTGGTGATGTTGACATGGCGGGTGATGAGATGTATAAGGCGGATGATGAGATTATTATGGCTGGAGGTCACATGACGGTAGAACAGTTAACGGCACTGCTTAATACCATTCCACTTGAAATAACATTCGTTGATGCGGATAATATCAATCGATTCTTTAATGAGGGTCCGAAAGATTTTAAGAGACCGCAGATGGCAATTGACAGAGAAGTTTTTTCTTGCCATCCTCCTAAAGTAGAGGAAAAGGTAAGGAAAATTATCGGCGAGTTTCGAGCAGGCACATTGGACGAGATTCCAATCTGGATGGAGAAGAATGGCAAATGCATGCTTGTGAAGTATATGGCTGTTAGAGATAAGGATAAAAACTATCTTGGTACATTGGAACTTGTTCAAGACATGAATTTTGCGAAAGAGCATTTTCTCCCTAAGAAACAGGGGTATGCAGAAGAATATTAAGTAATTGAATGATGAGATGAGGACACCCTTGCAGAGATGCGAGGGTGTTTACTTTTGAATGGAAAGTAATGCAAAATCATTCAAAAGTAAATTAAAACAGTTTACTTTTGAATGATAAAATGTTAAAATACCATTTGAAAGTCAAGGAATGGAGGTGGCATAATGGGAATCAATCAGACTATTTATGATGAAATAAAAAAGAATAAAAATATGATAACGACATCGCAGGTACTTTCACTAGGATATTCCAAGCAACTTCTGACTAATTATGTGAAAGAAGGATTGTTGGAACGATGCAGACAGGGGGTTTATATGCTCCCAGATGCAGTGCATGATGATATGTATACAATGATGATGCGTTCCGATAAAATTGTTTTTTCACATGATACAGCATTGTTTTTGAATGGTTTGTCAGAACGGACACCCTTTATGCATACAGTAACCCTTCCGAGTAGTTCGGCATTACCAAGTTCCTTAAAAGATGAGTGTAATTGTTTCTATGTGAAACCAGAATTGCATGGTATTGGAATGATAGAAAAATGCACTACTTTTGGAAATGTGGTCAGATGCTATAATTTGGAACGAACGATTTGTGATTTTTTAAGATGTCGTAAACGTTGTGATGAAGAGATGGTTATTAGTGCCATAAGAAATTATGCGAAATATGAAGAGAAAGATTTAAATTTACTTTCTGTCTATGCAAAACAGTTCAGGGTTGCAAAAGACTTAAAAAAATATCTGGAGGTGCTATTATGAGTTCAAAAGCAATGAGTTTAAAAGCCAAGATAAAAAATTATGCCAAAAGCAATAATATTCGCTGCACAGCTTGTGGATGTGGTAAAGAATATATGTGATATAAATCTTGAAGATGATGTTACTTTTGAAACGGTATCTGTTGCACCGATTCGCAAGGATGATAGGTATGGTGGATTCTGTGTAAGATTAAACGCAATATATGATAAGATAGTCACACCGCTTTCCATTGATGTATCGACTGGTGATGTGATTACTCCATCTGCTGTACAATATGAATTCAGTGGAATATTTGATGATGAAGTACATATCAAATTATGGGGTTACAATATTGAAACAGTAATGGCTGAGAAAGTGGAAACAGTTCTGAGCCGAGGAATATTTAATACCAGACCAAGAGATTATTGTGATATCTTCATTCTAGGAACAACGCAAAAATATGATAAAAATTTATTTGAAAAGGCACTCAAGGCAACATCAGTTCATCGGGGGAGTGTGGAACAAACCAAAGATACAGAAGCTATAATAGCATTGATATCTGAAAGTGATGAACTAAAAGAAATGTGGGTGAAATATCAGAAGAAATTTGCATATGCACGGGATATAGAGTATGGGCAAATCATAGATGTTCTGGAGCGTTTGGTGTAAGGAATTCGAAAATAAAAATGGGAGTTTTCAGAGACGTTTTTGGATTTACGAAAATTTATGAGAAAACAACTACTTGAGAAAACAAATATGAAAATCGTCAAATGCCCAGAATACAAGCACTCTAGAGGACATTTAAGGAGATATAAAAGAGTATGATTAAAGTTTTGTTCATCTGCCACGGCAACATTTGCCGTTCGCCAATGGCAGAATTTGTTTTTAAAGATATGGTAAGAAAAAGAGGCATAGAGGATCAATTTATAATTGCCTCAGCTGCAACTAGCACAGAAGAGATTGGTAATGATATTCATCGTGGAACAAGGGGGATATTAAGAATTCACAATATTCCTTACAGCAGCAGGGAAGCGAGACAGATGACTAAGAAGGATTATGAAGAATATGATTATATAGTCGGAATGGATACAATGAATATCCGTAATATGAATAGGATGTTCAATAATGACCCAGATGGTAAGATATATAAGCTTCTTGCATTCACAGGTTCAGGTAGAGATGTAGCAGATCCATGGTATACAGGCAATTTTGATGTTACTTATGATGATGTAGTTGAAGGTTGCACAGCCTTACTAGCTCAGCTTACAGCCAAAAACTAAATCACAAAGCAACAACTAAACCACAAAGCACCAAGCAACCCCAACCCATAACCAATTAACGGCAAGTTACCCAGCCCCTCAAGGCCAGACAACTTGCCGTTTTATTTCACCTAAGCTCTACCCTAGTTTTTCTTCTCTCTGAATATACATCTGAAAATCAATCTTACCAGTGGTCCGCAATAGAACATCTGGTAAAGGATAGCCATTGGGAAGTTCTTTGCCCAAGTTGAAATCCAAGTTGGGAAGATGGTGCTAAGAGTTGGCTGCTTGAAAAGGATAGTGGCAATGAGGCTCATTACGGGGCACATGATGCAACAGATGCAGATGGAGATTGCATATGTAATGAACTGTGGGCGGTCGTCAGGACGCATTACAGTGAATGTAAGCATCTTCGCAAGGTTGCCGACGATGAAGAATTCGAGAACGAATGCGACTGGAACCATGATTGGCATCTCGTGAAGCGCAATAAGGAAAGTCTCTCCTGTGAAAGTTCCCATATTAATGGCTACGTTGTAAACGATCATTCCATACACCATGATAGTTGCCATGATGAGTGTGAAGATTGCGTCTTGCAATTTGTTTTTTGGCATAAAAAATCCTCCTGTAATAGATAATGAATGTGTTGTTCGTTATCATCCGGAGGGAGTGTGCGTTTCCAATGTGTTACCATATAAAATTGTGCAGTTCAATATAACATATATAATCAAAAAAAGTCAACAGCTTTTTAAAAAATATAATTTGTTCGCATATAAGAATCTATTAATGCTGAATCTATTAATTCCATAATTCCACAATTCCATAATAGCATAATTTCTTCATTTCTAAAGAAATTATGCTATTTATAAAGGAAAATAATGTAAATACTAAAAAAAACTAAAAAAACTCTTTATTTTTTGGCGTTTTGTGAGTATAATATTCTTTTAAACGTGTTATGCAAATAAATTCAGATTTTGCAAAACAAAACAGGTATGGAGGAGTTTTTATGAACAAGAAAAGTAATTTTTCAGGCCGTATTGGATTTGTCCTAGCGGCTGCAGGTTCAGCAGTAGGCCTTGGTAATCTTTGGAGATTCCCTTATCTTGCTGCAAAGTATGGCGGCGGTACATTCCTGCTGGTATACATCATCCTTGCGTTAACATTCGGTTTCTCTCTTATGATTACAGAAATCGCAATTGGACGTAAGACAGGCGGAAGTGTTATTTCAGCATTTTCATCATTAAGCAAGAAGTTCTCATTCGTAGGATATCTTGCGGCATTAGTTCCCGTAATTATATTCCCTTACTACTGTGTAATCGGTGGATGGGTTATGAAGTATACAGCAGTGTACTTTACAGGACAGACACAGGCGGCGGCCGCTGGTGATTTCTTCACTAACTTCATTATAGGCATAAGACAGCCATTAGGATTCTTCTTTATATTCGTTGCCATAACAGCAATCGTTGTATCTTTCGGTGTTGAGAAGGGTATCGAGAAATTAAGCAAGATTCTTATGCCAATACTTGTTGTTCTTTCAGTTGGTATTGCAGTTGTAGGTCTTACAGCAGACGGAGCTCTTGAGGGCGTTAAGTATTACTTAGTTCCTGATTTTTCTAAGCTCTCATTAATGGGTGTGTGTGCAGCATTAGGACAGTTGTTCTATTCTATGTCACTTGCAATGGGCATTATGATTACATACGGCTCATATATGAAGAAGGACGAGGATATTGAAAAATGCGTTGGCCACATCGAAATCTTCGATACAGCAATAGCATTTCTCGCAGGATTAATTATTATCCCAGCTGTATTTGTATATTCAGGTGGTACACCAGAGTCACTTAGCGCAGGTCCTACACTTATGTTCGTTACATTGCCTAAGATTTTTGCTAATATGCAGGGCGGTACAATCATTGGTGCAGCATTCTTCATCCTTGTATTCTTCGCAGCGCTTACATCGGCAATCTCTATCTTAGAGACAATCGTTGCATTCGTTATGGAGAAATTCAAGATTTCAAGAAGAAAAGCTTGTATTATAATTACTGTAATTGCATTGGCTATGGGTGTTCCTTCAGCATTGGGTTATGGTGTATGGGCTGATGTTAAGATTATCGGACTTCAGTTCCTTGATTTATTTGATTTCCTTAGTAACAGTGTTATTATGCCAATCGTTGCACTTGCAACATGTATTATGGTTGGATATGTTATTAAGCCAAAGGCTATATTTGATGAGGTTGAATCATCAGGTAAATTCAAACGTTATGGAATATATAAGATAATGATTAGATATGTAGGACCAATTTTCCTCCTTCTTATCCTTATCACATCAATTCTTAATACATTCGGATTTATTAGCATGTAATTACTCTGAGGTTATTCTTTGAGAGATGTTTTCTTGATATAAACTCAGTGTAAAATAGGTAAAAATTATATAGGAAATATATGTAAAATAGGGCATTGTTTATGACAGTGCTCTATTTTTTTATAGACATTTTCTTGGAGAAATGTTATAATAATTCGAATTGTGGGTCAAGATAAAAATGGACCCTGCAGTTACTAATGTAATCGAAAAGGTGGTGGTATTATTATGACAAGCAAGCCGCGAAGTTGTGAGGACGCGTGTCCTTATCCCGAACGTATAGCAAAAATTGAATATTTAATACCAACATCTGCGCCAACGCAGGTGCTGTAAAGATGCGCAATGGGGAATGATTCCCGTGTTAAGCCGCATCAATGGAGGCGGATTATGTTAGAAAGAATGAAAGAATTAATTGAGTCTGGCCAGTATCAGGTACTCCGCCAGAACTTAATGGAAGTCAATGTTCCAGATATCGCAGAAGCACTTGAAGAACTTCCAGTAGAGGACATAACAAAGGTTTACCGTATCCTTCCCAAATCAATTGCAGCAGATGTATTCTCATATCTTCCAATTGAACAGCAGCAGTTAATTATCACATCGCTTACTGAAAGTGAGGCTGGTAAGATTATCGACGAACTTAGTGCCGATGATGCTACTGATTTGATGGATGAGATGCCAGCGAATGTTGTTAAGAATTTACTTGCCAATGCTAATCCAGAGACAAGAAGAGATATTAATCATCTTCTTCAGTATCCAGAGGATTCAGCCGGAAGTATTATGACAGTCGAGTTTGTTGATTTGAAGGAATCTCTTACAGTATCACAGGCAATTGATAGAATCAGAAAGACTGGAATTGATAAAGAGACTATTGATGTATGTTACGTCCTTGATATGAATAGAAAGCTTTTGGGAACTGTAGCACTTAGATATCTGTTACTTAGTAGCCCTGATGAAGTAATTGGTAACATAATGCATGAGAATGTTATTACGGTTAACACACTTACTGACCAGGAGGAAGTAGCAAGAACATTCAAAAAATACGATTTTAACACAATGCCAGTTGTTGATAGTGAGAACAGGCTTGTAGGTATTATTACTGTCGATGATATCGTGGATATCATTGAGCAGGAGGCAACAGAGGATATCGAGAAGATGGCAGCTATTATGCCAACTGATCATTCATATATGAAGACAAGTGTATTTGAGACTTGGAAGAAGAGAATTCCATGGCTCTTAATACTTATGATTTCAGCTACATTCACAGGGGCCGTAATAAGTGCCTATGAGGCTGATATCGTTAATGCGGGTTACTTTGTGTTAACAGCATTTATCCCAATGTTAATGGATACTGGCGGTAACTGTGGCAGCCAGTCATCAGTATCTGTAATTCGTGCCCTTTCACTTGGGGAGATTGAATTCAAGGATATATTCAAGGTTATTGGTAAAGAGGCGGTTGTTTCAATTCTATGTGGTATTACGCTTGCGGCAGCTAATTTTGCTAAGCTTTTGGTGATTGACAGAGTTTCGGTTACTGTTGCATTAATTGTATGCCTTACACTTATTATCACAGTTTTGATGGCGAAGGTTGTGGGCGCCATTCTACCTATGATAGCTAAAAAGATTGGATTTGACCCTGCGGTTATGGCGAGTCCACTGATTACAACTATTGTAGATGTATTATCATTGATTATTTACTTTAGAATTGCAACGGTATTGTTGCATCTCTAGGTGATTATATAAACATGGAGGATTACGGTTATGAAGATAAGAACAAGATTTGCACCAAGTCCAACGGGAAGAATGCATGTTGGTAATCTTAGAACTGCATTATATGCTTACTTGATTGCGAAGCATGAAGATGGAGATTTTCTTTTAAGAATAGAGGATACAGATCAGGAAAGATTTATGGAAGGTGCTCTGGATATTATATATAGAACACTTGACAAGACAGGCTTAAAGCATGATGAAGGTCCTGACAAGGACGGCGGAGTTGGCCCATATGTACAGTCTGAGAGACAGGCACAGGGAATCTATATGGAATATGCTAAGAAACTTATTGAAAAAGGCGAAGCATATTACTGTTTCTGTGATAAAGAGAGACTTGAAAGCTTGAGACAGCAGGTTGGCGAAGATGGTGATGAATCAAAGGAAATCACAGTATACGACAAGCATTGTTTACATCTTTCAAAAGAGGAGATTGAGGCTAATCTTGCAGCTGGCAAGCCATTTGTAATTCGTCAGAACAATCCTGAGACTGGTTCAACAACATTTCACGATGAATTATATGGAGATATTACAGTTGAGAACAAAGAACTTGGTGATATGATTCTTATCAAGTCTGATGGTTACCCTACTTATAATTTTGCGAATGTTATTGATGATCATCTTATGGGGATTACTCACGTTGTACGTGGTAACGAATATATATCTTCATCACCTAGATATAACAGGTTATATGAAGCATTTGGCTGGGAAGTGCCTAAGTATGTACATTGCCCACTTATTACAGATGAGAACCACAAGAAGCTATCAAAGAGAAGTGGTCATTCATCATTCGAAGATTTGCTTGAACAGGGATTTATTACAGAAGCTGTTATCAATTATGTAGCACTTCTTGGATGGAGTCCTGACAGCAATCAGGAGATTTTCTCTCTTGAAGAGCTTGTCAAAGAATTCGATTACAGAAGAATTAGTAAATCACCAGCTGTATTCGACATCACTAAGCTTAAGTGGATGAATGGCGAGTACATCAAAGCTATGGATAACGACAGATATTATGATTTTGTAATGCCTTATATCAAGGAAGTAATTACAAAAGACCTTGATTTACATAAGATTGCTGATTTGGTTAAGTCTAGAATCGAAGTTTTTACAGAAGTTAAGGATCATATTGATTTCTTTGAAGAACTTCTAGAATACAGTACAGAGATGTATACTCACAAGAAGATGAAGACTAATTCAGAGAATTCACTTGAGATTTTGAAGGAAATGCTTCCAATGCTCGAAGCTGCTACTGATTACTCATGTGAAGCAATTCATGATTTGGTTATGGATTTTGTAGCTAAAAAGGAATGTAAGAATGGCTTGGCTTTATGGCCACTTAGAACTGCAGTATCCGGCAAACAGAATACTCCAGGTGGTGCGTTCGAAATCATGGATATAATTGGAAAAGAAGAGTCTCTTAGAAGAATTAAGATTGGTATAGAGATGCTTGAAAAGGAAGTTAACAATAACTAATGAGTTATAATAATGCACAAATTGCTGCCATAAATCACAACAAAGGTCCGGCCATTGTTCTGGCTGGACCCGGTTCTGGCAAAACTACTGTTATAACTATGAGGACGAAGAATCTCATTGATACTTATAAGGTAGACCCATCTAATATTCTGGTAATCACATTTACGAAGATGGCAGCATTAGAGATGAAAGAAAGATTCCTAAAGCTAACGGGGCAGAACAGCACCAGAGTGACTTTTGGAACATTTCACGCCGTATTTTTTACTATATTAAAACACGCCTACAATTATAGTGCGAACAATATAATAAGAGAAGAAAAGCAGAGAGAATTCATCAAATATCTGATTGAAAAGTACAGAATTGAGATTGAGGATGAGAATGATTATATCAACCAGATTTTGGCAGAAATCAGCCGAGTTAAAAGCGAGATGATTGATATTAGAATGTATTATCCAATTAACTGTTCAAAAGAGTTGTTCGAGAAGATATATGCCGAATATGATAATATGCTAAAGAGAAGTAAGCTTATTGATTTTGATGATATGCTTGTGTATTGTTATGAACTTCTGACAAAACGCCCGGATATACTTAAGGCATGGCAGAACAAATACAAGTATATACTTGTGGATGAATTTCAGGATATTAATAAGGTGCAGTATGATACTGTGCGTCTTCTTGCCAAACCAGAGAATAATCTCTTTATTGTGGGAGATGATGACCAGAGTATCTATGGCTTTAGAGGTGCAAAACCAGAGATTATGCTTAACTTTTCAAAAGATTATGAGAATGCTAAGAGCATAACGCTTGATATCAATTATAGGAGTTCTTCTAATATTGTAAATGCTTCAAAGTCCGTAATTGATAATAATACCCGAAGGTATTACAAAGACATCAAGACTTTGAATAAGCCTGGCAAAAGGGTTAAGATTCTCTCATTTGATGATGCATATGATGAGAACGCATATGTGATTAGCAGGATTAGAAAGCTTATAGAGAGTGAAGAATATACTAATAAAGATATTGCGATTCTTACGAGGACGAACATTGGTGGACGTCAGGTCATAGAAAAGCTGATAGAGTATAATATACCATTTTCAGCTAGAGATGTTATTCCTAATCTATATGAACACTGGATTGCCAGGGATATATTCACATATATTAAGCTGGCAATGGGCAACAGAGACAGGAAAGAGTTCATGCAGGTATGTAATCGCCCCAATAGATATATTGGAAGAGATTATCTGTTAAGTGAAACAATTGATTTTGAGGAACTAAGGAAACTATATGAGGAAAAACAATGGATGATAAGGCGCCTGGATGATTTTGAAGGAGACCTTAATGTACTTCGCAAGATGAATCCATTCGCTGCAATCAATTATATCCGAAGGGGAATAGGATATGATGATTATATTAAAGAATACGCCGAGTATCGCCATATTAACGTGGATGATTTGATGAATGTACTTAGTGAAATACAGGAAAGTGCAAGAGAATTCAATACATATCTGAATTGGTTTGAACATATTGATGAATATACACTTGAGTTAAAGAAACAAGCCGAAGCTGGTCGTTATAATAATGATGCTGTTAATATATGCACGATGCATGGATGCAAGGGCTTAGAATACAAAGTTGTCTTCATAATTGATGCAAATGAAGGAATTACGCCTTATAATAAAGCGATATTAGATGAGGAAATAGAAGAGGAAAGAAGAATGTTCTACGTTGCTATGACGAGGGCGAAAGAGCAATTATACATTCTTCACACAGCAGAAAAGTACAATAAGAAACAGGATATATCAAGATTTGTCAGTGAGATTGATGAGGATTACATATCTGAATTATAAGAGAATGAACTCATGGCAAGACTATATATTACTGGATGATTTTAGCTAAATGTTGTGAAATGAGGCGGGGGTATGAATAAGTTGAAACGGGTAATTACTAGAAAAGCAAAGCATAAAGATATATTAGATACCTTTGATTCAACCGGTGATCAAAAAAATGTGTATCTTTCTTGTGTGTTTCATGAGATTAGAACACCAGTCAATGCAATTGTTGGAATGACTGAACTGGCGAGAAATTCAATACATATGGATGATGGCGTAAAAGAATACCTGGATAATATATATAATTCATCGGAATATCTTCTGATGCTGCTTAATGACTTCTTAGATATGTCAAAAATAAGGCAGAACAAGATGACTGTCGGCAATGAAACATTTATCATTAAAGATATTGTTGATGAGGTTGGCTGTATTGTCAGAACCGGCATGGAAGCTAAACAAATCAGATATTCTGTAATATGCGACAGGAATGTTGATGCAGTATATATGGGAGATGCGCTTAAGATTAAACAGGTGCTGATTAATCTGTTGTATAATGCTCAGAAATATACGAATATTGGTGGCAGAGTAACACTTACCATTAGATGTCGCAACACAGAGATGATTAAAGGAACGAAGAGAATTGTGTTTGCGGTATCGGATACGGGCGTGGGAATAGCGCAGGATGAGATGGAGAGAATATTTGAACCATTCAACCGTGGCAGCTGTGATAGTATGATTCCAGGGACCGGACTTGGACTTGCATTATGTCGCTTATATGTCGAGATGCTTGGCGGTAATATAGGCGTGGATAGTAAGGTTGGACTTGGCACAACGTTCTCAATGGAATTACCGCTGGATGTCGTATCAGATGAAGAATGTGTTAAGGAAGAATTAGTATGTGAACATATTCATGAGGATGTGGGAATAGAGATAACGAGCCATATGAATATTCTGTTGGTTGATGATAATGCTTTGAATCTTTCTGTGACAAAATCGATGCTTGAATTGATGGGATACCGGGTGGATACAGCATCTGACGGAGAAATGGCGGTGCAGATGTTCAAGGAGAAAAGTGAGTTTTTCTACTCATTTATATTAATGGATGTGACAATGCCTGTGATGAATGGATTTGAAGCGACAAGGAAAATAAGAGAGCTTGACAGGGATGATAGTGAACTTGTGAAGATTATTGCACTAACAGCTAATTCATATAGTGAATATATTGAACAGTGTCTGCTTGCAGGAATGAATGGTCATGTGGCAAAGCCTATAAGGATGGAAACTCTTAGAAAGAGGCTACTCGAGTATTCAAGATGATAATGAAGATAATCAAAAAAAGACTGGCGAAAGTGCCAGTCTTTAATAAATATCTTAATTAAATATCTTAATTAATTATTCTTCGTCGTCTAAGTCGTCGAATTCTTCTGAATCAAGAAATTCATCGAATGCGTCTGCTACGATATCATATTCTTCATCAGTTTCAATATTCTCAAGTGTTGGTTCACCTGAAGCATCTTCTTTGTATCTGTAGATGAATACTTCTCCATCTTCAGCTTCTTTTCCTTCAAGTGGAAGAAGTGCGATATAATCTTTGCCAGCTGCCTGGAAGATTGTAACGATTCCACATTCAAGTTCCTGTCCATCATCGAGTGTAAGTGTTACAGTTGCTTCAAATTCATTGCTTAACTCATTATTATCTGCCATATTAGGAATCCTTTCATTAATAAAGATTAGTATGTTACATATATATGACTTTATCAGAAAAAATAAAAAAAAGCAATAAAATTAAAAAAATAGTTGATTTTTTATAATAAATAATGTAATATACGTTTATAACATTATTATATTAACGTGTCAAAGAGGACATAAATTGAGCTTGCTCATTTTATGCCCTTTTTTCATTTTTTACACCTATTTAATTGGAGGACAACATGGATAAAATTGATAAGAAAATAGTGACATTATTACAGAAGAATGCAAGAACACCACTTAAGACATTGGCTGAGAAAGTATTCATTTCATCGCCTGCAGTATCAGCAAGAATAGAAAGACTTGAAAAAGAAGATATCATAACAGGCTATGAAGCTAAGGTTAATCAGATGAAGCTGGGATATCATATAACAGCATTTATCAATCTTGAAATCGCACCAGCGCAAAAGCCTGAGTTCTACCCATTTGTAAAGAATTGTCCTAATGTTATCGAATGCAATTGCGTTACAGGTAATTATTCGATGCTTCTTAAAGTTGCATTTCCTACAACTATGGAATTGGATACATTTATCGGACAGCTTCAGAAGTTCGGTAGAACAAGCACACAGATTGTATTCTCGACACCAGTTGAACCACGTGGAATTGATGTGAATGCTGAAGTGCCTGAAGGAAAATAGAATAGGGGATTAGTTAGGGGTTTATTTTTGTGAGGAGTTCATGGTATAATTAGACAAAATCGTGCATGTGATTTTAAGGTGTGGGCATTGATGCAAAACGCTCAGGTATTGGAGGAGAATTATGGGAGAAATAACAGCTGTATATGAGAAGATTAGAGCAATAAAATCCAATGTTGCTAATGTTTTGGTGGGAAAAGAAAAGGTTACTGATCTTGTTCTGACAGCACTTATTGCAGATGGACATGTGTTACTTGAAGATATGCCAGGAACGGGAAAAACAATGCTGGCAAAGACGATTGCCAAATCAATTGATGGTGATTTTAAAAGAATTCAGTTTACACCTGATTTGCTGCCATCTGATATAACAGGTATTAATTATTACAATCAGAAACAGGGGGAATTCGTATTTAGAGAAGGACCTGTTTTTGGTAATATTATTCTTGCTGATGAGATTAATCGTGCCACTCCAAGAACGCAGTCAAGTCTGCTTGAAGCGATGGAAGAAAGACAGGTTACAGTTGATGGAGTAACAAGAAAGCTTGCTAATCCTTATATTGTAATTGCTACAGAGAATCCAATTGAGACAGGTGGAACATACCCACTTCCAGAAGCACAGCTCGATAGATTCTTATTAAAGATTGGTATGGGATATCCGGATAAAAAAGAGGAGATTGATATAATAGACAGATTCCTTGTGGATAATCCGCTTGAAGAGATTAAAGCTGTGTGTAGTATAGAAGATATTCTTATAATGAAACAGGAGATGAAGTCTGTATTTGTACATGCTTCAATCAAGGAATATATTGTGAATGTGATTACTGCAACAAGAGAGAACAGCATGATTCTAGTTGGAGCAAGTCCAAGAGCTACGCTTGCATTGATAGATGCTGTAAGAGCATATGCAATGGTGGCAGGAAGAGGCTATGTGGTTCCTGAGGATGTTAAAGCGTTAGCTGCAGTAGTACTAGCACATAGAATAGTTGTTAAGAATCGAATGAGCGGAAGAACACAGAAGGAAGAACTCATCGAAGAAATCGTTGATACAATTGAGGTACCAACAGAGGACTGGTCAAAGTAAGGCGTGAGAAGGGAGACAGTACATGAATTTTATATTTATGTTAGTCGCAATGGCAGCCATGTACTTTGTTCTTGAGAAAGTATATGCGATGCTTTGGTACCAAAATCTGTCAGTGGACGTAAGCTTTAATAAAAAAGAAGTTGCATGTGGTGAGGAGCTAATACTTATAGAAGAGGTTGCAAACGATAAGAAATTACCACTTCCAATGATTAATGTTAAGTTTCAGCTAGATAAAAACCTTGTATTTGGAGCAGAAGAGAAGAATTCAAGGGTGTCAGATAAAGTCTATAAGAATGACGTGTTCTCACTTATGTTTCATCAGAAAATAACACGTTCAATACATCTTAAGTGCGTAAAACGTGGATATTACACACTTAATGAGATTGAGATAGTCTCAATGGGCTTGTTCTATAATGATATTCTGCATATAAGCCAGAAGAATGAAGATGCAGTAGCAGTATGGCCGGAACTTATATCGACAGATGAGATTAATTTGATATTCAATAATCTGGTTGGAACTGTATCAGCCCAGAGAAGCATATGCGAGGATCCATATGAATTCAGGGCTATCAGAGAGTACCAGCAATATGATTCTATGAAATCCATCAATTGGATGGCAACCGCAAAAACTGGTGATTTTAAGGTTAATGTTCATGAGTATTCAACATATCCAAGTGTATTTTTCCTTATTAATGTTGCTACAGAACGTATGACTGTGAATGAGCGAATACAGGAGATGCTGATATCAACAGCTGCAAGCCTTATGGATAGACTTGCGAAGTCTTCTATAAGAACGGGATATATCAGCAATGCAAGGGATATCATAAGTAACGAGATAAGTTACTGTGACTCTGTATCTGATTCTGATTCATTCTATAATGCGATGTATAACATGGCTCGTATGAATACCGGGAATTATGAGCAGTCATTTTATAAAACGATTACAGAATGCGAGAATATAATTCCTAAGGAATCGATGCTGGTTATTTTGACAGATGTCTACAGTAAGGATGCGGATATCTATAATACTGTGCAGATGTATAGACAGGAAGGCAGAGAGGTTCTACTCTTAGGCCCAGTATATGACAGTGATGGTATCTACTCAATTAATTCAATTGAAGTTGAACAGCCTGTTGGAACGGGGGTGCAGCTATGAACAGTAAGATAGAGAAAGTATATTCCTCAATTATAGATTTGATGCTGCTTTCAATTATGGCATGTACTGTTGGTATTGGGTTAGGTGTCTACATATTAGCTTTAGATATGAGTAAGAATAAGTACATTATACCAATTATAATAATAGTTGCTGTATGCTACCTTATTAGGAAACTATCGAAGAATTTCCCACTATTCCTTGTGCTGCATGCACTGACATTCGTTGCGTCAGTAATGGTATTTGGTGATGACATAAGATCAAAACTGTTATTTATCGCAATGACTATTATAATTATAGTACATAGTGTTGTAACCAGGCTACATTGCCTGGGCGAAGCGATAGTCAGAGAGAAGATGAATCTCTTCTTCCTGCCGGTTATTATCTTACTCTACCTAGCTGGAGTACGTACTCAGGTAACGGCGGTACAGAATTCAATGTCAGCATTCCTCTTTGGATATGTGCTTCTATATATATTGCATATGCTTATGGAAAAGCTGCGTGATGTATATTGGTCTAATCATGATACTGCAGACTTTCCACGAAGACAGATATTCGGTGTTAATGTATTCGTTATGATTGTTACTGTACTGCTTATGTTTGTTGCTGGAGGAATATTCTGCAGTATTAATGGAGAGAATATCTTCTCGATAATTAAGAACATACTGCTTAAACTCGTCACTTTTATAATTGCATTCCTTTTGCGTAACGCTAACAGAGGACCAGATCCACAGACAATGGCAGAATCGGTTACAGAGATGGAAAGCAGCATGAAAGAATTCGACAAGAAAATAGACCTTTCAGATAGCGATAATTCAGCATTTGTTGATGCTATTATAATCATTACTGTGGTGGCTGTAATAGCATTTATCATAATAATGCTTGTAAGAACGATTAGCAGGATTCAGAAGAACTTTGTTACTATGCGAACTGAGGGTAATGATGTTATTGAATTCATAGGCAATAAGAATTTGGAGGCAAATGCTGTTAATTCTGAGTCTGACAATGAGCGTGGTGCTAATAGTAATAGTATGGCATTCCGCCGGGAGTATAAGAAGCTGGTTAAGCAAAAGGCTAAAAAGAAGAAAGATGATGGTCTATTGAAGATGCAGCCTTCATATATTACAAAAAGCTATATTACGCCGGATGAAGAGGATGCCAAGGAAATTACAGATATATATGAGAAGGCCAGATACTCATGTGATGAGCTTGACAGCAATGAAGTTAACAGACTTCATAAGAAAAAATAGTAAAAAAATGAAATTTATACTAGACATTTTAAAACTATCTATGTATAATAGAGTCAATAAGTAAATGCTATGAAGAGGAATAGTACATTCAGACCTGAGTCAGAGAATTGCCGGTTGGTGTGAGGCAATGGAAGGAAAGCGTGGAACTCGCCTCGGAGCAACTGCCCGAAATCATTAATAATCAGATGAGAGTAGACGTAGTCGGATACCAACCGTTATAGTGGTTAGAATATAAGGCAGAGATGTCCGTATTCAATGAGAGCACATTATTTGATGTGAAAAAGAGTGGTAACGCGTGAGATTTTATCTTTCGTCTCTTTAGGTATGTTGATATATACCTGGAGACGAAAGATTTTTTTTAGTCGCAAAGCATACATTTACTTATCAATTAAGATACAGTGTTGAAAAATTGATATGCGCTAAAGAGCGCAGGATGGAGGTCATTATGTTTGATTACAGACAGTACAAGAAGAATTTTTTTATGCCACCAGTTCCATGTTACGACTGGGTTAAGAAAGAGTATGTTGATAAAGCACCAATTTGGTGTAGCGTTGACTTAAGAGATGGTAACCAGTCTCTTATAGAGCCAATGAGCCTTGATGAAAAGCTTGAATTCTTCAAATTACTTGTTAAAGTTGGTTTTAAGGAAATAGAAGTAGGTTTTCCAGCTGCATCAGAGACAGAATATCAGCTTGTCAGAACGCTTATTGAAGAGAATCTTATTCCGGATGATGTAACAATTCAGGTTCTTACACAGGCCAGAGAACACATTATCAGAAAGACTTTTGAAGCTGTTAAAGGTGCAAAACATGTTGTAGTTCATGTATATAATTCTACATCAGTTGCTCAGCGTGAGCAGGTATTTAGAAAGTCAAAAGAAGAGATTAAACAGATTGCTATAGATGGAGCAAGTTTACTTAAGAAGCTTGCAGATGAAACTGATGGTAACTTCTCATTCGAGTACAGCCCAGAAAGCTTTACAGGAACTGAGGTTGAGTATGCACTTGATGTGTGCAATGCAGTTATTGATGTATGGGAGCCAACAGCTGATAATAAGGCGATTATTAACTTACCAGCAACTGTTGAATCTTCAATGCCTCATGTATTCGCTAGTCAGGTTGAATATATGCATAAGAATCTTCATAATAGAGAGAATTGTATTATTTCACTTCATCCACATAATGACAGAGGTTCAGGCGTTGGTGATGCAGAGATGGGATTACTTGCCGGAGCTGATAGAATCGAAGGTACATTATTCGGTAATGGTGAGAGAACAGGTAATGTTGATATTATTACACTTGCAATGAATATGTATGCACAGGGTGTTGATCCTGAACTTGATTTATCAGATATGCCTCATATTGCAGAGACATATGAGAGACTTACACAGATGCATATTCATGACAGACATCCATACTGTGGTAAACTTGTATTTGCTGCATTCTCTGGTTCACATCAGGATGCTATTGCTAAGGGTATGAAGTGGAGAGAAGAGAAGGATCCTAAGCATTGGACAGTTCCATATCTTCCAATTAATCCTGAAGATGTTGGCAGAAAGTATGACTCTGATGTTATCAGAATCAACAGCCAGTCTGGTAAAGGCGGAGTTGCATATGTTCTTGAACAGGCATATGGATTAAAGCTTCCTATGAAGATGAGAGAAGACTTAGGTTATGCAGTTAAGGATGTATCAGATGTTGAGCACAAAGAATTATCTCCTGCTGAGATATATGATATCTTTGAGAAGAGATACAAAAAACATACACCTATATTCGATATTACTGAAGTACACTTCAAACAGGAGAATGGTATACAGGCTAGCGTATCTGTTGAACGTAATGGAGTTAAGGATGTAATTAATGCAGGTGGTAATGGACGTCTTGATGCTGTAAGCAATGCATTAGCTGCAGAGTATAACAAGGCTTGTGAAATCATCTGTTATGAAGAACATGCACTTAAAGATGGTTCGGATTCAAGTGCTATTGCATATGTAGGAATTAAGGGTGATGATGGAAAGAGCTACTTTGGCGTAGGTATTGATCCAGATATTATCAGAGCTTCTATTGATGCTTTAGTATCTGCAATGAATCGTAGTATGGAATAAATAATAATTTGAATTATAATGAATGCCGCAATGCCGCAGACTAACAATAGTCTTTTGGCAGATGCGGCATTTTTGATGAGTAAGCTAGTAGTGGACGGCAAAAGCCTAATGTGATAGAATTATATGGATAATGTTTTATATAAAGAGTATTGAATGGAGAAAACATTAATTATGAATAGATTTGTACTTGCATCAGGTTCACCAAGAAGGAAAGAACTTCTTTCTCAGGTTGGAATAAGATATGAGGTTATAAAAAGTGATATAGAAGAGATTACGAATAGCAAAGCGCCAGAAGCGGTTGTTATGGATTTGTCAGGTGACAAGGCTAGGGATGTATATAGCAGGCTAAGTGTATATAAGGGAACTTGTAATGTGGTTATTGGAGCAGATACAATTGTATGGTGTAATGGTAAGATACTTGGGAAGCCAGCAGATAAGGCACAAGCACATGAGATGCTTACGCTGCTTAGTGGACAGACTCACAGTGTATATACAGGAGTAACAGTAATAACAGATGAATCACAGTTTTCTTTCTATGAGAAGACAGATGTTAATGTATATGAGATGACAGAAACTGAAATAGATAGTTATATTGAATCCGGTGAACCAATGGATAAAGCTGGAGCATATGGCATTCAAGGAAGATTTGCAGCGTATATCAAAGGAATTAATGGAGATTATAATAATGTTGTTGGACTTCCTATAGGACGACTGTGTCAGGAGTTAAAGAAGAGACATATTGAGTATGTGACTACAGCAGATGAAGTGAAGATGTGTATGTTCGATTTGGATGGTACAATCGCAGATTCTGTAGGAGCGATTGCAGGTTCGGCCAATACTTGTCTAAAAAGTGTGGGACTAAGTGAACAGCCTGTGGAGTCGTATAAAGCATTTGCAGGAGATGGACAATATGAGCTTATCAAGCGTGCATTGAGAGCCGCAGGCGATACAGAGCTTGCACACTATGATGAAGTTATGACTATGTATATAAGAATCTTTAAGGACAGATGTTCTGATGGTGTTGTGCCATATCCAGGTGTGCTTAATATGCTTAACGAACTTAAAAACCGTGGAATTAAGATTACTGTTTTGAGTAACAAGCATGATGATAATGCTATTAAGGTTGTTGAGGATGTATTCGGCAAGGGATTTTTTGATTATATTCTAGGACAGAGAGATGGCTTTGAGAAGAAGCCAAGTCCACAGGGGGTTCATGAAATCTGTGAAATGCTTAAGATAGATGTAGACAATGTGCTGTATGTGGGTGATACAGGAGTTGATATGCTTACAGGTAAGCGTGCCGGGGCAATAACTGTTGGTGTAACATGGGGATTTAGAGACCGTAGCGAGCTTGAGGCTGCTGATGCGGTGTATGTTATTGATGAACCAAAGGAGATTATTGATTTACTATGATTAAGTTTATTGCTAGTGATTTGGATGGAACTATTCTGCAGAATAAGGCACAAAGTGTGGATGAGTCGCTTTTTGCTGTTATTGAGCAGTTGATTGACAGAGGATTTGTGTTTGCACCTGCAAGTGGCAGACAGTGTGAAAGCCTTAGAAGATTATTTGAACCGATTAAGGATAAGCTGATGTATATTGCTGAGAATGGTGCGCTTGTAACATATAAAGGTGAGGTAATAGCTAAGGAGACGATTGAGAGAGACCTTGCTAACGAGATAATTAGAGATGTATATGAGCATGAGAATTGTGAGGTTCTAGTATCAGGCGAGCATACAGCTTATATTAAGCCTAAGACAGAGGAATATCTTCATAGAATGACTAAGGTTGTCAAATACAAAACTACAATTGTTGATGATTTTGATAGTATTGATGAGGATATTCTAAAGATTGCGGTGTGTGATTTGTCAGGAATTGAGCATTCTGCTGAGTATTTTCATAAGAGATGGGATGGCAAGGCTTTGGTTGCGGTGTCAGGTGATCAGTATCTTGATTTTACTGACCTTAAGGTTAACAAGGGTAATGCAGTAAGAATGATACAGAAGTATCTTGGAATTACAGCTGATGAATGTATGGCATTCGGCGATAATTATAATGATGTTGAGATGCTTAAGGCTGTAACTAATTCGTATGTGATGGATAATGCAGTTGATGAGATTAAGGCGTATGGAAGATTTGGAACAGACAGCGTAGAGAAGACTCTTAGAGAGCTTTTAGCTGGAAAGATAAAGTAGACTAATGGAGGATTAATTAATTATGGAAAACGGAATTACAAAACAGGTGGCAGAGATATTCTTAAAGGATCAGGGCAAATTATTCGATGAACCAGTTGCAGATACTGTTCAGGAAGCTATTGAATTCTTGGATGAGTGTTTTGCACAGGTATTCGATACTATTGCAGAAGTGAGAGAATTCATGGAAGAAGAGGGCATGGATGTTGACGGCATGACTAATGAAGAATTAAAAGAAGAGCTAGAGGTATTCCCACTTCCTGATGGAAGATTTCTTGTAGTAGAAGGCTAGGAGGCGTTGCGATGAAGCTATTACATACAGCTGATCTTCATATTGGAAGAACATTGTGCGGCTATTCGTTAATAGAAGACCAGAAGTATATGCTTGATGAGATATATAGAATCGCAGTTAAGAAGAACGTTGATGGAATTATCATTGCCGGAGACATATATGACAGGCCGGTTCCACCGGCTGAAGCTGTTGGGGTGTTAGACGCATTTATCACCAAAGTGGTAAGTAAAGGGATTAAGCTATACTGCATAGTTGGCAACCATGATTCCAGGGAAAGACTTGGATTTGGCGGAAAACTGCTGGCAGCGTGCAATCTGTACATATGCAATGATTTTGACGGCGAGCTTTTCAAGGTGACTGAGAAGGATGAATTTGGCGATGTTAATATATATTTTATGCCATTTATCAAGCCAGGATTCGTGAATGGAAGTCATAATGCTGAGGAAGAAGTGCAATATATGATTGACTCGACGACGATTGATGAATCGCAGAGAAATGTTTGTATATCCCACTATTTTGTGCTTAATGGCGATGTGGCTCCCGAGTTATGTGATTCTGAAAGTAAGGTATATGTTGGAACGATTGACAGTGTTCCTGTTAAGCTGTTTGAGAAGTTTGATTATACTGCACTTGGGCATATTCATGGACCGCAAAAGATTGGCTCAAAAGCTGTATATTATGCCGGCTCACCACTTAAGTATTCATTCTCTGAATGTAGTCATACAAAGGGTGTCAACCTTATTACACTTGGAAGAAAGGGTGAGATACAGGTTGAGCAAATTACCCTAGATGCACAAAGAGATGTTGTTAAGATAAGGGGTACAATTGATGAACTTCTGTCTAAGGAATACTATGAGAAAGTCAATAGGGATGATTATATCTGTGCGATTATTACAGATGATGAAAGTGTATATGAACCAATGAGCCGTCTTAAAAGTGTGTACAATAATATATGTCAAATCGTATTTGAATATAAGATGGCTAATAAGGAAATCGATTTGTCGATTGATGAGGATGCAAAGACACCGATAGAGCTTTTTGATGATTTCTATGAGTATTCAACAGGTGAGCATATGAATGATGTTCAGATGAATATTATGAAGCACATTATGAAAGAGAACGAGAGTGAGGATAACTAATGAAGATTACACTTGTGACAGTTGGAAAAATCAAAGAAAAATACTTCACAATGGCAATAGATGAGTATTCAAAGCGGTTATCTAGATATTGCAAGCTTGATATTGTTCAATTACAGGATGAAAAGACGCCTGATAATGCGAGTGATGCCATCAATGAAGCAATTAAGGCAAAAGAGGGCGATAGAATATTAATGTCCCTTAAAGATGATGCATATGTAATTGCACTTGCAATCGATGGAGAGATGCTTGATTCAGTTGAACTTAGCAAGAAAATCGAGAATATATGTCTTGGAGGCAAGAGCCATATCCAGTTTGTAATAGGTGGTTCATTGGGACTTGATAACAGGGTGCTTAACAGAGCGGATTATAAGTTAAGTTTCTCTAAGATGACTTTTCCACATCAGTTGATGCGTGTCGTACTGCTGGAACAGATATATAGAAGCTTTAGAATATCTAATAATGAACCTTATCATAAATGATTTTGAAAGGATTACTGTATGAGACCAGAATTGTTAGTGATTAGTGGATGGGGACCATATCCAGACAAAGAAATAATAGATTTTAAAGAAATTGCCTCAAATAAGGTGTTTTTGATTACTGGTGCAACAGGTGCAGGAAAAACAACTATATTTGATGCAATTTCATTTGCGTTATTTGATAATGTGAGCGGAAAAAACAGAGGTAAAGGGACTCTTCGAAGTGATTTTGCAGATGATAGTACAAGTACATATGTTGAACTTGTGTTTTTACATAATAATAAAAGATATAAGATTAGAAGAATGCCTTCATATGACAGAGCAAAGAAGAGAGGAACAGGAATCATTAATGTTCCTGAGACAGCATCATTAATGTGTTCAGATAATCTCAGCATTGACATAACTGATGAGAATCAGTTTAAAGTTATAGCAGAAGGTGTTAATGTTGTTAACGAGAAGATACTTGCTATGACTGGAATTAATTATGATCAATTCAAACAGATTGTAATGATTGCACAGGGTGAATTCATGGAACTTCTGATGGCTGAATCGAAGAAAAGAACAGAGATATTCAGGAATATATTCGGCACAAGAATATATGACCAGGTTCGTGATAGTCTTGTTAAGCGAACTAATGAACTGAAAATAGATATTGAAAAAGATCAGAATCAGATGAAAGGACTTTTGAATTCTGCAGAGATTGATTATGAAAACTGGGAAGAATTGATTAGTATGGAAAGTCCTGATTATAACCAGATTATTGAGCTATTAAAGAAAAATATAGATGATTCAACTGATGAGTATGTCAAAATGTCGGATATGAAAAAGCTTATTGATGAAAAGAGAGACAGACTTATTAAGAAGATTCAGGAGATAGAAGAGAATAACAAGCGTATTGAAGAATTGAATGCATTAATTCTGCGTATGAATGTATTGAAAGAACAGGAATCAGCAATTGCTTTAAAGAAGGAGACTGTTGAGGCAGCAAAAAGAGCTGCACAATGTAACGTTGCATTTGCACTTCTTAATACTCATAATGATAACATAAAAAGATGTAGAACAGATTTGGCGGCATTGAAACAAGCAAAAAGTCTGGCATTAGATAATTATAATAAGGCAGCAGAGGAATATAACAAACTGCCTGTTTTCGAAAAAGTACAAACAGAGCTGCAGATCGAAGAGCAAAGATATACTGATTTATTAAAGAAGACGACGGAATTGGAGAAAGCAGAATCAATTCATAAGAATGCTGTAGTTGTAACTGATTATCTAAAAACTAAACTTTATAATTACTATAAAGCAGCTTTTGAAAGAGTAACTAAGGAATATGAATGTAGTGAAGCAGTCTATAAAACATCAAGAGATGAATATAATGAAGCTAATGATCTACATAGAAGAGCAGCTATAGGTCTTATTGCAAAAGACCTAAAGGATGGAGAGGAATGTCCGGTATGTGGCTCAAAGACCCATCCTAAGATATTTGCGTATAATGGAGATGCACCTGATGAGACAAAGATTAGAAAATTAGAGAAAGTAATGAATAACAACCTTGAGTCTTTGAATCAAATTCAAGTAGAATATATGTCTTCAAAGAAAAAATATGAGGATAATTATTACGAATCATCATTATCTTTAGATGATGCAAGCTTTGATGACAGTAAGATTAATGCATTCTTATTAGATATTGGGTGTCCTAAAGTAAATAGTAAGAATATAACAGATGCTGTATTGGTTGAGACACTTAAAACAGTCGAGACTGAGAATGTAAAGGCATTGCAGATACTTTCAATGCTTAGGGAAGATACTAAGCTTGATAACTTTACATCAGAGGACATAATAAATAAAATTAAAGATATTAAATCTAAATTTAACGAAAACAAAAAGGCTATTGAAAGTGTTACAAACATTTATAATAAGGCAAAGGATACTTCTACGGTTGCAAACTCAAAAGAGGAAAGCAAAAAAATAGAATTGGATAACTTATTAGGTGGATTGGATAAATTGAAAAAAGATTTTGAAAAAGTATTATCAGATAATGGGTTTGAAAGTGAAGAAGAATATAAGAAGTGCAAATTAAATCAAGAATTAATTAATTCAATGACTGAGGAAATATCAGCTTATGAGAGTGAAGTAGAAAAGAATAGTACAAAACAGGCAGTGCTTAAGAAGCAGATTACATTATTAGAATCGGGTGTTGAAAAGATATCAATTGATGAGTATAACCAGGAACTTTCTGAAGTTCGAAAAGAAGAAAGCAGTATGGCGGATTCTTTGGGCGATTATAATACGCGAATTCAGAAGAATAAGATGGTTTGGAATTATATTAGTAAGAGATATAACCTTATGAATAAGAAGATGGATGAGTATGCACAGGTAAAACGACTAGAGAATGTTGCAAGTGGCAGGGATAATTCAAAGAGAATGACATTTGAACAATATGTTCTGGCTTCATACTTTGATAAGATATTGCTTGCGTCTAATAAGCGCCTGGTTTCTATGTCCAATGGACAGTTTGAATTATTTATGCCGGAGAAGGCAAGCCGTGCAATGGGACAAAAAGGTCTTGAGATTGAGGTGCTTGACAATTATACGGGTAAGAGAAGACCTGTTAATACGTTATCCGGTGGTGAATCATTCAAAGCAGCACTTAGCCTTGCTCTCGGAATGTCGGATGTAATAAGCGGTACAACAGGTGCTATTAGTCTTGACATATTATTCGTCGATGAAGGATTTGGCGCACTTGATGCGGAATCCCTCGACGCGGCAGTGGATTGCCTCATGGAATTAAGCTACGGTGATAGACTGGTAGGCATTATATCCCATGTACAGGAATTAAAAGAAAGAATTGATTGCCAAATCGTAGTCGAAAAAACAAAGAAAGGCAGCACTATCCATGTGGGATAAACTTGGTAATAACTTGGAAAATGCTGTTTGATTTCTTTAAGTGCTTATGCTAGAATAAAACAGCTGTTCTTTCTAACTAATTAAATATTTGTGAAATCCTTTTGATATGTATAAGATGTACAAACTGAATGTATTTTTAAGCAGACCGTTTGCGTAGCGTCGGTTCTTAGTGACCGTACTTTGGTCACTTATGAATCGCTACGCTTAAGCACGAGCGGAAGCGTGTCTGCGTGAAATATATTCAGTTTGTACATCCGAAAATACACATCAAAAGCATTTCACAATTAACTATGAAGATGAATATAAGGGAGGTTTAACTAACAATTGAAAAAAAGAGTAATAACTAAATTAATTGTATTGCTTTCTATATTGATTATGGTTGGCTTAGTTGCATATATGTATATTTTTAATTCACATGGTATTAATGTTACTATGGGACTTAAGAGTGATGAAATATTCAAGGCAGAGGATAAGAGAGCATATACATACGAGGCATTAATATTATTATCTGATTCAAAGAACCAGTATGAAGAGGTTTTTGGTAATGAAATCTGGAATGAGAAGATAGAAGATAAGGATTTTTCAACATATGTAAAAGATCAGGTGAAGTCAAAGCTTATTCGCGTAAAGATTATGAATATAATGGCTGAAAAAAGAGGTGTTGTTTTAAGTAGAGAAGAAGAAAATAACATTGCAAAGGCAGCATCTGATTATATGAAACTTCTCTCTGATGAGCAAAAGAACAATAATGGCATTACAGTTGAGAATGTCACACAGATGTATCGTGAATTTGCGGTTGCTCAGAGACTATATGACGATCTTACGATTAATTCGACCACAGAAATCAGTTCTGATGAAGCAAGAGTTATAACTATACAATATATTGCATGTGATTCTCTCGAAAGCTGTGAGGCAGCTAAAGCAAGACTTGATGCTGGTGAGACATTCTTTTATGTAGCAAGAGATACTAATAAGGATGAAAAGTATGAATATGAGTTGAAGCGTGGCGATATGGAAAAAGCATTTGAAGATGCAGCTTTTGAACTTGCATCTGGTGAGACAAGTGGAATTGTTGAAGCTAAAGGCAAATTTTACATTATCAAATGCGTAAGTGATTATGAGAAGACTAAAAGCGAAGCTAATAAAACAAAGCTTCTGGAAGCTAAAAAATTACAAAGCTTTAATGATATATTTGAACAATATGAGGCTGATGTCTATGTTGAAATGAATGATAAAGTCTGGGATAATCTTACAATCGAGGATGGAAGCAAGCTTAGTAAAGGATTTGATTCAATATTCAATAATTATTATGGTAAATAAAATTGGGAGGTAAAACGTGGCTGGTAAAAGTTATAATGCTGACAGTATCTCGATTCTTGAGGGACTTGATGCGGTAAGAAAAAGACCTGGTATGTATATTGGAAGTGTGTCTACAAAAGGCCTTAATCATCTGATATATGAGATTGCAGATAATGCTGTAGATGAGCATCTTGCAGGCTATTGCAGTGAGATAGATGTTACACTTAATAATGATGGAACAGCAACAATCAAGGATAATGGTAGAGGTATTCCGGTTGGAATTCACCAAAAAGCTGGAATTCCTGCGGTTGATGTAGTATTCACAATACTTCATGCAGGTGGAAAGTTTGGAGATGGAGGATATAAGATATCCGGCGGACTTCACGGCGTTGGTGCTTCTGTAGTTAATGCACTTTCTGTATGGCTTGAGGTTATTATTAAAGTAGATGGTATTGTATATCAGCAAAGATATGAGCATGGTAAGGTCAGTGGTGACGGTCTCAAACAGATTGGCACCTGTAGAAAGCATGATACAGGTACAACAGTAACCTTCCTGCCTGACGGAGAGATATTCGAAAAGACAAGATTCAAATCGGAAGCAATCAAGAGCCGTCTTCATGAGACTGCTTACTTAAATCCAGGTCTTATGATTAATTTTGAAGATAAGAGAGTTGGAAGCGAAGAGAAGATTGTCTATCATGAACCAGACGGAATTAAAGCTTATGTTAAGGACCTTAATGAGGGCAAGGAAAATGTTTGTGACATCGTGTACTTTAAGCGTAAGTCTGAAGGTATTGAGGTCGATATAGCATTTCAGTTTGTTAATGAATTTGAAGAGAATATATTAGGCTTCTGTAATAATATATATACACAGGAGGGCGGTGCCCATATCACTGGTTTTAAGACCAAGTTCACTATGGTTATTAATCAGTATGCTAGAGAGTTAGGTATTCTTAAAGACAAGGATGCTAACTTTACAGGACTTGATGTTAGAAATGGTATGACTGCAATCGTTGCTATTAAGCACCCGGACCCTAGATTTGAAGGTCAGACAAAGACAAAGCTTGATAATCCGGATGCAGCTAAAGTCGTGCAGGAAGTTACCGGCGATGAGATGCAGCTTTATTTTGATAAGAATCTTGATGCGCTTAAGAATGTTATTGCATGTGCGGAAAAATCGGCAAAGATAAGAAGAGCAGAGGAAAAAGCAAAGACCAATCTTTTGGTTAAACCAAAGTTCTCATGTGACAGTAATGGTAAGTTAGCAAACTGCGAAAGCAGAAATGCTGATGAATGTGAAGTGTTCATCGTAGAGGGAGATTCAGCCGGAGGTTCAGCTAAGTCAGCTAGAAACAGAAGAACGCAGGCGATACTTCCAATTAGAGGTAAAATTCTTAATGTTGAGAAGGCTACAATTGATAAAGTACTTGCTAATGCAGAGATAAAAACTATGATTAATGCCTTCAACTGTGGATTTCTTGAAGGTTATGGCAATGATTTTGATATTACTAAGTTAAGATATAATAAGATTATTATTATGACAGATGCTGATGTTGATGGTGCACATATAGCAACTCTTTTGTTGACATTCTTCTATAGATTTATGCCAGAGTTAATCAATCAGGGTCATGTCTATCTTGCAACACCTCCATTATATAAGGCGATTCCTAAAAAAGGTCAGGAAGAATACCTGTATGATGACAAGGCTTTGGAAAAATACAGAAAAGTTCATGCTGGACAAACATTTACCCTGCAAAGATATAAAGGTCTTGGTGAGATGGATGCTCAGCAGCTTTGGGAGACAACACTTGATCCTGAAACAAGAATATTAAAGCAGGTTGAAATTGAGGATGCCAGAATGGCAACTGAAGTTACGTCAATGCTGATGGGTAGTGAAGTACCTCCAAGAAGAGCATTCATATATGAACATGCTAATGAAGCGGAGATTGACGCATAGAATGACAGATAATATAATGATTTGATAATCGGCACAGATGTGCGGAATGGAGAATAGATGGCAGAACAGATTGTAAAAACAGAATTTTCTGAGTTGATGCAGAAATCATACATAGATTATTCTATGAGCGTTATTACAGCCAGAGCTCTACCTGATGTCAGGGATGGATTGAAACCTGTACAAAGACGAGTTTTGTTTGCAATGGACCAGCTTGGATTAAATTATGATAAACCACATAGAAAATCAGCGCGTATTGTTGGTGATACAATGGGTAAGTATCATCCACACGGTGACAGCTCAATATATGAGACTTTAGTAGTTCTGGAGCAGGACTTTAAGAAAGGTATGGCTTTAGTAGATGGACACGGTAACTTTGGCTCAATCGAGGGTGACGGCGCCGCTGCTATGCGATATACAGAAGCAAAGTTAAAGAAATTCACACAGGATGTATATCTTGCAGACCTTGATAAGGATGTTGTTGATTTTGTCCCTAACTTTGATGAAACAGAGAAAGAACCTGCGGTTCTTCCAGTACGAGTACCTAACCTTTTAGTTAATGGTGCGGAAGGTATTGCTGTTGGTATGACTACAAGTATTCCTACACATAATCTTGGAGAAGTTGTAGATGCAGTTTGTGCATATATGGATAATGAGGATTTTACAACGGAAGAACTTATGAATTATATTCCGGGCCCTGATTTCCCAACAGGAGGACTTGTTGTTAATAAGAGTGAACTTCTTAATATATATGAGACCGGTTCAGGCAAAATCAAGGTCAGAGGTAAGGTTGATATTGAGAGAGCAGCTAAGAAGAGCGACAGGGACAAAATCGTAATAAGTGAGATTCCATATACTATGATTGGTGCCAATATCGGAAAATTCTTATCAGATGTAGTTGATTTGATAGAAACAAAGAAAACAACGGATATTGTCGATTTGTCTAATGAATCTTCAAAAGAAGGAATTAGAATTGTTCTTGAATTAAAGAAGAATGCTGATGCTGATAATGTTATTAATATGTTGTATAAAAAGACAAAACTTGAAGATACATTCGGTGTTAATATGCTTGCAATTGTGGATGGAAGACCAGAAACACTTGGAGTAAAGAGAATTATCAAACATCATATTGACTTTCAGTATGAACTTGCAACAAGAAAATATACAACACTTTTGAAGAAAGAGCTTGCTAACAAAGAGATTAAAGAAGGCTTGATTAGAGCTTGCGATATAATTGATTTGATTATTGAAATCCTTAGAGGAAGTAAGAATCTAAAACAAGCTAAGGCATGTCTTATCAATGGTGATGTATCTGATATCAAATTCAAATCAGAAGCATCAAAGCAGGCAGCATCAAAACTTGATTTTACTGAGAGACAAGCTACAGCAGTGCTTGAATTAAGATTATACAAATTAATAGGCTTGGAAATTCTTGCATTACAGAAAGAATATGATGAAACTCTCAAAAAGATTGCAGAGTATGAGAAGATTCTTAATAGCAGAAAAGCAATGGGTAATGTAATTAAGAAAGATTTACAGGCGATTAAGAAGGAATATGCTATTCCTCGTAGAACTGTAATTGAAGATGGTAAAGAGGCCGTATTCGAAGAAAAGAAGGTTGTTGAGCAGGAAGTTATGTTCATTATGGACAGATTTGGATATGCTAAGACCATTGACCTCAACGCATTTGAACGTAATAAAGAGGCAGTTTTCAACGAAAACAGATATGTGTTCTCGTGTATGAATACAGATAAGATACTTATTTTCACTGATAATGGTAATCTGCATCAGATTAAGATTCTAGATATACCATTCACAAGATTCAGAGATAAAGGTACACCAATCGATAATCTTGGTAATTATGATAGTAGTGGTGAGAATATAATCTTCTTATGTAATGCTGATGCGGTAAAGAATCAGAAGATGCTTTTTGTTACAAAGCAAGGTATGATGAAATTGGTTGATACTAAGGAATTCGATGCTTCCAAAAAGACAGTTTCTGCAACTAAGCTTAATGATGGCGATAGCCTTGTTGGTATATATAAGACGGATGCCAGAGTTGAAGTCTATTCTAAATTCACATTAGATGGTGAGATTGCAGAAGAAGAGGTTGTTGAGAGTGACCAGTATGTAGTTGTACAGACTGAGAATGGTGTATTCCTCAAGTTCCCATTGTCAGAGATTCCAGAGAAGAAGAAGGGCGCGATAGGCGTACGTGCAATCAAGTTAAAGGATGATGATTTGATTGATGAGATATACATTCTTTCAGATAATTCAGAAGTGACTATTGATTATAAAGGTAAAGAGATATCTTTTGGAAAGATGAAGATGGCCCATAGAGATACTAAGGGTATTAAAGTAAGAGTTTAATAAGATAAATGTTGTTTAGCCGGTCAGAAACTGACCGGCTATTTTTGTACTTGCATAAAGAATGTGTCTTTTGTGAATATAGAGTTCAAAGTTTTTACTAATATTTTACATATAATTTTCACAATTTCTTTCTATGATAAACGTGTAATTACAAAATAATAGGCATTGCCTATTACATAATAATTCCAAAAGGAGGATATGGCGAAATGGCGATTGAAGTCTTTAATAGATGCGAAAAAAAGTACATAATTGATACTAGAACGTATGAAAGACTGATTAGACGATTAGAAGATTATATGAATCCGGATGCGTATAATGTTGACTCAGAATTCTACAGCATTTGCAATATATATTATGATACGGTTAATGATGCATTGATAAGAAATTCAATAGAAAAACCAGCCTACAAAGAAAAACTGAGAGTAAGAGGCTATGGAGTAACTTCATTAGATGATAAGGTTTATGTGGAAATAAAGAAAAAATATAATGGTATAGTTAATAAACGAAGAACGACAATGACGCTGAGAGAAGCGAATGATTATATGAATAAAGATATAATGCCTGATTTGAATAAACCATATATTAACAAACAGGTGTTAAAGGAAATTGATTATTTTAAGGATTTTTATAAACTTGTTCCTAAGGTTTATCTAGCGTATGACAGACGTGCTTATTTTGCAAAGGATGACCCTGATTTTAGATTGACATTCGATAAGAATATAAGGACAAGAAGAACACAGCTGAGCCTTGACCTGGGACAACAGGGAGAACAGCTTCTGAAGGAAGACGTATATCTGATGGAGGTTAAGATAACAAATAGCGCGCCTCTGTGGTTTACAGCATTGATGTCTGAACTTAATATATATCCAGGCTCAATATCAAAATACGGAGAAGAATATAAAAAATATATCAGAAATACTTATAAAGAAGGAGAAATTATATGTTTGAATCAATATTTACAACAACAACGGATAGCACAATATCAATTAGCTCATCAATGCTAGGACTAGTGGTATCATTAGTTATAGGACTGGTAATTGGAATAGTGTATATGTATACTTCAAAAGAGAAGGGCTACAATCGTGATTTTATAATAGGATTAACTCTATTGCCAGCAATCGTATCAATTGTAATACTGCTTGTAGGAAGTAATGTAGCAAGGGCATTCTCAATGGCAGGCGCATTTGCACTTGTAAGATTTAGAAGTGCTCCGGGTTCTGCCAAAGATATATCAATTGTATTCTTCTCAATGGCAGCAGGGCTTGCGTGTGGACTTGGCTTTGTATTGTATGCAGCAGTGTTTACAGTGATAATTCTGATTGTATTGATTGCATTATCTTTCTCGGGTTTTGGAAGAGAAAAAAAGAATTTGAAACAATTAAAGATTACAATTCCAGAGAACTTGAATTATCCAGATACTTTTGGACAGGTGTTTGATAAGTTTACAGATGAAGCGGAACTACGTAATGTTAAGACAACTAATATGGGAACACTATATGAGCTTACATATTATGTGGTAATGAAAGCGTCTGTTAATGAAAAAGCATTTATCGATGACCTTAGAGTACGTAATGGTAATTTGAATATAGTGTTAGGAATTTTACCTGATAAAACAGGAGCAACCTTGAACTAAAAAGTAAAAAGAATGTAAAGCACCAGCTATGTTGGAGAAATCCTAGCATACTGGTGCTTTTTTTGAAAATAAGTCTTGTTTTATTATGAAATATATATTAGAATGTATAAGAGCATAAAAAGGACGTGATGAGAATGACAGATAATAATACACAATTTTTTAAAACACAGCCAGATAAGACAATATCTGTTGAAGGAATATTGGAAGAGGTATATAAGGCATTAAAGGAAAAGGGCTACAATCCTGTTAATCAGATTGTGGGCTATATTATGTCAGGAGATCCAACTTATATTACAAGTCATAATAACGCCAGAAGTCTTATTATGAAAGTTGAAAGAGACGAATTAGTAGAAGAAGTTATTAAGTACTTCATTGAAGGAAAGGGACTCTAGAATGCGTATATTAGGTCTTGATTTTGGAAGCAAAACGGTTGGAGTTGCAATGAGTGATCCTCTCGGCTATACAGCACAGGGAGTTGAAACTATAGAGCGTAAAGAAGAGAATAAACTTAGAAAGACACTTGCCAGAATAGAAGCAATAATTGCAGAAAATCAGGTTGAACTTATTGTGCTTGGGTATCCTAAGAATATGAATAATTCTGAGGGTGACAGAGTTTTAAAAACTAATGAATTCAAAGAGATGTTAGAGCGTAGAACAGGTCTTGAGGTCGTATTATGGGATGAAAGACTATCTACAGTATCTGCAGACAGAGTATTGATGGAGAGCGGTGTAAGACGCGAAGACAGAAAGCAGTATGTTGACAAGATTGCAGCAGTATTTATATTACAGGGATATCTTGACAGACTAGCTAATAGTAAATCAGAAGGATAATAGATTGAATATGGAAAAATTAACATTTATAACAGATGATAATGAAGCTGTTGAATTCTTTGTTGTTGAAGAGACAAGAATCAATGGTATTAATTATATACTTGTAACTGAATCTGAGGATGATGAAGCAGATGCTTATATTATGAAGGATACTTCAGCAGCTGAAGATGCAGAGGCAAACTATGATATGGTTGAAGACGATAATGAACTTGAATATGTATCAAAGATTTTCGCAGAGTTATTAGAAGACGTAGATATTGAATTATAAGTGATTTTATGTACTATGATAAAAGAGTTGAGATCAGAGCGGTAGTTATTGGACGATATTTAAATACCGCTTATTTTTTGACTGCTTGTTATTATGGACAATTACTTGCTTAGATTAATATAAATTAAAATTATAAATTGAAAGGTTAAGGTGTATTTTTTGAAAAAAGAGAATAATGGAACTGTTAAAGTAATTCCACTTGGAGGACTTGAACAGATTGGAATGAACATGACTGCCATCGAGAGCGAGGACAGTATTATTGTTGTTGATTGTGGACTTGCGTTCCCAGATGATGATATGTTAGGTATTGATTTAGTTATCCCTGATGTAACATATCTTAAGGACAATATAGACAAAGTTAAAGGATTTGTAATTACTCATGGACATGAGGATCATATTGGAGCAATTCCTTATGTGTTAAAAGATATTAATGTACCGATTTATGCTACAAAGCTTACAATGGGTATTATTGAGTCGAAGTTAAAAGAAAAGAATATGATGCGAGAAGTAAAGCGTAAAGTTGTCAAATACGGACAATCAATTAATCTTGGATGCTTTAGAATAGAATTCATTAGAACTAATCATAGTATTGCAGATGCAGCTGCACTTGCAATCTTCTCACCAGCCGGTGTAATCGTCCACACAGGTGATTTTAAAGTTGATTATACTCCAGTATTCGGAGACCCAATAGATTTACAGAGATTAGGTGAACTTGGTAAGAAGGGCGTACTTGCACTTATGTGTGATAGTACTAATGCGCTTCGCCCAGGATTTACAATGTCTGAAAAGACAGTTGGTAAGACATTCGATAATATCTTTAATGATAATAAAAACAGTCGTCTCATTATAGCAACATTTGCCTCTAATGTAGACCGTGTTCAGCAGATTATTAATTCGGCAGTTAAGTATGGCCGAAAAGTATGCGTTGAAGGAAGAAGTATGGTCAATATTATTAATGTTGCCAACGAGTATGGATATCTTGATATTCCAGATGGCACACTTATTGAGACTGAGCAGATGAAGAATTATACTAATGAGCAGATAGTTCTTATTACAACAGGTAGCCAAGGTGAATCTATGGCTGCATTGTCTAGAATGGCTGCTTCACTTCATAGAAAAGTATCAATTCAGCCAGGAGATTGTGTAATATTTAGTTCTACACCAATCCCGGGTAATGAAAAATCAGTTGCTAAGGTTATTAATGAACTTGGAATGAAGGGCGCAAAGGTAATCTTCCAGGATACTCATGTATCAGGACATGCATGTGAAGAAGAAATCAAACTCATATATTCACTTGTTAAACCTAAATACGCAATTCCTGTTCATGGAGAATACAGACATCTTATGGCACAGGCAGAGATAGCTGAAGGTCTTGGAATTAGTAAGGATGATGTATTCGTTATTCATTCAGGAGATGTTCTTGAGATGAGTCAGGAATCAGCTGATGTTGTTGATAAGATTCAGACTGGTGCTATCCTTGTTGATGGCCTTGGTGTAGGTGACATAGGTAATATTGTATTAAGAGATAGACAAAACCTTGCAGAGAATGGTATTATTATAGTTGTTCTTACTTTAGAAAAATTCAGTAATCAGTTACTCGCTGGACCTGATATTGTTTCAAGAGGATTTGTATACGTTAGAGAAGCTGAAGAACTTATGGATGAGGCAAAAACAGTTGTAGAAGATGCTGTTGCAAGATGCCTTGATAAGAATATTACTGACTGGAGTAAGATTAAGGGCATAATTAAAGACAGCCTTAGTGAATATCTCTGGAAGAAGATGAAGAGAAATCCAGTTATCCTTCCAATTATTATGGAAGTATAATTGATGATAACAGGAGCTGTTCATATGCAGACTGCTCAGTAAGGAGTAAGATGTATGAGTGAAGTTGAAAAGCATAAAAAGGAATTAGCTAAAGCAATTGTTAACAGTGAAGAATATAAGGAATACTTAAGATGCAGGGATATTCTTGCTAAGAATGTTGATTTATATAGATCTGTTAATGAGATGAGAAAACAGAATTTTATGTTACAGAATGCAGAAGATGTAAGCAATATGTTTGAAGAAACCGAGAAGCTAAGATGCAGATATGAAGAAATAAGGAATAATATTGTAGTTAATAATTTCTTAAGAGCTGAGATGTGTCTGTGCAGAATGATTCAAGATATTAATAGAACATTAATGAATGCGATTGATTTTGATATGGGATTCTTAAAATAATATATGGCAAATTAATGCAGAATATAAGGATGGAACTTAATTATGAAAAACAGAAATATAAGGACTGCAATAAGCATTTCCATTAATTTAATATTGGTAATTGTTGCTGTATATATATTATATGGTGTTGGATGTAAGGCATTTGCATTCGGCGAAAGTGTATTTCATGAAAGAGCGGTGGATTCAAAGGAAATCGCAAGAGAAGTTGAAGTTACTATACAAGCTGGCAAGAACTCTACATCTGCTGTGACAGATTTGTTATATGAAAAAGGACTTATTGGCGATAAACTTGTATTCAAGGTTCAGGTTACATTATCTGAATACAAGAATAAGTTTATTGCCGGTACATACACATTAAAGACTGATATGACTCCGACTGAAATAATGAAGTTGATATCGACAGAACCTCAGACGGAAACTGCTGAGTAAAGATTCTATTGAGGTGTGGAGGCTTGTAATGATCGTCAATGAAAGAGTAGTTGCATATATTAATTCGCTTGATCAGGGGAATAGTGATATATGTAATACAATTGAAAAAGAAGCTATTAGGGATGAAGTCCCAATAATTAGAAAAGAGATGGGCAATCTGCTTAAGGTTATGCTAGCTTTAAAGTGTCCTAATAAGATACTTGAGGTTGGAACCGCAGTGGGTTACTCATCTATTCTTATGAGTGAGAATATGCCAGCGGGGTGTACAATCACTACAATAGAGAAGTATGAAAAAAGAATACCTATTGCCAGGGAGAATTTTAAAAGAGCAGGCAAAGAAGACGTTATTACATTAATTGAGGGTGATGCTTTTGATGTGATGAAAGAACTTGATGAGACATATGATTTTATATTCATGGACGCGGCTAAAGGCCAGTATATCAATTTCTTGCCGGAAGTGCTTAGACTTTTGAATCCTGGAGGATTACTTATATCAGATAATATTCTGCAGGAAGGTGATATTGTTGAATCACGCTATGCAGTTACAAGAAGAAATAGGACTATTCATACAAGAATGAGAGATTATGTGTATGAGATTACACACAATGATGAATTGGTTACATCGATTGTACCAATTGGTGATGGTATTACGTTAAGCGTTAAAGTTAAGGAGAATTAGTGATGGCAAATCATATAATCAATGGCAGAGATATAGAGTTACTTATTCCGGCAAGCAGCCTTGAAGTGTTGAAAACAGCAGTTATATTCGGTGCTGATGCGGTGTATATTGGCGGTGAAGCATTTGGCTTAAGGGCTAAAGCAAAGAATTTTTCTAAAGAGGATATGAAAGCGGGAATTGAATTCGCACATGAACATAATGTAAAGGTATATGTTACAGCGAATATTCTTGCTCATAACAGAGATCTTTCTGGTGCAAGGGAATACTTTGAAGAGATGAAAGAGATGAAACCAGATGCTCTTATTATATCTGACCCAGGAATGTTCACGATAGCTAAAGAAGTGCTTCCTGATATGGATATTCATATCTCAACTCAGGCCAACAATACAAATTATGAAACATATAAATTCTGGCATAGAATGGGTGCTACAAGAGTTGTAACAGCAAGGGAACTTTCTCTTAAGGAAATCAAGGAAATCAGAGACAATATTCCAGATGAACTTGAAATCGAGACATTCGTACATGGTGCAATGTGTATCTCTTATTCAGGAAGATGCCTTCTTAGCAGCTTTATGGCAGGAAGAGATGCTAATCAGGGAGCATGTACTCACCCATGCAGATGGAAGTATGCTGTAGTTGAGGAGTCTAGACCAGGAGAATATATGCCTGTATATGAGAATGAGAGAGGAACATATATATTTAACTCAAAAGATTTGTGTATGATAGAACATATACCTGAGATCGTTAATGCTGGTATTGACAGTCTTAAAATCGAAGGAAGAATGAAAACTGCTTTATATGTTGCAACTGTTGCCAGAACATACAGACTTGCAATTGATGACTATATTAAAGATCCAGAGCTTTATAAATCAAGAATTCCATTCTACAAATCAGAAATCTCAAAGTGTACTTACAGACAGTATACAACAGGATTTTTCTTTGGAAAACCTGATGAGAATACTCAGATATATGACAGTAATGTATATGTGAGAGAATACACATATCTTGGAATTATTGGAGATATGAACGCAGAAGGAATGTATGAGATAGAGCAGCGTAATAAGTTTAGCGTTGGTGAAACAATTGAGGTAATGAAGCCTGACGGAACTAATCTGTTAGTGGATGTCAAGGCAATTAAGGATGAAGATGGCAATTCGATGGAAAGCGCTCCACATCCAAAACAAAAACTTTATATTGATTTAGGTACAAAGCTTGATAAGTATGATATTCTGAGAAGAAAAGAAGAAGATTAGTACTTGCAATTTATGGCATCCTGTCACATATTATATAGAAATGTTGTGACAGAGGTGCCTTTCTTTGAAAGCATTTGACAAACCACTGACAGCAGAAGAAGAAAGAATGTATCTCCAAAAGTATAAGGAAGGCGATATGGAGGCAAAAAGAATTCTAATTGAGAAGAATATGCGATTAGTGGCACACATGGTCAAACGTTATATGAGCATGGAACGAGATATGGAAGATATGATATCTGTGGGGACGATTGGTTTGATAAAGGCAATCAATACATTTGACTGTGACAAGAGCTGCAGAATTGCTACTTATGCTGTAAAATGTATTGACAACGAATTGCTGATGATGATTCGCCAGGAAAAAAGGAAATCGAAGGACATATCTTTGTATGAGCCTATTGGTGTAGACAAAGAAGGCAATGAAATCAATATTATTGATGTGATAAAATCAGATAATGAGGAGCTGCCGGATATATGTCAGAATAATGATAATGTTAAGAAGATATATGAGATTATTAACAAGGTACTATCTAAAAGAGAAAAAGAGATTATAATTAGCCGATATGGACTATACAATTCTAATGAAGCAACACAGAAAGAACTGGCGACACGTATGGGAATTAGCAGAAGCTATGTTAGTAGAATAGAAAAACGTGCACTTGAAAAGCTGAAAAAATGGTTATAAATATTAACATAGAAAAATATAGATAATGAGGTGACGTAAGAATATGGTAGACGAGATAGACAACGCATATGCAAAAAGAATTGCTAAACTGAGAAATATAATGAAAAACGATGGCATTGCAATATATATAATTCCGACATCGGATTATCATCAGTCAGAATATACGAATGCTTACTTTAATGAAAGAGAATATATGACTGGATTTACTGGTTCTGCAGGAACATTGGTAGTTGATGATGCAAAAGCGTGGCTTTTTACAGACGGCAGATATTATATTCAGGCAGAAAAGCAGCTTGATGGAAGTGGAATTATCCTTATGCGCGCAGGGATGGAGGGCGTTCCTAGTGTTAATCAGTTAATTACAGAACTTGCCGAAAAGCATAGTGATAATAATACAACGTGTAATATAGCTTTCGATGGAAGAGTTATGTCTGCAATTAATGGTCAGATATATGAAAAAATAGCTGCGAGATATAATGGCGTAGTTATATACGAAAAAGATTATGTTGATGAAATCTGGGAGGGACGACCAAGTCTTCCGGGTTCAAAAGCATTTATCCTAGAAGAAAAATATACAGGAGAAAGCTATTCCTCTAAAGTAGAAAGGCTTAGAGAGGTAATGTCACAGGCTGGCTGCGATACGCTTGTATGCTCGACACTTGATGATATATGCTGGCTGTATAATATCAGAGGCAATGATATAGAATGCAATCCGGTAGTGCTTTCGATGGCGATTATCACTCTTGATGATTCTATACTATATATAGATGAATCCAAGCTTACGGCAGAAGTTAAGGATTATTTTCTGGCAAATGCTGTTACACTTAGAGGCTATTATGATATATATAATGATGCCGAAAAAATTACAGATGCAACAGTTTGGGTAGATAAAAAACGCATTAATTATGCACTTTTTAAGAAACTTTCAAAGAACGTGAATATGATATATATGGATAATCCGCTTGTGCTTATGAAATCTATTAAGAATAATATAGAAATAGATAATCTAAAAGCAGCCCACGTAAAGGATGGCTTAGCGGTAACTAGATTCATCAAATGGCTAAAGGAGACAGTTACAAAAGAAAATTACGATAAAGGCGTAAGGATTACGGAAGCTGATGCGGCAGATTATATTGATAATCAGAGAAGATTACAGGATGGGTTTATTGAACTGAGCTTTAATACAATTAGTGCATATGGTCAAAATGCTGCAATGATGCACTACACAGCAACACATAATGATTGTGCGGAGTTAAAGCCGGAAGGAATGCTTTTGGTTGATTCGGGCGGACAGTATTATGAAGGTACAACAGATGTCACTAGAACGATTGGACTTGGTGATAATAGCGATGAGGCGATAAAACATTATACATTAGTATTAAAAGGAATGTTAAATCTTGCAAATACGAAATTCTTGTATGGATGTAATGGATTCTCACTTGATGTTATGGCACGCCAGCCTTTATGGAATATAGGAATGGATTACAGATGCGGTACCGGCCATGGAATAGGATATCTGTTGAATGTTCATGAAAATCCCAATGGATTCAGGTGGAGGCATAATCCTGGAGTTAATGACTTATGTATATTCGAGGAAGGAATGGTAACCTCTGATGAACCTGGGGTGTACATTGAAGGCGAATATGGAATAAGGACAGAGAATGAGATAGTGTGCAGGAAGGATGTTCATAATGAGTATGGACAGTTTATGAGGTTTGAATTCCTTACGGCGGTACCTATTGATATGTCTCTTGTTGATGTCTCACTTTTGAATGAAGAGGATAAAAGACAGCTCAATAATTATAACAAATTTGTATATTCTACATTATCAGAATATCTTAATGAAAATGAGCGCGAATGGTTAAGAAAATATACATATGAAATATGATGAAAAATTCTTTAGATAGTTGACAAATACAGAAAAAGTGTCTAGAATGAAAATCGAACATAGCGTATTAAATAAATTATATATTAATGACTTATAAGACGCTGAAATTGTATATTGTTGGAGATAATTATTAAGAAAGATGGTGGGTGATATGGCAATGAATAAAACAACAAAGGAAACAGTTAAAACAGAAGTGAAACCAGCTGAAACAAAGGCAATAGAGCCTAAAACAGTACAGACTAAAGCTGTACAGACAAAGACTGCAGCTGAAAGCACTGTGAAGGAAGAAGCAAAACCAGCAGCAAAGAAACCAGTAGCTAAAAAGCCAGCAGCAAAGAAACCAGTAGCTAAAAAGACAACTACTAAGGCTGAGAAAAAGACAACAATTTTTATTCAGTATGCAGGCAAAGAATTCAGCCAGCAGGATATTGTTGATATTGTTGAGAAAGCATGGGCAACAGAAACAGGTAAAAAGACTTCTTTAATTAAGAATCTTGATATATATGTAAAACCTGAAGAAAGTGCAGCATATTATGTTATTAATGATAAAGTTGCAGGCAGAGTACAGCTTTAATAATACATATTATGTTAGTATAATTGAATAAATAAAAGTAAATTTTAACAAGAGAGTGCCTGTGGCAGATGCTTAGCCCCAGATACTCTCTTTTCTTCACAAACACATTATTACCTATGGAATGAGGTTTAATATAGATTATGAGATTCAGATATAAAAACTTGACAATATTATGCACTATTATTTTGACTGCATTAGTGCTAATTATTGTTGTTACAAAAATTGTTCGTGAGAATAATATGAAACAGCTTGATATAGGAGACTGCATAACTGTTGATTTTACTGGACTTAATGGATATGGAACGGCACATTTTACAGTTGATAAAGATAAGGTATACAAAGAACTAGCAGGTGATGAAAAAAATACAGTTGTTCTTGAAAAATATATGAGTATTTCGGAAAGCATAGTTGTAACAACGGAAAAGGAAAGAACTTTATCCAATGGAGATATATGCAAGTACTATATTACTTATGACAGTGATGCTGCCAAAAGCGTGAAGTGCAGATTGAATGGTCTTGCAGGAAATGTTGTTGTACATGACCTTGGAGAGGGACAAAAGATAGACTTGTTTGAGAAAATTCAACTGATGGTTTCTGGAATAAGCCCTGAGTGCTATGCAACTATCGCAAATCAGTGGGAAGGATATCTAGCTAATCTTTCATTCTCAATAAGCAAGCAGTCACATATATCAGAAGGTGAGACAATAACGGTAACATGTGATGCTAGTGATGAAGAACTTATGGCTAATGGATATATAGTTGATAATAGAAGCAAAGAATATAAGATAGGTTCCTTGTCAAGCTATGTTAGTGATATACAACAGATTGATATGACACAAATTAAGGCACTAGTAGAAGAAAATAAAGATATTATTGTAAGAGAGACAGAGGATTTGACATTCCGTATGTTGTATAAAGCTACTGAAGACAGCAGTCTGCTTTTTCAATACAATACTGAGACTGTTAACTCAGTTGAATATGTGAAAACAACATTTCTCAATAAAAAAGAAGGTTCAAATAGCACAACTAGAAATTATCTGTATGTATACTACAAGGCTAATATAACTAATGGTACAATGACTAAGGATGTATATTTTGCTTTTGAATATTCAGATATGATGTGTGATAGCTCTGGAAGATTCATGATTAATAAGACAAGCCCTGAGACAAGATATGTATGCGCAACGGTTTATGATGATGTGTATTTTAGAACCTCTCTTGGAAAAGAGGGCAGCTATGAAATTACAGAGCTTACAGTAAAGTAATATAAAATCCAATGATATGACAAATAAGTTGAAAAAAATGGCAAATATGTTATAATGTAAAGTATGTTTGTAAAAAAATAATTGACACGGGGGTGCTTTTACGTGAATTATAGAAAGAAGATTCGTCTTGGTGATATCTTAATGCAGAAAGGACTGATTGATCAGAATCAGTTAAACAGAGCATTACAGGAGCAAAAAGATAAAGGCAAGATGCTTGGAGAGATGCTTGTCGAGTTAGGTTTTTTGTCACAGGGAGACCTTAACAAAACATTATGTGGACATCTTAGCATTGATTTTGTCGATATGCGTATTACTGAGCCAGATGACAATGTTAAAGATCTTCTCGATGAGAAGATAATGAGAAAATATACACTTGTTCCAATTGGTTATGATAAGAATAACCCAGGTGTAATTAAAGTAGCTATGGCGGATCCAATGAATATCATAGCTATGGATGATATTAATATTATTACAGGTAAACAGGTTATTCCTATGCTTGCGAATAATTCTGATATCAGAGGATACCTTGATAGAGTATTTGGTAAAGCTCAGGCACAGAATATTGCTGAGTTATACAAGAAGGAACTTGGTGAACAGGAACAGGAAGAAACTGAAGAAGAAAAAGCACGAAAAGAAGATGTCGAGAATGCTCCTATTGTTCAGTTAGTTAATAGTATTATTGAGCAGGCTGTAAGACAGAGAGCCAGTGATATTCATATTGAACCTTTTGAACGTTTTGTTAAGATTCGATACAGAGTTGATGGTAGTCTTCATGAGATAATTCAGTATGACCGTTCATTACTTGGTGCGATTATTGCCCGTCTTAAGATTATGTCAGGTATGGATATATCTGAGAAGAGAAAACCACAGGATGGCCGTATTACATTAGTTGTAGATGGCAGAGAATATGATATCCGTGTATCTAATCTTCCTACAGTATATGGAGAAAAGGTCGTTATGCGACTTGCTTCCAAAGAGGGATTCAGAAAAGAAAAGAAAGATCTTGGCCTTTCAGATAGTGATTTGCAAAGATTTGATAAGATATTACAGAATCCACATGGTATTATTCTTGTTACAGGTCCTACAGGAAGTGGTAAATCAACAACACTTTATACTGCGTTAAGTTCATTGAACAGCGAAGATGTTAATATTATCACAGTAGAAGATCCAGTCGAGGCTAATATTGATGGTATTAATCAGGTTCAGGTTAATAACAAAGCAGATATGACATTCGCTAATGCTTTGAGATCAATTCTTCGACAAGATCCAGATATCATTATGATCGGTGAGATTCGAGATTCAGAGACAGCAGAAATCGCGGTTAGAGCATCTATCACAGGACATCTTGTTGTTAGTACACTTCATACTAACAGTACGGCAAGTTCTGTTTCACGTCTGCAGGATATGGGTATTGAACCTTATCTTATATCAGATTCATTAGTTGGTGTTATCGCACAGCGACTTGTAAGACGTCTTTGTGAGTGCAAGACATCAAGATTTGCTACTCAGGAGGAAAAACTTGAACTTGAAGTTGATCCAGCAGAAGAATTAGTTATATGTGAACCTTGTGGATGTAAAAAATGTAATGATACAGGCTATTTTGGACGAATTGGTATATATGAAATTATGACAATTACTCCAAAACTTAAAACATTAATCACTTCGGGAGCTGCAGCCGATAAGATAAAGGATGCTGCAATCAGTGAAGGAATGACAACTCTTAAAGCAGCAGCACAGCATTATGTTAGAGAGGGCATTACAACAATGTCTGAGATGATTAAAGCTACATATGAACAGGAATAGACATATATTAGATGATACGACAGGATAAAATATAAATTGTCAATTTATATAGGCATTATTAATCGAAAGGTATGGACTTTAACATGATAACAGTAGAGCAATTAATGAATATAGCGAGGGATATGGATGCATCCGATATCCATATAACAGTTGGCCTTCCACCAAGAGTAAGAGTTAGAGGTGATTTGGTTAATCTGGATTTTCCCAAATTAATGCCAGAAGATACTAAAACTATTATAACAAGTGTAATGAATGATGTTCAGCGTGAAAAATATGAGGAAAAAGGTGAAGTCGATTTCTCTGTTTCTGTTCCTGCTTTAGGACGATACAGAGTTAATGCTTTTAGACAGCGTGGTTCGATGGCTTGCGCAATGCGTGTTGTTGGTACAACTATTCCAACACCTGAGTCATTAGGACTTCCAGATTCAGTAATAGACCTTTATACAAGAAAAAGAGGACTCATATTAGTAACAGGACCTACAGGAAGTGGTAAATCAACTACACTTGCATCTCTTATTGACAGAATTAATGAGAATAGAAGTGCACATATTATAACTCTTGAAGATCCTATCGAGTATCTGCATCAGCATAAGAAAGCAATGATTAATCAAAGAGAGATTGGCCTTGATACTTTATCATATTCAGCAGCTCTTAGAGCAGCACTTCGAGAGGATCCCGATGTTATCCTTGTAGGAGAGATGCGTGATCTTGAAACTATATCAACAGCTGTAACAGCAGCTGAAACAGGACATCTTGTATTATCAACATTACATACAATTGGTGCGGCAAGTACAATCGATAGAATTATTGATGTATTCCCACCACACCAGCAGCAGCAAATCAGAGTCCAGCTTGCCATGGTTTTGGAAGCTGTTATATCACAGCAGTTAATTCCTACGGCTGATCATGAAGGACGAGTTGCAGCATTTGAAGTAATGCATGCTAATGTTGCTATCAAAAACATTATTCGTGAAAGTAAAACATTCCAGGTTAATACTGTAATACAGACTAACAAGAAGATGGGAATGACTACTATGGATGATGCATTAGTGGATTTATATGCAAAGGGAATTATTGATAGAAATAATGCATTAAGTTATGCACAGGATATACCTTCAATGGAGAAAAAACTAATGTATTAGCAAGATGTGGCAATTGGTTTTGGGTATTTTAACGAAAAAATGTTACAAAAGTGTATATTATTTGTTAAATGTGTAAAAAATATTTGCACATATAGAAATAATGTGATACATTAATAACAGTTAATTAAGTGGATTCAAGTGGGAGTAGTGAGAATGGAAACATATGCATACAAAGCGGTAGGTGCCGACGGTAAAGAAAAGAAAGGCTCCATGCAGGCTGATAGCCGAGATGAAGTCGCAGCAAAACTAAAGGAAGACAACCTGATACCTTTAAGTATAGGTACTCAGAGTGTACTTGATACAGAACTTTCTTTCGGTGGAGAGAGAAAGAAGAAGATAAGCGCAAGAGATATGAGCGTATTCTGTAGGCAGTTCAGTAGTATTCTTCGTGCAGGTGTTAATGTTATTAACGCATTGGAGATGTTAGGCGAGCAGACGGAGAATAAGACACTACGTGTTGCAATTAAAGAAGTGCAAAGTGGTGTTGAGAAAGGTGATACGCTTGCTAAGGCAATGCAGAATCGTGATGGCGTATTCCCACCGTTATTAATTAATATGGTTGAGGCTGGTGAGGCATCTGGTAGTTTGGATACTTCAATCGAAAGAATGGCAATTCAGTTTGAGAAGGATGCAAAGATTAGAGGTATGGTTAAGAAAGCCATGATGTATCCAATAATTCTTTGTATTGTAGCCATAGGTGTTGTAATTGTTATGATGGCATTCGTTATACCAAGTTTCATGACAATGTTTGAAGATATCGGTTCCGATTTGCCAGCATTTACAAAGGCAATTGTTGCAATGAGTAATTTCATTGTTAACAGATGGTACATATTAGTTGGTGCGGTAGTTGCAGTAGTAGTTGCGTATAAGACATATGCCAAGACAGATGATGGCGCAAAGACACTTGCAAAGATTCAACTTAAGATTCCAGTATTTGGTTCTCTTGTAACAAAAACAGCATGTTCAAGATTCGCAAGAACAATGTCAACATTATTAGCAGCTGGTATGCCAATGATGGATGCTCTTGAGATTACAGCCAATACAATGGACAACCTTATATATAAAGAAACTATTCAAAAGATTAAGAATGGCGTAGGCTTAGGACTTGAATTATCTGGTCAGTTAAGAAGCGCTGGTATATTCCCATCAATGCTTGTTCATATGACTGGTATCGGTGAAGAAACAGGTAGTATTGAAGAGATGCTTACTAATGTTGCTAACTACTACGATGAAGAAGTAGAACTTGCTACACAGCAGTTAACATCATTAATGGAACCAATTATTATCCTTGTAATGGCAGGCGTTGTATGTTGTCTGATCATGGCAATCTACGGACCAATGATTACATTATATGATACATTAGGATAATAGAAGCAAGGCATAATTTACATGGTATAAACATCTTGCACTTACCCGGGTGCAGATGATTATATAAATAAAATAATAATTCATAAAGGGAGAGATTTACAATGAAAAATCAAAAAACAACAGGTAACAAAGGTTTCTCTTTAGTAGAGCTTATCGTAGTTATTGCTATCATGGCAGTACTTGTAGGTGTATTAGCTCCAACATTAATCAAGAACATTGAGAAATCAAAAGAATCAAAAGATATTACAAACCTTGATTCAGTAAGACAGGCAGTAGTAACACTTATCGCAGAAGAGAAATATTACTCAGAAGTAGTTCCTAAATCAGGTTCAACAACAACTTTCTCAATTACAACAACTGGTTCAGACACACTTACTAGTGTAACATCTGATTTTGCAACAGATTTTAAAGCAATCGTTGGTGATTTAGAGCTTACATCTAAGGCTGCTCAGGGTAAAGATATAACAGTTACTGTATCTCCAGCAGGTAAAGTAACAGTAGTTGTTACAGGTGCCTCATCAGCATATGGCAATTCATTCACAATAGAATAATTATTAGGAGGATATAAATAATGGAAAACACAGTTAAAAAAGTTAACAAAGGTTTCTCTTTAGTAGAACTTATCGTAGTTATCGCTATTATGGCAGTACTTGTAGGTGTATTAGCACCAACATTAATCAAGAACATCGAAAAATCAAAAGAATCAAAAGATATTACAAACCTTGATTCAGTAAGACAGGCAGTTGTAACACTTATTGCTGAAGAAAAATATTATTCAGCATTAGTTCCTTCATCAGGTGGTTCAACTGTATTCTCTATCAGCACAAGTGGTACAGATGGATTCACAGGACTTGCTAACACAACTTCAGGATTCTCAGCAGATTTCTCTGCAATTGTTGGTGATTTGGAATTAACATCAAAAGTAGCTCAGGGTCAGCCAATTGAAGTTAAAATTACAGATGCTGGTAAAGTAACAGTTAAGGTTGATTGTACATCATCATATGGTAATTCATTTACTATTCAGTAAAATAATAAACAGTTAGGTGACATAATATGCAGGCAGAATTAATAGTTATATACATATTTGTATTTTTATATGGAATTGTTATAGGCAGTTTTTCTAATGTACTGATATGCAGGGTTCCATTAAAAGAAAATATAGCAACTACGAGATCTCATTGCATGACATGTGGCGCGAAGATAAAGTGGTACGATTTAGTACCACTCTTCAGCTACATATTCTTGAGAGGTAAGTGTAGGAATTGTGGTCAGAAGATATCAATGCAATATCCATTAGTTGAATTCATTAATGGGTGCGGGTATGTGTGGATATTTGCGACGAATGGAATTAATTTGCTAAGCGTATTATGTTGCTTAATGTTTACTATTCTAATTGTTGTCTCGGTTATTGACTGGAGAACATATACGATTCCACAGTGTTTTATTAATACAATAGGAGTATTGGGAATCCTAAGAATAATAATTGATTATGCACACCTATTAGATTATCTAATAGGATTTTGTGCTATTATAGCAATTATGGTAGTTATTGATAAGATTGCTGTTTTTGCAATGAAAGATAAAGTAGTCGATGGAATGGCTATAGGCGATGGAGATATAAAATTGATGGCTGTTGCCGGTCTTTTCCTCGGTTGGAAGAATGTAATTTTTGCTTATTTATTAGGCAATATTTTAGGTGCAATAATACATTCCCTTGTGGTAATGTTGATTTTAAAGAAAGATCATGTTTTAGCCTTTGGACCATATCTGTCTGCGGGCATAATAATAGCCATGCTTTATGGCGAAAGAATAATAAACTGGTACCTTTCATTTTTTGCTATATAAGATGGTTACTAATTAAGTTAGGGAGGATAAGAGATGGCTAGTAAGGCAAAAGCTAGGGTTTTGAGCATAGCTATTAATAATGAATACATTAAGTTATGTGAGCTTACAAAGAATGGTAAAAGTGTAATAGTACACAAAACTGTTACTGTACAGACACCAGAGAGAAGTTACAGTGATGGAATGATAAGAGATAGAGGTACTTTAGCAAAAACAATTAAAGTAGCTCTTGATGATAACCGAATTCTTACATCAGATGCAGTATTTACAATTGCATCAACAAAAATCGCAACTAAGGAAGTAATTATTCCTAATGTTAAGAGTTCTAAGATCGGTGATATTATAAAAACGAATGCAACAGAGTATTTCCCTGTTAATATAGAAGAATATATTCTGCAATATACAGTACTTGAAAGATTAGCTGATGATGATAACAAGATTAAAGTTCTTGTTATGGCAGCACCAGAAGGAATGATAGAGTCATATTATGATTTGGCATCTACATTATCATTAACTGTAAGCTCAATTGATTATGTTGGTAACAGTACATATCAAGCTTTAAAGGCACAGATTGATGAAGTACCAAGTATTGTTGTTCAAGTAGAGAATGATACAACAATTGTTAATATATTCGAGAATAATGTATTGCAATTACAAAGAACAATTCCATATGGTAAATCTGTAGTTGTTAATGCAATTATGGATACATATAACATAAGATATGAAGCAGCTCTTAAAAAACTTCAGGATGAAGAAGTGCTTCATAAAACATTCGATGGCGATCATATTACAGAGTCATTAAGATACTTGGTTAGTAATATTAACCGTATCATTGATTATTATGTATCACGTAATTCTAATAAACCAATTGATAAAGCATATGTAATTGGTAATGCAACAACAATTACTGGTTTTACAGAATTGTTTGCCACAGAACTGAATATGCCTTTATTAAGTATAGAAACATTAAAGGATGTATCAGCTGATAAGAAAACTTATGTAGATGAATCATCTTTACCAAGTTATATTACTAATATTGGTGCTATTATGTCGCCTGTTAACTTTATTCCAACAGGTATTGAGGCAAGTACATCAAAAAGAGATAGTAGTAATTTATTCAAGATTATCTTTGCTGTTATAATAGTTGCAGCAGCATTGCTTGTTATTGTACCTGCGATTACTATGATGGCTGCAAAAACAGATAGAGATACAATGCAGGGTAATGTTGACAAGATTAAGACAATTGAGGATGTTGTTAATGAATATTACGATTCAAAAGATAAAGCTACAGAAGCACTTTTGTTCCAGGCACTTACCGTTAATAATGATGATGTGATTGCTAATTTTATAGTATCATTAGAGGAAGTTCTTCCTTCAGATGTATCATTCAAGAGTATGGGTGTGTCTGATGGTAGTGTAACTGTATCAGGTGTTGCTAGCAGCAAGGCATCATTGGCACTCTTAATTCAACAGTTAAAATCAATTAAGAATGTTGCAACTGTAAGAGTAGGTAGCGAAACAGAGGCTAAGGATGCATCTGGTCAGATAGCTGTTACATTCTCTTTAACATGTACATTTGTTAATACAAATGGCGCAACAGAAGCAGCAACAAAAGCTGCTGCAAACTAAGGGGGTGTAGATGATGAAAAATAAAAAAGGATTAAGTTTTTCAATAAGTGATCGTGATAAGAATCTTTTACTATTACTTGTAGCATTAGGTATTCTTTTTGGTGCTTATTTCTTAGGATATCAGAACTTTAATGAAAAAACTGAACAGTACAATCAGGAAACAGTTAAACTGAGAGCAAAATTCAATGATTTGTTAGCTAAGAAAAACAAAGAAGAAGATTATAGGAATGAGTCTTTAACATACAAAAATACATATAATGCAGTACTGGCAAAGTATTCAAGCAGCACAAATCAAGATGGAATAATTGATTTCTTATCAAAGGTGGAATCAATTACAGGTAGTTGGCTAAAGAGTACAACATTTACCGAATCTGATGATATATTTGACTTTGGACGTATTACCTCAACTAATCCTGGTAACACGGGAAATAAAGTGTATAATACTGATATGATAGGATATAAGACAACACTTACATTATCATATGAAGCGAAATATGATCAGTGGAAATCATTACTTAGTTTTATTAATAATTATTACAGTAAATTAACAATTGATACAATATCTATGTCATACAATAGTACAACAGATAATGTGGCAGGTTCTATGACCTTATCATTATATGCAATTACAGGTACACAGAGAGCATTCACTCCACCTGTATTTAATCTACCTACTAAGACAGATAATATATTCGCTTCTAAGGTATTCGATAGTTCTGCAATTGGTAATGTAGATGATAATGGTGCTTATATCTTAAGCAATTACGATTATTATTTGCTTCTTAACTCATCAACATCAAGTATTGATTCATGTGTTATGGGTAGAAAAGATGATACAACTCAGGAATCAGTTATTTCAACAAATAGTAATGATATTGAGAATGTTACAGTACGTTTTGCTGGTTCTAATGGACAATATACAGTTCAGTATAAGGTCGGTAATATTACTTATCCAGCAGCAAATTATGCTTCAGGACAGAATTTTGTACCAGGAACAACTTTGGATTTACTTGTAATGAGTTCTGCTAGATTATCAGATAATGATAAGAGTGGTGTAAGTTTATCTGTTGTTAATGATACAGATATGATGCTTAATATCAAGGTTAGCAATGATGATATTAATAATCCAAGATTTAAGATAGCATCTAAGTCAGGAGACGTTAGTATCTATTAGTTATAAGAAAGTGGGAGTAAGTATGAAATTGTATTTAAAGACAATTGAAGACGGGAATAAAGCAGATGTAAAATTGAAAAATGCAGGTTTTTCTTTACTTGAAATTCTAGTTGCAATTACTATTTTGGCAATAGTAACATTGCCAATTTTAAGTACATTTTCATCATCTGCAAAAATGAATCTTACAGCAAAAAGAACTGAGAATGCTACAACAACAGCTCAGAAGATATCAGAATCATTCAAAGCAAGATCACTAATTTCATTTGCCAGTGCTGGAAACAACGCTGGCAATGAATATGAAGTATATAATTCGCTAGGCGTAGCTTCATACAAAGTTCTGCAAGAAAAGAAGAATGGTGTAGAATACAAAAAATATCAGTTTAATATGTGCTCATATAAAGATGGTACCACATCAGGTGAGGAAAATGCTTTATTTGAGACAGATGCTGATGGTGATAAACATCCATATTGTATTGGTACAGATGGTGAACGTTTTTTTGTAGATGTAGATCTTACACCAAAAGGATATAATGATTCAGATTCCAATACGAGCAATAATATAAATTCATATGTATATCCTCAGTATGATAATATTAATAGTGCATATAATTATACTTGTTTAGATCAGATATATTATTATGATAATGCTATTGCTAATACATATGCTGCAGACAAAGAAAAAATAGTCAAAAAAGTAGAATGTCATGTATATGTTGAAAAACAGTTAGCCGATACTTATATTCAAAGATTTGTTCTTAATGTTAAATATGAATTGAATGGTTCAGTACTTCAGAATTATGAGTTTAATGATTTTGAAACACCACCATTTACATCAGGACAATTGTCATCACAGGGTGGATTTAACGGAGTATATATATTCTATACAATGTATGATAGATATAATACAGGTGGTGTATCTAGTGATGAGGTAACTGTCTATTATCATCTCCCAGATGGTGGAATGGATCAAAAGCTTAATGTATATTTGATTCAACAGGATGGAATTAAAAACTATACAAGTTCAACAACTTACATGAAGTTAGACGAGAATAAAATAAAGGTAGTCTATCAAACAAATTCGGGTGGTATACTTCCTGATTCATCAATAAGTAGTCTATATAAGAATGTGGGGTTCTTTTCTAATGTATCAAATACATATAAGCGTCCAACTGAAGCTAATGCGCATCCACAAGATATCTTATATGATATGACTATTACTGTTAGATATGGAACATATGATAGCGAACCAATGATGGTAATTACTTCTACTAAGGAAGATTGGTAAGCAGCTAGGAAAGGTGAGTGTTAAGATGGGTGGTTTCTTTAATAAGGTGAATAAATGCAAAAGAAAAAACATAGGTTCAACACTTGTTGTTGTTATTATTACAGTTGCGTTTGTTGGTATACTAGGTACTATTGCAACTACGGCTGCATATCTTAATTTTAAGATGAAATTGGTTGACAGAGCAACTAAGAAAACATTCTATACTGCTGAAGAGGCTGTTGATAGAGTATATGCTGCATTAGGTATGGTTGGCTCGGATTCATTGCAATCAGCGTATAATAATGTACTTGGTAATATGGTTGCAGCTAATGGAGTTGGTGTTACTCTTATTGATAATAAATATGCCAATCAGGCACTAAAAGTAGATTATTTGTCATTGGTAACTGAAAAGTTAATTGGAGTAAGATGGTGTACATATGATAAAATATATGATGAACGAAATTTTGGAAGCTTGGCAACTACAGCATATAAAGAAGATGTATTTAAAAATGCTTTGATACATAATCTAGACAGCTTTATTAAGGTTGACGGTGAGACAAGTCTAGCATCTATAAAGAATGTTGATAATATTCAAATTGAAGTGGATTCAACAGGAGATTTTAAATTAAAATTCGTATGTGTAGTAAACTATGTGAGTGATAGAGAAGGATTTTATTCGAATGTTTCTTTTGATGTGGAGATAGGATTCCCTGATGCAGAGGTTAATTTCCTTGCATCAAGACAGAAGGTTCCGGCTGAAATATTCAATTATGTTTTAGTTGGTGATAGTGGTGTTACATTCAATAATTCGGGTATATACACATCTAATCGTGGTATATATGGTGGTGGTGGTAACAATATAGGTGTTACTATTGCCGGAAGTGGAGAAAACGATGGACTTTCTGTAGATGGAGCCCCATTAATGAGTAACGGAGATATTAAGGTTAATAGTGGTACATTAAGAACGTATAATGAATCAAGATTATGGTGTATGAATTTAAAGACTGGCAACGGAAGTGCTATTCCAACTATTAAGATTGGATTATCACCATCTAACGCTAAGGATGATGATTCATCATTATATGTGTGTGATGATATGGAGATAGATGGTCTTGGTAGTGATGTCACTATTAATGGTAATTATTATGGATATGGTGACAGTATTATAGATGCAAATCCAAGTGCTGAAAGATGTAGTGCAATTATCCTTAACGGAAGCAATTCAAAGCTTGATATGTCAGGCGTTAACAAGATGCTTGTTGCAGGTAGAGCATTCATATCATATGGTATTACAGGAACAACTAATTATATGTTAGGACAATCTCTTGCATTAAAGGGAGACCAGGAAGCGTATCTTGTACCATCTAGCTTGATGACTAATGGTTCAGGAGAAGTTGTATATAATCCTGTAAATTATAAGAAATATATGGATTGCTTTGATACTTCTGGAAGTAATAATGTTACATTCTTAAAGAATAAGAATATATTTATTGATATAAATGAGGATAATTTCTTTGGATATAAGTATCTTAATCATGAAAACCCATATTATGTAGTATATGATGCCAATACTGCTAGTTGTTATTTTTATCTAAATTTCTCGACTAATGGTTCTGTAACGGAGAATATGAGAAAGTATTATGAAGATGCAATGAGTGGTGATAAAGCAGGAGAAACAGATAAGATTAAAATCTCTCGTAAATATGTCAAGGGTGTTATCGATGGTAATGTATTAACATTAAATCAAATTGTAAAGCTCAATGGTAGTATTGGTAGTAATATTGTTATTACTAATGGTTCAATGGTTGAAAGTTCAATTACATATAATGTTAGCGCAGGAGTATCAACACTTGGACAGTATGGAGAGAAATTATATACAGGTGGTATCACAAACTATACAACTGATATGACAATTGATGGATATCTAAGTGCAACAAAACAGTTTAAGAATAAATATGGAATTATTTGTAAATCTCTTATGGAATGTAAGAATGATAGTGTAATTGAGTTAAAGGATAATATTGCATTAACATCTGATTTTGTTGATGGAGGTACAATTCCATATAGTTCATTCAAGGATTATACATCACCATTTGACTGTTATATTAATAAAGACATGTTTAATGAAAAAGAAGTTAATGGAGTTACTTCTAATGGAGTATTCTATTGCGCAAAACGTGTTGCAGGAGAATATGTTGTACCAAGCACTGTTACCACTGGAATAATTATTATTGATGGTAATGTAAGATTATCAAATAGTAATTTCTATGGATTAATAATATGCTCCGGTTCAATAACAGTTAATGGTACGGGTGGTAATTTGGGACAAGCTGCTGGTGGTGCTAATGTTCAATCTATGATAAGTGCTGCACCAAAGGACTTTAAAGATTTTCTTAGAATGTATGCACCATCGTCAGGCACAACTGGTAAGAAGATAACTGATATAGATATTACAGATCTTGTGGACTTCTCTGATTGGACAAAGTCAGATGTTTTAGCTAACTAGCAAATAGTGATAAAAGGGTGGTATAAAATGGATTATAATAATAAAAAAATTCCAGTTAATCACAAGAATAAAGGTTTTACATTAATGGAATTACTTATCGTTGTTGCTATTATGGCTATTATGACTGGTCTTACAATAATTGCTGTTAGTATTCTAGCAACGGGTGATTCGAAAAAAGCTTCAAAAAACCTCTTGAACGAACTAGAAGCATTAAAGGTTGATACGATGTCAATAGATGGTGAGTGGTGGGCTGAAGTCTATATTAATTCATCGGGTACATATACCGTTGATGTTATAAAGAAAAATAATGGTGAGTCAACTGTATATGAAACAAAAACACTAGGTTCTAGATTATCTATATCTTATCATGATAATGGAGTCGGTAATATTACTAAAGACCTGTCTGTTGAAGATACAAAACTTAAGATATTTTATGAAAAGGGTTCTGGTAAAATAAGTAGTGTTACTATAGTTGAAAATGGAGCTGAAACTGCTATATCTACTGGATTATCTTCTAAAGGTGAGTTTATTATAAAACCAAAAGGTAAAGATACTCAGAGTGTGTTAACGCTTTATTACAGAACTGGGAAAATAGTCACAGATTATTGATGTAAGTGGGTGAGAGAAGATAATGAATGATGAATTTATTAAAAAGAAAAACAGAGGTGTTTCACTTGTAGAAATTCTGGTTGCAATTGCTGTTAGTGCAATTGTAATGTCTGCAATAGGTGTTCTTCTGACGCAGGGAATGCATGGATATGTTAGACAAACAACGCAGGCAGAACTTCAGAATGAGGCTAACATTGCAATGAATCAGATTACGGATTCACTTATGGAGGCTAATGGTATTAATATCAGTATAGATGAGAATAGTGTTACATTTAAACATCTTTATGCGGAAACACTAAGCAGTTCCACAGAATTACAAAAATATCAATTTGATAAAACTAATAGAGTTTTAAATCTTGTTGAAGATGGTGGGGGTGCTTCACAGAAAACTACAAGTATATGTTGTAAATATGTTGACTCGTTTCAGGTATCATATCTAAAAAGTTCTTTCAAAATGGGCAATGTAACTATTGATCCGACAAAAGGTGCAGTTAGTTATTTTGTTGAAGCATATGAACCACTACAAGTAAAAGTGACTTTAAAACTTTCAGCAGCAGGATATGAAAGAGAGATATCAAGAATTGTTAATATACGTAAGCGTCCAGATCAACTTGAAGACGATTGGTTCATCAGATTAAATGGATTTGGAATTATATATAATGGCAATGGAGATACAATGTGTAAAACAGTTTCAGAGTTAACTTTGGCTGGTGTTGTTGTTGATTAATTATGTATGAGGGATGTATTAATAATTGTTTGAAAGGAGAGTTTTGTTGTGAAAAATCGTATTGAAAAGAAATATGGAAAGAAAAAATTCAATATATTAATAATTACATTCTGTGTAATTATGTGCGCTATTTTGGGTACTGTTGGAATAAGTGTATTAGCAGGTAATAGCTTGATGACTCCGGCAGAATATGAGCCATACAAGGATAGTGTAACATTTGAAGATGGCAGAACGTATACAAAAGATAATCCATATGTGTTCTTAGAGGTTGTTGTAGATGATGGAATGGCTGAGATGGGATATATGGCAGGAGGAGATAGCCTTCCAATACCATATTCAGATATACAGAAATTAGCAAAGGCTATGAATGTTGAAGTTGATGCTGCATGTGTTGCTACACCTAATAATCTCAGTGAAAATGAAAAAACTATTAGAACTTTGGTAGAAAATTGGAAAAAGTGTCTGTCTGTAATGTTAGCTGATAAAGGAGACGGCGTTAACTATTATGATTATTACAATACAATTTCTAATGATTTTACATATGTTGAAGGATATGAGGATAGAAATATATTAGCCAATCATATATGCCAAGATAGCAGAATGTCAGACAAGTTTGTAGTTAAATCTGTTAAGGCATCTGAATTAACAATAGATATAGTTGATAGCGCAAATCTTGTTTATTTTAATACACAGTCGCATTTTGGTGATACAATTACGGTTTATGACAAAATGGCTGAATTATGTAATACTTATAAGCCACAAAATTTATCTAAAACATACAATAAAACTAATAAAAGTACTACATATGATTTTTCAGCAGAAGTAGCACTTAGAATGTATGATAGAATTGCTAATGAAGGTATGGCAGTTGTATTTGATAAGTCTATATACAAATCAGATAGTAGCATGAACAATTATTCAAAGTTATATACATTGACAATGGGTATTGAAACAAGTGAATTTGTTAAACAGTATTATTTATATTATGACTCAGACAATCATTATCATGGTACATCTGGCTCTGTGGCTATTGATAATGGAGTACTATCAGTTAAAACTGTTATTGATGGAACCGAATATACTCTACCATGGTCTTCAGGTATGTTTTATTATTTGAATATTGAAGGGCTGGATAATAAGGGACCAATGACATATCCAGCATATGTTGCTGATTCCACAGGAGGACGTAGTGGTTTATATGTACATCAGAATGTTGTTGTACATCCGGGTACTAATTTCTTTGATATGGCATTTGGCTCTGGTGAGACGAATCAAGCTGATGATATATACAAAATTAATGGTGTTGATACATATTCAACTGATTTTAAACATGTAAAAGATCAGTTTGGTGAGGGCCCTGGTGGTGGAGCTACATATATTGATATGATTAGATATATTGTAGGATATAAGTTTACCCCAGCAAATAAAGATATTAGTAATAAGTCATTTCCTATTAAAATTCTTGAAATTGAACCAGCAGGTGGATATGATTATGGTGCATATAATAGCTGGGAAAAAGATGTTAAGACAAGATATGAAGATGCAAAAGACATTCTATATAAATTAGGAATGGATACAAGTAAGGTTACTTCATCAAACTTTAATGATTATGTAACATTTACATATGTATCTACGAATGGTTTTAATGGTATGGCTAATGATATTATGTCAGATTATGATTTGATATATATAGGTGAGAATGTATCTCGTTTAAATATGGATTTTAGAGATACCAGTTTATCTGGTAAAGCTTATACAGTAATAGGTGATGAGGTCTATATTAGAGTTGGAAAAAATAGTGATTATGCTACGGCTAGATATAGTGGTAATGATTTGACACTAAATTCACTTCAAAAATTGACAAAATTTGCAGAATCAGGTATGCCAATCATTATTGCAGATGGGGTATATAAAGGTACAACTTCAACTAGCACATCTTATATGAGACAATTGAGAGATGTAATCAAATATAATAATGTAGTATCTGTTACACAAGCAAATAATAAAAAATTATTATCTTTTAAAGATGCTATAAAAAACTTGTTTAATTCTAAATTAAAATTAGGTGTTAATGTATATGAAATTAAGAATGAGAATGGAACAGATGTACAGAATGATGTAACAACAATAAAGTATGATGGTAATAAGTTAGTAAACAATTCTGTTACGGCTGGAAATTCTATTCAATTTGATATTGACCTAACACATATGGAATCTACTAAAGGCGATATGACTTATACAGTTGGAATATACATGGATAAGAATGGTGATGGTATATTCAATACTAATATAACTAATGATGATTATGACGAGGTGCTATATCAGAACAATTATGTAGTTGTTTCTGGTGATAATACTAAAAATCTTACTTATTATTATAGAGGTACTGAGAATGTAACAGGATACTTTTCTTGGAAAGTTGTTGTTGAGAAAAATGATAAAGGAAAAGCGGGAGTAAAGGTTGCTGAATCTCAGCAAGGTGCGTTTGTTGTAAAACAGACTGATATATCGACTGTTAGAGTATTGCAGATTTTACCAAGTAATCCAACTAAACCATATAGTTTGGAACTTGATGATAGTAAATTCTCTGGATTATTCACAAGAGCGGAGGCTTATACTGGTTACAAATTAAAAGTGGACAAATGGTACACTGATAATATCAATAAAGGTAAAATAGGTAATACTAAAATATATCCTCATGGATATAACAGTTATGAGAATGATGATATATTTGGTGCGTATAATATGATTGTTATAGGTTATTGTGAGGTATTTGGAGGCAAGGATATTACTAATACATATTTCCTGAGTAATCTTCAAGACTACCTTGATGCAGGTAAATCAATGCTTCTTACTCACGATACTATGACTTATACAGCATATTCAGATGGCTTGAACTATGTTGGTGAACAGGATGGAACTGAATATGGACTCAGAATTAATAGTGCAAATTGGTCGAAGACGATGACAAGATATCTAAGAAATATGGTTGGTATGGATAGGTATGGTGTGGCAATGTGGGATGATGATCCTAATAACATATCAACTGAGATTGACCCAGAATGCAATGATCCACGTCTGGATACTCCAATTGAAGTAAATGATGTTACTAAATATACATATAGGGAACTTGGAGAATTACAGGGTTATAGCAATCTGTTACTTGGTAAACATGGTTGGACTTCAACAGAACTACTTAAAAAGAATGACGAAAAAAATCAAAAAGGTACACAACAGTATAGATATGGTGAATCAAATAATCCATCATTTGGTTTGATTAAGGTAGATAAGGGTGAGACAACAAACATTCAACAACTTAATAGTGGACAGATTACTAATTTCCCATACAATATCGATCAGAGAAATGTAGCTCAAACTCATGGACAATGGTTCCAGTTAGATTTGGAGTGTAAAGCAAATGTAGAGGATCAGGTTGTTGTGTGGTATACACTTGGTAATAATGGTGAAGAAACAGGAACAGGAGCATATACAGGTGCTACAGGACGAGATGCAATGAACAATTATTATATCTATTCTCGTGGTAATGTTACTTATTCAGGTGCAGGACATGGTGGTGTTCAGATTTCAGGTGATAATGAATTAAAACTTTTCGTTAATACTTTGATTCGAGCAATTGCAAGTGCGAACAATGTTCCAAAGATTACAGTAACAAGTGGTGTAGATAAGGGCGCTGATGAGACAACTGGTGTTCAAAAATTCCAACAGAGTTTTACAACTACAAGTGGAATCAGAGTTAACTTTAAAGCACAGGATGCCGATTTACGATATCCTTCATCAACATCAATGTTAACAACAGGTGGTAAATTCGCTGTAACAGGTTATGGCAGCATTTCACCAGTATATATGTATTGGGATGCTGATAAAGATGGCAAATTTACAGAGAATGTAGATTATGTAATTAGTGTTAATGAGTCATATAAAGCATATAATGATAATGTCGCCAAATATGATGACACCATTGATAATGCACAGGATGATTTATTGTATAATGGATATTTGTATTCTATTACATTGATTGATGATGCTGGTAATGTTGTCGATGCATTGAAAGATGCAACATATAAGGGACAGACGTTCAAAGAATTACTGTTCACTAATGAAGTTGTAATTAACCTAGAAGCGACCGATCATAGGAGTGCCAAAGGTAGATCAACATGTGCAATGGTATATCAGAAGTTATTCAATCTTGATTAATTGTATATTAGATAATTAATATTTAAACTGCTATTTGATGTATTTCAAATAGCAGTTTTTTGATATAAATGTTTAAACAGCTCTTGACAAACATAATAAAAGATATATAATGAATATATATTAATACATACAATGATTAATACATCAACATATATTTACTCTTAATATCTTTAATAAGATATTATCATTGACCTTAGTATAGAAGGTCATCATATACATCTGAATGGATGTAATCGAATTGGAATAATACCCAGACTAATTAAAAAAGACAAATTGTACCATCATAAAGGAGGAATGTAATATATATTGTAAAACAATATGTGGCACTAATATTGGCATTGAATCGATGCTTGTTAATGTCGAGGTGGATGTTAATACTGGATTACCTGTATTTGAGATGACAGGTATATTATCGGCAGAGGTAAGAGAATCAAAGGAAAGAGTACGAACTGGTATTAAAAATAGTGGATTTTCATTAAAACCACAGAGAATAACAGTGAATTTATCACCTGCGAATATAAGAAAAGAGGGAACCGCATTTGACTTGCCAATCGCTGTTGGAATATTAACGGCTAATGGAATTATTGAAGATGATAAGATTAATAATGTACTTATTATGGGGGAACTTGGCTTAGATGGTTCAATACACAGTGTTAATGGTGTGCTTCCTGCCGTATGTGAGGCAAAACATAATGGAATAACAACTTGTATTGTACCATATGATAATCGTTATGAAGCCTGTGTTATTGATGGAATTAATGTGTATGGAATGAGAGAGTTAAGGGATGTGGTAGAATTCTTGAATGATAATACAAAGTATAATCCCATTCATGCTGATATTAATATTATATCAAAGGCAGATTATGATATTGATTTTAACGAAATAAAAGGGCAGACAGCAGGAAAAAGGGCGACACTTGTGGCTACAGCAGGAATGCATAATATTATGTATATAGGACCACCGGGGAGCGGCAAGACTCTTATGGCCCAAAGAATACCAACAATACTGCCGGAATTAGATTTTGAAGAAAGCATAGAACTATCTAAGATATACAGTATTGCAGGCTTGTTGAATGTTGATAATGATAAGAATGAGATTAAATTGATTAAAAAACGTCCATTTAGAGCTCCTCATTATAATATATCTTCAGCGGGATTAGTAGGTGGTGGAGGTATACCAAAGCCTGGCGAATTAACATTAGCAAGTAAAGGTGTCTTATTTCTAGATGAATTAACTGAATTTAAAACTTCTATATTAGAAACATTAAGACAGCCACTTGAAGAAAAGAAGATTACGCTTGTAAGGCTTAATTCTTCGTATACATACCCAGCTGATATTATGCTTGTTGCAGCAATTAATCCATGCAAATGCGGTTATTATCCTGATAGAAATGTATGTAATTGCTCTGAATATGATATAAAGAGATATCTAGGGCGAATATCACAGCCTTTTTGGGATAGATTTGATATTAATGTGGAGATGAGTAGAGTCAAGTATGAAGATTTATTTGCTAACATAACGTATGACAAACATAATACTGATAAATATAATACTGACGGATATAATTCTGCTGATATGAAGCAAATTGTAGAACGTACTTATAGTATTCAGAAAGAGAGATTTTGTGGAAAAGAGCTTATCTATAATTCGCAGATGAGTGTTGCTGATATTAAAAAGTACTGTGTGCTTGGAAAAGAAGAAAGTAAATTAATGGAACAGGCATATAAAAAGTTAGGATTTACTGCTAGGGGATATCATAAAATTCTTAAAGTGGCAAGGACAATAGCAGATATTGATCAATCAGAGAACATAAAATCAAAGCATTTATCTGAGGCAATTATGTATAGAAGTTATGATAATAAAATAAGAATATAGTAGAATGGGGAAAAGATGGAGTACTATTATTATTGGTTATGCAATATTACCGGAATTGGTAATGTAATGATAAGACGCTTATTGAACGTATTTGGAGATGCAAAAGCAATATATGATGCAGATAAAACTATTCTTGAGGCATCTGGATGCATTGATGAGAAACATATTAAATTATTGTTGGAATCAAAAGAGGATTCATCATATTATCAAAGGTATATTGATTTGAAAAAGGATAATATAGGATTTGTATATTATGGACATGAGGCGTATCCACAAAGATTAATTGAAATAGATGATTATCCGATATGCTTATATTATAAAGGAAAGATGGTTGAGGACAATATACCATCAGTTGCTATAATAGGTTCAAGAAATTGTTCTGACTATGGACGTTATGTGGCTCGTAAATTAGGCAGAGAGCTTGGAAAACTAGGAATACAGGTTATAAGTGGATTAGCACGCGGAATTGACAAATATGGACATATTGGAACGCTTGAAGGGGAAGGTAAAACATTTGCAGTATTAGGCTCTGGCATAGATGTATGTTATCCAAAAGAAAATATAGACATATATACCAGTATTATTGAAAGTGATGGAGGGATAATATCAGAGTATCCGCCGGGGACTAGACCATTAGCTGGACAATTCCCATTAAGAAACAGAATAATAAGTGGTCTGGCTGATGTTGTTATCGTTGTTGAAGCAAGGGATAGAAGCGGAACTCATATAACGGTAAGCCAAGCGTTGAATCAAAATAAAGATGTTATGGCTGTTCCTGGAAGAATAGGTGACGAATTGAGTAAGGGATGCCTTAATCTTATACGTGAAGGAGCACAGATGGTAACATGTGTATCAGATGTTTTATTCATGCTAGGACTGTGTTCTGTTGATGATAGAAATAACACAAAACAATATATTAATGAAGGAATTCTTGATGAACGTTTTTCTGCAAATATTATGAATGCACTTGAAAGTGATGAAAAAATAGTGTATAGTGTGATAAGTTTGTTTCCGAAAGATATTAATACGATCATTGAAGAAACTGGGTTATCACTTGATAAAGTGTCATCTATATTGCTTAAGATGGTGCTTAATGACTATGTAAGAGAAGTATCAAAGAATAATTATGTGAGGAATGTTCTTTAGATTTAATACGGACTTCTCTAATACAAAAGTGTTATAGAATGGAGATTAATATGGCAAAATATTTGGTAATTGTAGAATCACCAGCTAAGGTAAAAACCATCAAGAAATTCCTAGGTGCTAATTATGAAGTTATGGCATCTAATGGACATATTCGAGATCTGCCGAAGAGTCAGATGGGTATTGATATAGAACATGATTTTGAACCTAAATATATTACAATACGTGGTAAAGGAGATATTCTTGCAGCATTAAGAAAAGAAGTAAAAAAAGCTGACAAAGTGTATCTCGCAACTGATCCCGATCGTGAAGGAGAGGCAATATCATGGCATCTTGCGAAGGCTCTTAAGCTAGAAGATAAAGATATATACAGAATTAGCTTTAATGAAATTACAAAAAATGCTGTTAAAACTTCATTAAAAGAAGCAAGAAAAATAGATATGGATTTAGTAGATGCACAGCAGTCAAGACGTGTGCTCGATAGAATGGTTGGATATAGCATTAGTCCTGTTTTGTGGGCAAAAGTTAAAAGAGGGTTAAGTGCTGGTAGAGTTCAGTCAGTAGCACTTAGAATTATATGTGATAGAGAAGATGAAATTAATGCATTTATCCCTGAAGAATATTGGTCATTAGATGCGATGCTTAATGTTAAGGGAGAAAAGAAGAAACTTGATGCAAAATTTTACGGAGATTCAAAAGGAAAGATTGATATCCATTCAAAAGAAGAGATGGATAAGATTGTAAAAGATGTCAAAAAACAGGATTTTAAGGTTGACAGTGTTAAAAAAGGTGAAAAAGTAAAAAAAGCTCCATTGCCGTTTACGACAAGTACATTACAGCAGGAAGCTTCAAAAACATTGAATTTTACAACACAGAAAACGATGAGAATTGCACAGCAGCTGTATGAGGGTGTAGATGTAAAAGGACATGGAACAATAGGTCTTATTACATACCTAAGAACAGATTCTACAAGAGTAGCGGATGAAGCTGAAGTTATGGCACATGATTTTATATTAGAGAACTATGGTGCGCAATATTCTGCACATAATAGTGCTGCGAAAGATTCTAAGAAGAAAATTCAGGATGCGCATGAGGCTATTAGACCAACTAATCTTTCATTAACACCAACAATTGTTAAAGAATCATTAAGCAGAGAACAGTTCAGATTATATCAGTTAATATGGAAGCGTTTTACTGCCAGCAGAATGAGTGCTGCAGTTTATGAAACTACATCAGTTAAAATAGCAGCTGGAAAGTATAGATTTAATGTTGCTGCATCAAAAATCAAATTTGATGGATTTATGTCAGTATATAAGGATTCTGATGAAGAAAAAGAAGATAATAATGTTATGATGAAGGGGCTTGACGAGAATTCTCAATTATCTCTTGATGAATTAGAATCAAAACAGCATTTTACGCAGCCACCTGCACATTATACAGAAGCATCATTAGTAAAAACTCTTGAAGAACTGGGAATTGGACGTCCTTCAACATATGCACCAACTATTTCTACAATTATTGCAAGAAGATATGTCGCAAAAGAAAATAAGAATTTATATATAACTGAACTTGGCGAAGCTGTTAATGGAATTATGATTAAAGCATTTCCAAGTATTGTAGATGTTAATTTTACTGCTACTATGGAATCGTTGCTTGATAGTGTTGGCGATGGAAAAGTTAATTGGAAGACTGTAATTCGTAATTTTTATCCTGATTTGGATGAAGCAGTGAAAGCAGCACAAAAAGAACTTGAGAATATTAAGATAGAAGATGAGGTAACAGATGTAATATGTGAGGAATGTGGACGCAATATGGTTATAAAATATGGTCCACATGGTAAATTCCTTGCATGTCCGGGATTCCCAGAATGCAAGAATACAAAGCCATACCTTGAAAAAGCAGGAGTTGCCTGTCCAATTTGCGGAAAAGAAGTTGTAATTCGTAAAACAAAAAAAGGAAGAAAGTACTACGGATGCGAAGATAATCCAACATGTGAATTTATGTCATGGCAGAAACCTTCGGACAAAAAGTGTCAAAAATGCGGCAAATACATGGTGGAAAAAGGGAATAAATTAGTTTGTTCAGATAGCAATTGTGGATTCATTGAAAATAAATAAGACAAATTGTGTAAAAAATATTGAAAATATTGAAGATATGTGTTAAAGTTTATTAAAAGCAATTAATATTTCTCTTATTTTTAATAGTAGTACACAAGGAGGTACAATATGAGCGTTCAGTTGTTAGACAAAACTAGGAAAATTAATAAACTGCTGCATAACAATAATTCAAACAGAGTTGTATTTAACGATATTTGTGGTGTCTTAAGTGGAATTCTTGAGTCGAATATATTGGTTATCAGTAAAAAAGGTAAGGTATTAGGAACAGGTTTCTGTGACGGAGTTGACAAAATCGATGAACTTATTTTTGATGAAGTTGGTGGTTTTATTGATACCATGCTTAATGAGAGACTGTTGAGTGTTTTGTCTACAAAAGAGAATGTGAATCTTTCAACTTTAGGATTTACATCTGACAACGTTAAGAAGTTTTTTGCTTTGCTAGCTCCAATAGATATAGCAGGCGAGAGACTTGGTACTTTATTCATGTACAAGAGTGATAAGGAATATGAAATTGATGATATAATACTTAGTGAATATGGAACAACTGTTGTGGGACTTGAGATGATGCGTTCCGTTAATGAAGAGAATGCAGAAGAGAATCGCAAACAGCAGATTGTTAAGTCAGCTATTAATACATTATCATTCTCAGAACTTGAGGCTATCAAACATATATTTGAAGAACTTGATGGTACAGAAGGTGTATTAGTTGCCAGTAAGATAGCAGATAGAGTAGGTATTACAAGATCTGTTATTGTTAATGCACTCCGTAAGTTTGAGAGCGCTGGTGTAATTGAATCACGTTCTTCGGGAATGAAAGGAACATATATCAAGGTTGTTAATGAAGTAGTGTTTGACGAATTAAAGAATATAAAGTAAATTATTATCACAAGGATTGTGAGTATGTGGACGGAACCATTTCAAATAAAGAAGTGGTTCCGTTTTATGTTATATAGATATGACAATATATTGTGGTGTAAATTGTGATAAAAGTATAAAAACTACAAGATTTTGTAAAAAAATCTTGTAATTTTCCTTATATAACTTATAATATAATCTAGGGTTATTTTGAAATTATAATTGATTTAGTATATAAATGATAATAAATAAGAATAAAGGAGGCAGTTTATGTTTTCATCAGGAGCATATAGTTACATTGATGTGCTGAATTCTGCTGCTAATGCAAGTTGGCAGAGGAATGAAGTATTAACTAATAATATTGCTAATGTAGATACACCAGGATATAAGAGACAGGATGTTGAATTTGCAACATATCTTAATTCTGCAATTCAAACTGCAGCACCTGGTCACGCTTCATTGACACAGAAAGTTAAAAATATTGATTATGATACAATTGGTACACGTGTATATACTGATAGTTCAACACTTTCTTATAGACTCGATGGTAATAATGTAGATATTGAAACTGAGAATGTAGAGTTAGCCTCTAATCAGTTGAATTACAATGCACTTATTGATAGTATGAGTAATGAATTTAATAGAATAAAAACAGCAATTTCATAAAAGGAGGAACAATTATGGCATTATTTTCACAGTTTAATATTGCAGCTTCAGGAATGACAGCTCAAAGACTTAGAACGGATGTTATTTCTGAAAACATTGCTAATGTTAATACAACAAGAACATCAGATGGTACACCTTATGTAAGAAAACAGGTTGTATTTCAAGAAAAAACGAATTCACCAGCTTCTTTTAGTACAGTATTTCAGGCTGCTAAGTCGGGTATAGCTGGTAATGGTGTCAAAGTCTCATCTGTTGAAGAGGATACAGAATCAGAGATGTCTCTTGTCTATGATCCATCACATCCAGATGCTGATGAGAATGGATATGTAACATATCCTAATGTGAATATTGTTCAGGAGATGACGGATCTGATTGACGCTACTAGATCATATGAAGCGAATGTAACAGCATTTAACGCAGGAAAATCAATGGCAAGCAAGGGCTTGGAGATAGGTACAAACTAGTAATACTAATTAATACAGTGAGGTAGATATTAATGGATATATCATCAATGATTCAGAATTTGAATACGGATTACACAAGTAAGATAACCAATGCTATGAATACTAATGCAACTAGCGGAGTGGCAGCTGTTGATGGCAGTGATTCTGATAGCACCTTTGATTCGATATATAGTAACGCGGTTAGCCTTTTGGATAGTACAAATCAGTATATACAAGATGCGCAGCAGGCAGAAGTGGATTTTGCACTTGGTAATATTACAAGTACGCATGAATTAGGTGTAATTCAGCAGAAAGCAAATCTTGCATTATCTTATACAGTAGCTATCAGAGATAAGGTACTTGATGCTTATAAAGAAATAATGAATATGCAGATATAATTTGTTACACATAAAATAAATAGATTGCAAATACGGGTGTAGATGAATGGATAAGCTGAAACAAATTCCACAGAAATTATTGGAAATATGGAAAAAATATGATAGAAAGCAGAAGAGTATTATTATAAGTGTGGCTGCAATTGTGGTCATTGCTTTGATAATACTTGTTGTCGTTATTCAAAAACCATCGTATGAAACACTAACTCAGTGTGCTTCATATAGCGAGTTACAGGAAGTTACGACATTGATGAATACTAATGGATACGATTATCAGGTTGATGATACGAACATGATTGTACGTGTTAACAAAAAAAATCTTACAGATGCAAAGATGGCTTTAGCTACAGCAGATATTAAGGCAGATGGATATACTTTAGATGATGCATTAAATAGCAGCTTTAATACAACAGAAACAGATAAACAGAAGAGATATCAGTTATATCTTGAGAATAAGTTCGCTAATGATTTATCTGCAATTGATGGCGTTAAGAGTGCATCTGTAACGGTTGTGCTTCCAGAGAATAATTCGGTATATTCCTCTACTAAAACAGATGCATCTGTGTCAGTAGTACTTAATCTTACTAAAACTATGGCAGAGGATACAGCGGCCAATTTAGCACAATTTCTTGCTACTAATGTAGGTAATACATCAACTAATAAAATAACAATTATTAATACATCGGGAGAATTATTGTTCTCAGGCTCTGATTCTTTATCAGCAGGGGCAGGCTCTTCATCTGTAGGTATTAATAGTCAGCTTAAGTATAAAAATCTATTAGAGTCTTCTATGAAGACTAGTATCAAACAGGATATAGTAAGTACAAAGATGTTTGATGATGTTGCAATAACTATGAATTTGAATATGAACTGGGATCAGGTTAATGAAATAATTACAGAGTACTATCCACCAGATGGTATGGAACAGGGTATGCTTCTTGAATCATATGAAGAGGCTTCTACAGGTGGTACTGGTTCAGGTGGTGTACCAGGAACATCAAGTAATGATGAGGATACAACATATTATGTTACCGATGGTACTGGTTCAACTTCAGAATATACACTCAAGAAGTATCAGTATAGTCCTAATGTAATAGTTACTACTACAAATAAAAACCCAGGTCAGGTTATGTATGCAGATAGTACAATGTCTGTAGTACTCACCAAGAATGTTATGTATAACGAAGAAGAGTGTGAAGCTTTAGGCTATCTTGACAATACAACTTGGGAAGAATACAAAGCCGCTAATAGTAATCCAGTTCAAATTGATGTTAATGATCAGTGGATTGCCTTATTATCTAATGGTACAGGTATTGGAACTAGGAATATAGCAGTAATGGCTTATCAGGTTCCTTACTTTATTGATGCAGAATCAACACCTGTAACACAGACTGTTACATTCTGGCTGGAGATTGCACTGGCAGTAGTAATTCTTGGATTACTTGGATTCGTATTATTCAGAAGTGCAAGACCTCTTACTGTTGAGGAAACTGAACCAGAATTATCTGTTGAAGAAATGTTGGCTACAACCAAAGAAAATCAGCTATCTGTTGATGATATTGATTTGCAGGAGAAGTCAGAAACTAGAAAAGCTATCGAAAAATTTGTTGATGAAAATCCAGAAGCCGTTGCATTGTTACTTCGTAACTGGCTGAATGATGATTGGGAGTGATGACATATGGCAAGAAATAATAGTACACAAAATAGCGATATGGATGGTATCGAAAAAGCGGCGGTATTACTAATTGCTCTCGGACCAGAGAAATCCTCAAAGATATTTAAACATTTAAAAGAAGAGGAAATAGAGCAGCTAACACTTGAAATTGCTAATACAAGCAGTGTATCACCTCAGACAAAAGAACAGGTTCTTAATGAATTCTATGAGATATGTCTTGCACAGCAGTATATTGCTGAAGGTGGTATATCTTATGCCAAAGAACTTCTTGAAAAAGCACTTGGTTCTGATAAGGCAAGAGATGTTATCGGAAAACTTACAGCAAGCTTGCAGGTTAGACCATTTGAATTCATTAGAAAAACGGATCCAAGTCAGCTGCTTAACTTTATACAGGATGAGCATCCACAGACAATTGCTCTTATATTATCATATTTGCCTCCATCACAGTCTTCAATGGTAGTGTCCGCACTTCCACCTGAAAAACAGGCAGATGTTGCAAAACGTATTGCACAGATGGATAGAACATCACCAGATGTAATCAAACAGGTTGAAAAAGTATTGGAAAGAAAACTTGCATCACTTGTTAATCAGGATTATACAATTGTCGGTGGTGTAGATGCAATCGTAGAGATATTGAATTCGGTTGATAGAGGTACTGAAAAACGTATTATGGAAACTCTTGAAATCGAAGAACCAGAGCTTGCAGATGAAATCCGTAGAAAGATGTTCGTATTCGAAGATATTCTATCTCTTGATGACAGAGCTATTCAGCGTGTCCTTAGAGATGTCGATAACTCAGACCTTGCTCTTGCACTTAAAGGCTCTAACGAAGAAGTACAGAATGTTATACTTAATAACCTTTCAAAACGTCTAGCGGTTATGATCAAAGAGGACATGGACTTTATGGGTCCTGTTCGTATGAAGGATGTTGAAGAGGCTCAGCAGAAGATTGTTAATATAATCAGAAAACTTGAAGATTCAGCAGAAATTGTTATTGCTAGAGGTGGAGGTGACGAGATAATTGTCTAATCTCTTAAAGTTTAACAAGATAATAAGCCAGGATGAGAGAGTTATAGATTATAATCAATTAATACAGTCAAAGATAGATACATTGAGAACACAGGCATCAAAACAGCGTATTGATGCTGACGGATTTGTTAATGGCCTTGATGCAAAAGTTGTTAATGAATTAGTATCTGAAGAAGATGAAGATGGTATTGCAGCGTTAACAAACGATTCTGATAGTGACACCAAGTCAGCATATATTCATGATGTGGATATTGAAGAAGCAACAAGAAGGGCTAATGAAGTTGTAGCACAAGCTAATGAAGAGGCAACAGCTATAATTAATGATGCTAATAATAATGCTTCAAGCATAAGACAGAAGGCTTATACTGAGGGATATGATGAAGGCATGGTGGGAGCTCAGAATGAAATTAATGATAAAGAGACACAATTGCAGCAGGAATATGATGACAAATTGAATCAGCTCCAGCAGGAATATGATGATATGAAGAAGTCTCTTGAACCGGAACTTGCTAGTACATTGCTAGAGGTATTTTCCAAAGTGATACATACAATTGCTGATGATGATAAATCTATGATTTTAAGCTTAGTTAATAGTGTTATGGAAAATGCTGAGTCGAGTTCAAATTTTGTGATAAAAGTATCACCTGATGATTATTCGTTTCTCGCTAATAATCAGGGTAAGATATATTGTGCGATGTCAAAGGACATTCAGCTTGATATCGTAGAAGACAAATCACTTGAGAAGAATCAATGCATGATAGAGACAGATTATGGTGTATTTGATTGTAGTCTTGATATTCAGTTAAAAAGATTAATTAGTAAAATTAAGATATTAAGCAGCCTTAATTAGACTATTGAATCAGACATAGATAAATGGCTAAGGAATGAGGAAATTATGTCGGATATGCAAAAATACCTTCAACTTACAGAACATACATATTACAAAAAGATGGGAAAGGTATCCAAAATAGTAGGACTTACAATCGAATCAACAGGACCAGATGCGAAACTGAACGATCTTTGCAGAATTAAATCTGCTGATGGACAGCAGGAAGTATTCGCGGAAGTTGTAGGTTTTAATGATTCAAGAGTACTTTTGATGCCATTTGATAGTGTAGATGGAATCGGACCTGGCTGTATTGTGGAAAATACTGAAAAATCATTAAGTGTTAAAGTAGGCTTTGATATGCTTGGACATACTCTTGATGGACTTGGTAATCCGATAGGAGAGGATCATTTTGATGTTAGTGAAGAATATCCGGTAGATGCAGCACCACCAGACCCTATGTCACGAGAAATAATTAGTGAAGTACTTCCATTAGGCGTTAAAGCTGTTGATGGATTACTAACAGTTGGAAAAGGACAGAGAATTGGAATCTTTGCAGGAAGTGGTGTAGGTAAAAGTACCCTTCTTGGTATGTTTGCAAGGAATACTAAAGCAGATATTAATGTTATAGCTCTAATTGGTGAGCGAGGAAGAGAAGTAAGAGAGTTCGTCGAAAGAGATTTGGGCGAAGAAGGTATGAAAAGAAGTGTACTGGTAGTCGCAACGTCTGATAAGCCAGCATTAATTCGTAATAAAGCAGCAAAAACAGCGACGGCTATCGCCGAATATTTTCGTGACCAGGGTAAAGATGTGTTATTGATGATGGATTCATTGACACGTTTTTCTATGGCTCAAAGAGAAATTGGTCTTGCATCGGGTGAACCGCCTGTTACAAGAGGATATCCACCTAGTGTATATAGTGAGATGCCGAAGCTACTTGAGCGAGCCGGAATGTCCTCTAAGGGTTCAATTACAGGATTATATACAGTACTTGTTGATGGCGATGATTTCAATGAACCAATTACTGATACGGCAAGAAGTATTCTTGATGGACATATTATGTTATCTAGAAAATTAGGACATAAGAATCATTATCCGGCAATCGATATATTACAGAGTATTTCAAGATGTATGAGTCAGATAGTTGACAGAAATCATAAAAATCTGGCAGGCAAATTAAAAACAGTGCTTGCAACTTATAATGAGGCTGAAGATTTAATTAATATTGGTGCATATAAGAGTGGCTCAAACAAAAATATTGATTATGCTATAACCAAGATTGATGCAGTTAATGAATATTTGATGCAGGGTACAGATGAAAAATTCGATTTTGACGAAGAGATGAAGCTGCTAACTGATATATTTGGAACAATTGGTTAGGAAGAATATTAATATAGTCGAAGGGATTGAAGCGTATGGCTAAATTCATGTATAGAATGCAGAATATCCTGGATATTAAGCTGAGACTGGAAACACAGGCTAAAACCGAATATGCAGAGTTTGCAGCAAAATTATATGATGAAGAAAAAAAGATGGAAGAGCTTTCTGACAAAAAGCGTGGATATGAGGATGAGTATAAAGAGCTTTTATCTGAAAAACTTAATTTCACAATGATTAGCAGATGCGCTAATGCAATTGAGATTACAAAACAGCAGATAAAAAGACAGGCAATCACAATTCATGTTGCTAGAAAGAACCTTGATTTGGCAAGACAGAGATTAAATACAGCTGTACAGGAACGCAAAATTCATGAGAAATTAAAGGAAAATGCTTTTGAAGAGTTCAAACAGGAACTAAATGATCAGGAAAAAAAGGAAATAGATGAACTTGTAAGCTTTAGATATAACGATATGAATACTGGAAAGGAAGATAAATAGTGGCTAAGAGAAAAAAAGACGAAGACTTGGATAATGTAGAATTAGATGAAGACCAGGAAGAAAAAGGCGGAAAATTAACATCTGTACTTATTATTTTAGCAATTATTGCTATCTGGTTAATAATTTTTGCAGTATTGATTAAGACAGATGTTGGTGGATTTGGAAGTACTGTACTTAGACCAATTCTCAAGGATGTGCCGGTAATTAATAAAATTCTTCCGGATGCAACTGATGAAGAGGTAGCTGAAGAAACAGGCTACAAATATAAGAACCTATCTGAAGCTGTGGAACGAATAAAAGAGCTTGAGAAAGAATTAGCACAATATCAGAATTCGTCATCAGATAATGCTTCATCAATTCAAGACCTTACAGCAGAAGTAGCAAGATTAAAAACATTTGAAGAAAATCAACAATATTATGAAGAATTAAAAGAAAAATTTGATAATGAGGTTGTTTTTACGGACAATGCACCCGATATAGAAGAGTATAAGACATGGTATGAAACCTTAGACCCAGATAATGCGGCGGCAATATACCAAAAAGTCTTAGAAGAGATACAGTACACGCAGCAGGTTAAGGATTGGGCAGAAACATATTCAAAGATGGATGCAGCTAAAGCAGCAGCCATTCTCCAGGAAATGACAGGAGATATGAATTTGGTTTCTGATATCCTCTTGAATATGAAATCAACTCAGAGAGGTGCCGTCATTGCAGCAATGGATTCAGTGTTTGCTGCTAAAGTTACGAAAGTAATGTATCCTGAAAAATAATGAAAGGAGGACGAATATGGTAAGTTCCGGTATAATAGGCTCAAATCAATTACTTATGAATATGGATGTTGAGAAGAGCTCAATTCAAGGGAAAAAGACTTCAGGTCTTGATTTCCAAGCTGTTATGTCTGCCAGAACGAGTGAAAATAAATCAACAGATTCTAATTCAATATCTGATTCCACAAAGCATCAGACTAATAATGTGGATAATAATGACAGCAAAGTAAGTCAGAAAGATAGAACAGATGTTGAAAATGAATTAGATGAAAAGATTGCTGATACAATTAAAACAATTAGAGATAAAATCAAAGATGTTTTATCAATTAGTGATGAAGAACTCGATGATTTGCTTGCAAGTCTTGGTATGACAATGACAGATTTGCTAAAAACAAACAGTATTGTTGAAATTGTAATGAAAAACAGTGGCCAAGAAGGTGCACTTGCACTTATTACTGATAGCCAGAGTTCAAACCAATTAAAGCAGTTACTTGATTTCGTTGGGCAGCAGCTTACTCAATTATCACAAGAAACTGGTATGGATGTAAGTGAACTGCAGCAGCTTGCTGATGATGAAATTCAGGTCGATACAGCATTTATGAATATGCTTACTAATAAGTTGGATATTAAGACTGATGAAATTAGCAAACAACAGAATATGGATGATAATCAGAGTCAGCTTACTAATGTTGTTAATCAGTCAACACAGAGTGAAGATACAACTGATGAAGCTAAGGATGAGATTGCTTCAAAGATAACTGTTGAAAATCATCAGACGGTAGATGCTAATGCAAAAACAGCTTCGGATGATAATAAAGATGCACAAGGCAGAAGTAGTGAAGATAATGCTACAATGACTTCAAATTCTAAGGCAGAAGATAATTCTTTGAATGGAGTGGTTAATAATCTTGTTAATTCATTTGAACAGGCACTTAATATTCAGGAAGAAGGATTGTCACAGGTTGAATCAGCTAATGTTGTAAGACAAATTGTTGATGCAGCAAAGATTATAGTTAGAGATTCATTACAAACAATGGAACTTCAGCTTAATCCAGAAAATCTTGGCAAGGTTGGACTTACAGTTTCAACAAAAGAAGGCGTTGTTTCAGCCCAGATAACAGCTGAAAATGAAGCCGTGAAAAAAGCACTTGAATCACAGCTCACTGTATTGAAAGATAATTTTGAAAATCAGGGATTGAAAGTTGAGTCAATAGAGATTACAATTGCAAGTCATGGATTTGAACAGAATCATAATCTAGATGGTGAGAATTCAGATGAGAATCAAAATCAAAGCAAACATAAAAAAGGTTTGGATTTGAGTAGTCTTGAAGACCTTAGCGATGATGAGTTATCACAGCAGGAAAAAGATGTAATGAACATGGTTCATAATAGTAGTGTTGAATACACTGCGTAGGATTAAAAAATATGACAAGAAAAGAGGTATAATATGGCTAATATTTCAGCACCAGTTGATAGTAATGGAGATGTTGTAAATAGTACATCATATCTTAATTCTACATCAGCTACAAAGACAAACAGCAATTCATCTTTGGATAAAGATGCTTTTTTACAATTGCTTGTTGCAGAGATGCAGAATCAGGATCCATTGGAGCCTTCATCAAATTCGGATTATGTTGCACAGCTTGCTACATTTTCACAGGTTGAAGAACTTCAGAATGTAAGTAATTCAATGTCACAGTCGCAGGCAAGTAATCTTGTAGGTAAGATAGTTATTATGCAGACTGAATCATCATCAGGAGCAATCAGTTACATTGATGGTACTGTTGAAAGAGTGTATGTGGAAGCTGGTAAGACTTACCTGGGAGTTAAAGGCAGTCTTTATGATTTAGCTGATTTAGTGTCAGTTATTGATGAAAGTGTTAAGGATAAGTATACAACATTGGGTACTACAACTGATAGTAATACAGGTAATACAGGTAATACAGGTAGTACAGGTAGTACAGGAAGCTCAGGTAGTACAGGTAGTGAATCAAAGAATGATACTAATACAAAATAGCATTTTATGACAGGGGGTCTTCTAATGCAGATTAATAGTAGTAGTTTTCCTTCCATAGAGCAGATAACAAATCAATATCTGAATAATAATAGCAAAATTGATGAAACAGAAAACCAGATATCATTTGCTGATATATTCAATGAGAAGAAGGAGCAGTTAAGCGGAAATTCTAATTCGATTGAAGGTCAGATTGATTCATTAAGAAGTAATAATAATGTCGTTAAGTTTTCAAAACATGCAGGTGAAAGGCTTACTGATAGAAATATAAGTCTTACAGATGAACAATTACAAAGACTGAATCAGGGCGTTATGAAAGCCGAGAGCAAAGGTATTAAAGAATCACTTGTTTTACTTGATGATTACGCATTTATAGTAAATACTAAGAATAATATAGTCGTTACTGCAATGGATCAGAGCATGGAAGAAGAAAATGTATATACAAATATAGACGGAGCCGTTGTTATATAGCTGGACCGAAAGGAAGCAATAACCTCTGACTGACAGATGAGGTAAAACGACCGTCCTAAAAATATGGAGGACAAACATTATGATGAGATCATTATATTCTGGTGTATCAGGACTTAGAGTTCACCAGACAAAGATGGATGTTATTGGTAATAATATTGCTAATGTTAATACTACAGCATACAAATCACAATCAGTAACATTCAGCGAAGTATTCTATCAGACAACTCAGGTTGCATCTGGACCTAATGCAGAAACAGGAGCAGGCGGACAGAATGCTAAACAGATTGGTCTTGGTTCTAATGTAGGATCAATATCAACAGCAATAGATACAGAAGGTGCATCACAAAGAACAGATAATCCTTTTGATTTACAGATATCAGGCAGTGCATTTTTCGTTGTTAGAAGCGGTGGCACTAATTATTTTACACGTGATGGTTCATTTAAGGTAGATTCAGCTGGTAATCTTGTAACAACAAGTGGAGCAAGCGTAATGGGTTGGAAAGCTACTAATGGTTCAATATCAAAGACTCCTGTTGAGCCATTATCAGTAAAAGGTAGTGAGTATACTTATACACCACCCGAAGCTACAACAGATTTTACTATATCTGGTAACTTGAATAAGAGTTCACAGGTATTCGCTAATGCTGGTAGTGAAGTAATGAGTTATAGATTTTATGACAGTCTTGGATATGAATATCAGGGTACAATTAATATTACACAGGACCCAGCAGATTCAAGCAAATACACATTAAGTGTAGGCGATATATACTGCAATAACAAACTTACTAACTTAACTGCAACACTTGATTCAACAGCATTGAGTTTTAATCCAGATACTGGTCTTGTAATTGATAACAGTACAGATGGCTCTGGAACAAAGTTTAACCTTACATTTGCTGCTGATCCTAATAAGACTGCTGATGTTACGGTTAATACAGCTATTAATCCAATTACATTGAATATGTCGCAATTAACAACGTATGGAGATGAGACATCATTTACAGGAAAACTTGGTGATCCAGATGGCGTTGGAGCCGGTAAAGCAGTTGGTGTTATGTCTTCAGTTGGAATTGACAGTTCGGGACAGATTGTTGCTGCATATACTAATGGTGACACAATGGTATTAGGACAGTTTGCAGTAGCCAAATTCGATAATCCATCCGGACTTGAGAAAGTTGGTAACAATATGTATGCTGCAACACTTAACTCAGGTTCATTCAATGGTATTGGTGATGACGTAACAGCCACTAATGGTAAAATTTCTTCTGGTGTATTAGAGATGTCTAATGTAGACTTATCAGCACAGTTTACAGAAATGATTACAACTCAGCGTGGATTCCAGGCAAACTCTAGAATTATCACAGTATCAGATACAATGTTAGAGGAATTAATATCACTTAAACGATAATTAATATGAACACTACACAATATTAAATAGTACTGTTTAATATAACATTACAACAGTAGAATATTGTGTAGTGTTTTTCTTATACGAAAAAATTACAAAATATGGAAAAATAGGCATTAAAAGTATAAAAAATTGCAACAAAATTCATTATTTTGTTGCAATAATTGACTAAAGGTGTTTTAATATATATAGTTGATTGCATTGTGGATTTAACACATTATATAGTGGATTTACTAAATATAAATATAGACGCAGGTAGGTGTTCATAGTGGATATAGCTACATTAATTGGTATTATATTAGGTATTGTACTTATAGTATTCGGTATCTCGCAGAATGATGCTGGAATGGCAGCCTTAATTAATTTCTGGGATTTAGCTTCAATTGTTATTACAATTGGAGGTACATTTTCATCACTTCTTACTTCATATAAACTTAAGGATTTCCTTAGTAATATAAAGACAATTGGTATAGCTTTTAAGGATACTAAAGTGAACGAAGGAGAGGTAATATCTAAGATAATTGAATTATCTAATGTTGCTCGTAAAGAGGGACTTCTTGCACTCGAAGAAGTTGCTGGAACGTTGGATGATGAATTTATGAAGAAAGGTATTCTTCTAATTGTTGATGGTACTGAACCAGATCTAGTAAGAGGAATACTTGAAACGGAATTAACGTGTATTGACGAAAGACATAAAAAAGTAATCGGTTTTTGGGAAGCAATGGCAGCAATGGGACCTGCATGGGGTATGATTGGAACTCTTATTGGACTTGTTAATATGCTTAAGAATCTTGATGATGCTTCTACAATTGGTCCTAGTATGGCAGTAGCCCTTCTTACAACATTATATGGTTCAATGCTTGCAAACTGGATAGGTACACCTATTGCATCTAAGATGAAGGTAATAAGTGGACAGGAATACCAGATGAAAGAGGTAATGATAGAGGGATTGTTATCAATTCAAGCAGGAGAAAATCCAAGAGTAATTGAAGAAAAACTTAAATCATTCCTTTCACCTTCAATCAGAAAGGCAATATCAGTTGATGGAGAAGGCGGAGGTGGTGAATAATGGCTAAGAAAAGACAGGAAGAGTCTTCTGGCGGTTCACCAGCGTGGATGTCGACATTTAGTGATTTAATGAATCTATTATTGTGTTTTTTCGTTTTGCTATTTTCGATGTCAACAATAGATGCAGAAAAATTTCAGCAGATTGCAGCATCATTATCATCAAGCTTTAGTGTTTTGCCAGCAGGTGGTTCATCAATAGGAGAGGGAATACTTATTTCGAGTGGTGCAAGCCAGTTAACCGAACTTGGAGATTTTTATAATAATAGGGGCCTTAATAGTGATGGAGAAGTTACTACTGAGATTAAGGATGCAAAGGATGAAGTAGAAAAAGCAGGTCTTGAAGAATCTGAAAAAATGGCTGAAGCAATTGAAAATCAATTGCAGGCTAATAATATATCATCGCAGGTACAAGTTTCATCAACATCAAAATATGTCCAGTTAACGATGAATGGTGGAATCCTATTCGATTCTGGTAAGGCAGAATTGAAAGAAGATGCGATGTCTCTAATTAATAGAGTAGCGATTGTTTTAAAGGATTATGATCAGTACACTATTGAAATAGAGGGTCATACTGACAGTAATCCTATCAGTACTGCTCAATTCCCAGATAATACAATGTTATCTATGTATCGTGCTTATGCAGTGTATACATATTTTCGAGATGAACATGGATTTGATAGTTCAAGTATGAAATCATCTGGACGAGGTGAATCGGTTCCGATTGCTTCGAATTCGACAGCTGAAGGACGAGCACAGAACAGACGAGTAGAAATAAAAGTATATAATATATATAATTAGATATATTATAGGATTTGGAGGATGACATGAAAAAAAGCATGCTTAATGTGATAACACTTGCATTAGTTTTGATTAATCTGGTTTTATCAGTTATTTTAACATTTTCATTGATAACAACTTCAAGTAAGACAGATAATCTTATCACGAAGATAGCTAATATAATTGATTTAGATGTTGCAGGCACTGATATAGGTAGTGCACAGGACAGTTCTTCAGCTGGAGTTGTTGATATTGGTAATCTCGAGGTTATTGATGTTGTCAATGGAGACTCATCAAAGATTACAGTTACAATCACTGATTCGTCAGGCAAAGTACATTATGCAGTTGTTAATGTTGTACTTTCACTTAACAAGAATTCAAAAGATTATTCTTCACTTAGAACTAATGTTGATAATGGTATGAAACTTATTGTTAGTGAAGTAACTACAATTGTATCTCAATATTCTTATGAGAATGTATATACAAGCAAGACGACAATCGAGCAGCAGATACTTGCTAGACTTCAGGAATTATTTAAATCAGATATTGTATATTCAGTTGCAATTCCTCAGATTGTAGTACAATAGAAGCAATATTAAGCTTCAGTAATTATTGAACCAGGAGGTGAGGAAGAATGAGTGAGGTTTTATCGCAAAATGAAATCGATAACCTCTTAAAAGCGTTAAGCAGTGGCGAATTAGATGTTGAAGAGATGAAGAGCACTAATGAGCGTCAGGTGAAGAATTATGATTTTGCCAGACCATCTAAATTCTCAAAAGAACATCTTAGAACACTTGAAATTATATTTGAACATTTTGGCAGACTCTTAGCTACGAATCTTCCTGCCTATTTAAGAAAATCAGTGAATATTGATGTCGTAAATTCAGAAGTTGTAATATACTCAGAATTTTCGAATGCGTTGTCAAATCCAGTTTTACTTGGTGTTGTTGCAATATCACCTCTTAAAGGTAATTTAATTATGGAGATGGCATCTAATCTAGGATTTGCAATTATAGACAGACTTTTAGGCGGTAATGGTAATAGTCTTGATAAAACAAGGGATTATTCAGAAATAGAACTTACAATTTTGGAAAGAATATTCACGATTTGTGTCAATTTACTACAGGAACCATGGCAGAATGTTGTTAAGATATCTCCTAGACTAGAACGGATTGAGACTAATTCACAGTTCGCACAGATTATATCACCTAGTGAGACAATTGCTATCGTAACTATGAATGTCAAAATAGGAGATGTTGAAGGATTAATGAATATATGTCTTCCCTTTACATCATTAGAACCTATAATTGATAAGTTGAATACTAAGTATTGGTTTTCAACGATGCAGGATAAAGATGATAATACATATCAAGATGCAATTGAATCAGTAATTTCAAGAGCACAGATACCTGTTAAAGCAGTACTTGGTAACAGCAGGATTTCAGTTTCTGATTTTGTTAATATTCAAATAGGAGACATAATCAAAATAGATAAAAAAGTTGATGAAGAACTAAGCGTATATGTTGGTAATATAGAAAAGTTTAAAGCTTTACCTGGATATTCAGATGATAAATACGCAGTTAGAGTAACAGAAATTATTAGAGAGGAGAGTGAGTAGAATGGATGGAATGCTATCGCAAGATGAGATTAATGCTTTACTTAACGGCATGAATGCGGATAGCCCTGAGAATGCAGAAACACCGGAAGGTGAACAGAGCATAGATAATGCTAATGAAGTAACAGTTGAACTTTCTGATACAGAAAAGGATGCTGTAGGCGAGATATCAAACATAAGTATGGGATCGGCTGCCACAACATTAAGCTCACTGCTTAATCAAAAGGTTAATATAACAACACCAAGTGTTTCAATTGCAAATTGGGATGAATTAGCAGAAAAGTATGACAGACCATGTGTAATGCTGCAAATTTCATATAAAGAAGGTCTTGCTGGAAATAATGTCCTTATTCTTAAAGAAAAGGATGTTAAGATTATTACTGATTTGATGATGGGAGGCAGTGGTCAGGTTAATGATGATGACCCATTAGGCGAATTACACCTAAGTGCTATAGGTGAGGCTATGAATCAGATGATGGGAACAGCGGCGACTTCAATGTCATCAATGTTCAATCGAAAAATTGATATAAGTCCCCCAACTGCTAATTTGATTGAATTATATAGTGATCAGACGAAGGATGTACCAGATTTTTTACAAAAATCTTTCGTTAAAGTTGCATTTCGAATGCAAAGTGGAGATTTGATTGATAGTGAGATAATGCAGTTATATCCTATTGAATTTGCACATGATTTAATTAATATGTTTCATGTCGAAGATGATACAAAAGATGACTCAGTATCTAATTCATCAGCACAGTCGGAACCAATACCAGTTGATATACAACAACATGAGCCAACTAATTCATTCGATGGACAAAATATGAATCCAGGAATGGGAATGAATCAGATGGGAATGAATCCGGGAATGGGAATGAACCAGATGGGAATGAATCCAGGAATGGGAATGAATCAGATGGGAATGAATCCGGGAATGGGAATGAACCAGATGGGAATGAACCAGATGGGAATGCAGTATGCTACTCAGCCAGATGTTAATGTTCAATCAGCTTCGTTTCAACCATTTTCTAATGATTTGGCTTCACTTACTCAAAAAGAGAATATTGATTTGATAATGGATGTTCCATTGGAAGTAACTGTTGAACTTGGAAGAACGACAAAGTCAATTAAAGATATTCTTGAATTTTCACCAGGTACAATTGTAGAGCTTAATAAGATTGCGGGCGAATCTGTAGATGTGCTTGTTAATGGCAAGTTCGTTGCAAAAGGAGAAGTTGTTGTAATTGAAGAAAGCTTTGGTGTAAGAATTACAGAGATAATTAAGTAAAGTTGTTGAAATTTCTATAATATTTTAAAAAATTGTAGGAAAATGAAATCAATTAGTGTATAATATAATAAGTAAAACTGATTATATAAAATATATATATTTAGATAGGAGATAGAATATGGCAAAGAATATTTTAATATGTGATGATGCTGCATTTATGAGAATGATGATTAAAGATATTCTTACTAAGAATGGATATAATATTGCGGGTGAAGCTGAGAATGGACTTAAGGCTGTAGAGAAATACTCAGAGGTTAAACCTGATTTGGTGCTTATGGATATTACAATGCCAGAGATGGATGGAATTGAAGCTCTTAAGAAGATAAAAGCAGCTGATCCAGGAGCATCAGTTATTATGTGCTCAGCAATGGGACAGCAGGCAATGGTTATTGAATCAATTCAGTCAGGTGCAAAGGACTTTATTGTAAAGCCATTCCAGGCAGATCGTGTACTGGAAGCTGTAAAGAAAGTAGTTGGTTAATTTGAATATGGTATTAACTACAAGTGGAAGGCTGGACTCTTTTGTGCAGCTTTTTACTGTATTAATTATATTTGTGTTTGTATTGTTTTTAACGTACTACGCAACAAAGTGGGTTGGAAACTATCAGAAAACCCGAATGGAAGGTAGTAATATTCAAGTTTTAGAGACACTAAGATTATCTAATACAAAGTATCTTCAGATAGTTAAAGCTGGTGACAAATGCTTTACAATTGCTGTATGCAAGGATACAATCACATATCTGTGTGAGATAGATGAGAAACAATTAGTGTTAAAGAATACATCTACTGAATCAGATTCTCAAAACTTCAAAGCTATACTAGAAAAGTTTAAGAAGGACAAGCCAAAAGATTAGGTAGGATGAATTATATGTTACGATTTATTAGAGAAAAAAGAAAGCCGATGATGCGACTGAGCTTATTTTTTGCATTAATAATGCTTATGTCTGCTGTTTTCTCAACTGTAGTAGGAGCCACAGAAGCTAGTACTGCAAGTGGAGATAATCTTATTAGTATTGGGATTTCAGCCGGCGATGGTAGTGACCTCGCAAGCGTGCTTCAGATGTTATTAGTTCTTACAGTAATATCAGTTGCTCCGTCAATACTTATTATGTTGACTTCTTTTACAAGAATTGTAATTGTTCTTCATTTTACAAGAGCTGCAATAGGTACGCAGACGGTTCCACCTAATCAAATTATTATTGGCTTGTCTTTATTTTTGACATTTTTTATTATGGCACCTACATTTAATGAGGTATATAACAGTGCAGTTGTTCCGTTATCAAATAATGAGATTTCTGCAGAACAGGCATTTGACATAGGCGTTAAGCCAGTTAGAGCATTTATGCTTAAACAAACATCGGATAAAGATATTAATACATTTCTCTCAATTGCTAAGACAGAAGAAGGTAGTATAAAAACTGAAGATGATATACCGCTTAATGTATTAATTCCAAGCTTTATTGTGAGCGAATTGAGAACAGCATTTATCATAGGGTTCCTTATATATATGCCATTTATTGTAATAGATATGGTTGTATCATCGACACTTATGTCAATGGGTATGATGATGCTTCCACCAACAACAATATCAACACCATTCAAGATACTGCTGTTTGTAATGGCAGATGGATGGAACCTGGTAATTGGTAACCTTGTTTCAACATTCTATTGATAAGGAGGGTATGTAAGTTGACTGAACAAGATGTGATTAATGTTGCTAGCCAGACAATATGGATTATTGTTAAAACAGCAATTCCACTTTTACTTGTATCTATGATAGTCGGTCTTATTATAAGTTTGTTTCAGACACTTACGTCTATCCAGGAACAAACGCTTACATTTGTACCTAAGCTGTTAGCAATCTTTGCGGCTTTGATGATTATGGGAAGTTGGATTTTAAATCAGATTGTTGATTATATGACATTATTGTGGTCGAACTTTTCTGTATATGTAAGGTAAGATGAATATCAGATAATAACGCTCCAATATGGAGGATGATATGATTAATTATAATATGGCTTTAAGCCAATTTGAGTTGTTTATTCTTGTGCTTATGAGAATAGCAACATTTATATATGTAGCACCTTTTTTTAATACGGCCAATACTCCACAGAGAATGAAGATAGGATTCTCGTTAGTGTTAGCCGTAATTGTTTATCAGTTGTATCCAGATGCAACGGTAGCATACGATAATGTAGTAGAATATGCGACAATTGTAGTGAAAGAAGCAGTGGTTGGTTTACTACTTGGTGCAGTATCATCTTTTTGCATTCAGATTATACATTTTGCAGGAAGAATAATAGACATGGATATGGGCTTGTCGATGGCAAATCTATATGATCCAACAACCAGAGTACAGGTTGGTATAGTTGGTAATTTATATTATTATTGCCTTATGCTCTTACTTATTATCTCAGGATTACACAGATATCTAATATCTGCAATTGTTGATTCTTATACAGTTGTTCCTTTGGGAAAGGTAGGATTTAATATAGGATTATATAATTCTGTAATAAAGTTCATAAGTGATTACTTTATTATAGGATTTAGAATAGCACTTCCAGTATTCGCGGCGGTGTTATTGCTTAATTGTATTCTTGCGATTTTAGCACGAATTGCACCACAGATGAATATGTTTGTAGTTGGTATTCAACTAAAAATATTCACAGGTATAGCGGTGCTAATGATTACGGTGATTATGCTTCCTTCAGTCTCTAATTATATCTTTGTGGAGATTAAAGAACTGATGGTAAAGATGATAGGTGGTTTTGTATAGTGCATGACATAACATATGTATCTGAAATTACATACAATGACCATGTAAGCCATTGTTTTGTAAGAAATGATGGCATTAAAGGCTTAAAGAATGTTTTGCCATATAATTTGCAGTTTTTTGCAAAGGATGGACCTGGTGGTGAAAAAACAGAGGAGCCAACAGCTAAAAAGATAGAGGATTCCAGAAAAGAGGGACAGGTAGCTAAAAGTAAGGAAATAGTTACTGCAGTCTCGCTTTTGGCGTTATTTCTTTTGATTAAAATATATATAGGCACAATGGGAAAAAACTTTGTGACGTATTTTAGTGATTTCTATGGGAATTTTGAAAAGATAACTAATGATAGTTATAATGGAATGTCAACTGTTAATGCAACTGGAATAGTTAATACTGCATTAATGGATGTTATCATAACTGTACTTCCAGTATTCGCAGTCGGAATCGTTATTGCTATCTTGACTAATATGTTACAGATAAAGTGGCAGATAACTGCCAAACCACTTCAGCCTAAGCTTAGTAAAATCAGCCCAGCAAGTGGATTTAAGAGAATCTTTTCCTTCAAGCAGGTGTTTGAGCTAATAAAGTCAATTGCTATGCTTCTTATTATTGGCTATGTTGTGTATACAACCATATCTGATAAAGTGAAGCTGCTATATACTTTTTATGACATAACATTATATCAGGCACTTGATATTATTGGTCAGGTGGTAGTTGATCTAGGTATAAAAATTAGTGCAATATTCTTAGTGATTGGAATTGTTGATTTAATATATCAAAAGAGAAAATTTAAGAATGATATGATGATGACTAAACAGGAAATCAAAGATGAATTCAAGAATTCTGAAGGAGATCCTCAGATAAAGGGACAGATAAGACGTAAGATGCAGGAGATATCGAGGAGAAGGATGATGCAGTCGCTGCCAGAGGCAGATGTAGTAATTACAAATCCTACTCATTTTGCTGTTGCACTTAAGTATGAATCTAATTCAGGTAAGGCACCCATAGTTCTTGCAAAGGGTGCGGATTATTTAGCATTTCAGATTAAAGACAAAGCTAAAGAATATGATATTTCGATAGTTGAGAATAAACCTCTTGCAAGAATTCTATACAACAATGTAGATGTTGGAGCTGAGATACCACAGGAATTGTATCAGGCAGTAGCAGAAGTACTTGCATATGTATATTCATTAAAAAATAAAACTTGATTATTAGAAAGGAGACAATGCAATGAAAAGGAATGATTTGTGGATTGGATTTTATCTGCTTGCAGCAATAGTATTCTTGATTATTTCAATACCATCACAGCTTTTGGATGTTATGCTGGCCATAAATCTTGCGTTTGCATTAGTTATCCTTTTTAATTCGTTGTTTGCAAAAGATGTTCTTGATATGGCATCTTTCCCGACGATGTTATTGTTCACTACTATTTTTAGAATTTCATTAAATGTTTCATCTACTAAGCTTATTCTTAGAACTGGTGATCCTGGTGATGTTGTACTTGCATTTGGTGAATTTGTAGGTGGTGGTGATATTGTAATTGGTGCCATTATATTCATTGTGTTGATAATTGTTCAGTTCATGGTAATTAATAAAGGTTCTGAACGAGTTGCTGAGGTAACAGCCAGATTCACACTGGATGCTATGGCTGGAAAGCAGATGGCAATAGATTCAGATCTTAACACTGGTGCAATAACTGATAAGGAAGCAGCTGAAAGAAGAAAGAAACTCCAGCAGGAGAATAGTTTCTTTGGTTCTATGGATGGTGCTGTTAAGTATGTAAAAGGAGATGCAACAGCCGGTCTTATTATCACTGGCATCAATATTATCGGTGGACTTATTATGGGTATGACGAATCAGGGATTGACCATTACTGATGCACTCAATAAATATGTTATTCTGACTATTGGTGATGGACTTGTAAGTCAGATACCATCGCTTCTTATATCTTTATCAACAGGTATTATAGTAACAAAATCATCAAGTGAAAAAGAACTTGGCGATGCAATTGTTGGTCAGCTTTTCTCTATATCAAGAGTTATGATGATGGTTGGTGGAACTATGGCATTCTTGGGCTTATTTACACCACTTCCATGGTTTATATTTATTCCAATTGGCGTAATTTTCATAATTGTTGGTAGAAATATGGATACAAAACAGGGTGAAGAGGCAATAGAGACTGAAGCAGGTCAGGAAGAGAAGGAAGCACAGGAAATCAGGCGTCCGGAAAATGTTGTATCGCTCCTTAATGTTGATCCAATTGAGCTGGAATTTGGCTATGGAATCATTCCACTTGCGGATGTCAACCAAGGAGGAGATTTGCTTGATAGAGTTGTTATGATAAGACGTCAGGTTGCACTTGAATTAGGTGCAGTGGTTCCAATTATACGATTGAGAGATAATATTCAGTTAAATCCTAATCAATATGTAATTAAAATCAAGGGCATTCAGGTAAGTGAAGGAGAAATCTTATTTGACCATTATTTGGCGATGAATCCTGGATATGTTGAAGAAGAGATAACGGGTATTCCAACATTTGAACCATCATTCCATCTTCCTGCAATATGGATAACAGAAAGTCAAAGAGAGAGAGCGGAATCATTAGGTTATACAGTAGTTGATCCACCTTCAATAATAGCTACACATCTTACGGAAGTAGTAAGACAGCATATTGCTGAGTTGCTTACACGTCAGGATGTTCAGAACCTTATTAATAATATTAAAGAAAATAACTCAACGCTTGTTGATGAACTTATACCTAAGCTTCTTGGAGTTGGCGATATTCAGAAAGTATTGCAGAATTTGTTACAGGAAGGAATATCAATCAGAGATCTTGTAACAATATTTGAAACCCTTGCAGATCATGCTGCGGTTACAAGAGATACCGATATTCTAACAGAGTATGCAAGACAAAGCCTCAAGAGAGCAATATCAAGTAAGTATTTTCCACCTAATGAAGTAACACAGGTAATAACTCTTGATCCAGCAATTGAACAGGAGATAATGAGTTCTGTAAAACAAACAGAGCAGGGTGCATATCTAACACTTGACCCAGAAAGAACAAAGAGGATAATGGCATCATTAGAGGTTGAATTAAAGAAACTAGAAGATCTTGGTAAAAATCCGATTATTGTTACATCACCTATTGTGAGAATGTATTTTAAGAGATTGGCAACCGATTATTTTAAGGATATAATTGTTATATCTTATAACGAAGTTGAATCGAATATTGAGTTACAATCGGTAGGTATGGTTACCGCATAATATGATATTATTGCAGAATGGAGAGTTTATATGATAGTCAAAAAATTCCAAGCTCCAACAGAAAGAGAGGCTGTGCTCGAGGCACAGAAAGAATTGGGTAATGGAGCTGTTGTACTTAATGTTAAGAAAATAAAGCAGCCATGGTTTGTAAAATTCTTTAAAAAAGATGTTGTAGAGGTAACGGTGGCACTAGAAGAAAAGGAATTTATTAATGGAATTAAAGATACCAAGCCTACGTTTGACAAGGTTGTTGGAGATAAAACTAAGATAGATAATATATATACATCGAAAGGCACAACAAAGGAGAATGCGGCCAATACAGGTGATCCGATAGAGGAAAAGCTTGATTCACTTCATAATATGCTTGAAAATCAGTTGAATTCTGCAACTTCAAATAAAAAAGCAAATAATGATAAAGAAAAAGATAATAATCAAGAATCAAAGAAGGAAGATAATATTAACTTAAAATTTCTTCAGCTAATATATAATAAACTGATTGACAATGATGTTGATGAAAAATATGCAAATACAATAATAGGAGAGATAGAAGGCTCGATAAAGAAAGAATCGAATTTGGACAGTCTTTTATCAATAGTATATCAAAAGATTATTCTTAAACTAGGCGAACCAAAGAATATTGATTTGTCAGAAAAAGCTAAAGTTGTGTTCTTTATCGGCCCAACAGGCGTTGGAAAGACAACTACAATTGCAAAGCTTGCTTCGAAATATAAGATAGAAGAAAAGAAAAAGGTTGCATTCATAACAGCTGATACATATAGAATTGCTGCTGTTGAACAGCTTAATACATATGCTTCTATTATTGATTGTCCTGTAAATGTTGTCTATACCACAGATGAATTGTCAGAAGCAGTCAATAACTACAATGATTTTGATTTGATACTTGTGGATACGGCTGGAAGATCACATAAAGCTGATGAGCAGATGCAGGAAATAGTTGATTTGATTAATAATGTAAAATTAAATGAAGATAAGTTTGAAAAAGAGATATATCTGACATTGAGTGTTACCACAAAATATAGAGATTTGATGAGAATAGCAGATGCTTATAAAGAAGTGGGCGAGTATAGAATTCTGTTCACAAAATTAGATGAAACCTGTGCACTTGGCAATATCCTCAATATGAGAATGTATACAAATGCTTATTTGTCGTATACAACATCAGGTCAGAATGTGCCTAATGATATAGAGACAATTAATGAACAGGCACTTGCCAAAATACTGCTGGGAGGTAATTCATAATGGATCAGGCTGAAAATCTTAGAAGTATTATAAAAAGACAGAATCAAAAGAACATAAAGAATGCCAGAGTTATTGCAGTTACGAGTGGTAAGGGCGGTGTTGGTAAATCAAGTGTATCAATTAATCTTGCATTACAGTATATAAAGCTTGGTAAAAAGGTTGTTATTCTGGATGCTGACTTTGGATTAGCTAACATAGAAGTTATGTTTGGTGTAATTCCAAAGTTTAATTTGAGTGATTTAATGTTCAGGGGAAAAGAACTAAAAGAGATAATTACAACTGGCCCAGAAGGAGTACAGTTTATATCTGGAGGTTCAGGAATCGCTAAATTAGTCAATCTTGATAAAGAACAGATAAAGCGTCTGGTAAGCAAATTATCAGAACTTGAGGAAATTGCAGATGTAATAATAATAGATACAGGAGCTGGTATATCTTCAAGTGTAATGGAATTCTTGATGGCATGTCCGGAAATTATTATTGTAACTACTCCTGAACCTACATCTATTACAGATTCATATGCTCTATTAAAGGCTCTATCGATGTATGATGGATTTAATCGTGAAATAACCAGAGTTAAGGTGATTGCTAATAAAGTTTCAAGCCTTGATGAAGGAAGAAACCTTTATGAAAAATTAAGCATGGTTGTATCACAGTTTCTAAAAATCCATATAGAATTGCTTGGTATTGTACCGCAGGATAATAATATCACGAAAGCAGTAATGAAACAGAAACCTGTATCGATTATGTATCCTAATTCTATATCTGCAAAAAGTTTTGCTGAAATAACAAAATGCTTGGATTGTAATAACGATGTGGTGTATAATGAAAGAAATGGAATTAGAACGTTACTAAAGACGGTTTTTGCCAGAAAACTATAGGGAGGGAAATCTGACTTGATGGATAGTGTTATATCAATTGGTAACAAGATCGAACTGAAGCAACTTGCTGGTAGAAATTCAAAGGATAGCGAAACTAGAAATTATATAAGTCAGGTACTTGACTTTGAAGATGAGTATATTATTGCTGCAATGCCAATATATGAAGGCCATTTGATACCACTTGAAAGTGGTCAGAGATTCGAAGCATTTTTCAGTACGAAAAGAGGATTGTACAGAACGGAATGTATAGTTCGTGGTAGAAAAAAAGTGAATAATATCTATATGGTTCGACTTGAAGTGACAACTCAGATGCAGAAGTTTCAGAGACGAGAATTCTTTAGACTTGATTGTAATATAGATGTTAATTATTATGTATTTACTATTGATGAGATAAAGTATTGTGCTGAGAATAACAGAATTCCGGATGAATTTGTGAATGGTAGAATGAAAGGCGTTATTATCGATATAAGTGGTGGTGGATTAAGAATCGTTTCACCACAATTACATAATAAAGGTGATATGCTTTATATTGATTTTGTTTTAAAAAGCAAGAATATTAATATTAGGATGGGGTTACTTGGTAAAGTAATTGAATCTGCTATAACTAAAAATAGACTTGATTTGTATGAACAACGTATAGAATTTATAAGCATTTCATCAGAAAATAGAGAGAAAATTGTAAAATTTATATTCGAAGAACAGAGAAGAATGAGACATAACGAACATTTATAAATAAAAATGAAAGAAGATGATAAAATTGTCAAAAAAAATATTGATAATTGATGACTCTGCACTCATGAGAAGAGTTATATCTGATATAATTAATCTAAATAGTGAATATGAAGTTGCAGCAATAGCTAAAGATGGTTTGGAAGGGTTTGATCTAATTGTTTCAAATCCTAATTTGTATAGTGCAATAATTCTCGATATTAATATGCCGAAGATGAATGGACTTGAGTTATTACAGAAACTCCAAAAGAACCGAATAGAGCAGACTGTGATTGTTGTAAGTACTGTTGCAAAACAAGGTGCAAAAGAAACAATATTAGCACTTGAGTATGGGGCATTTGATTTTGTTACAAAGCCTGAGAATTATCTTGATACAAAGAGTGAAGATTTTAGAAAAAGAATACATGAGATGCTTGATGTAGCTACTAACTCAAGAGCTTCAATTGAAAGGACAAGAATAAGTGGTTCTGTGAGAACTACGATACCATCGGCAACTACAAAGACTGCTGATACAAGGAGGGTTACTTCCGAAAATCGTAGAAGTACACAGACAAAAACAACGGATGCTATTCTTGAACTTAGGAAACGCACATCTCAGTCGAATGTATCAGCTGATAAGGTTAAAGGTGAACAGTATAAAGGTGTTAAAGCTGGAAAGAAGAAACTGGTAGCTTTAGCGTGCTCGACAGGTGGCCCTAAATCACTGCAACAGGTTATTCCTATGATTCCACAGAATCTTGATGCTGGAATTGTTCTTGTTCAACATATGCCACAAGGATTTACATTATCATTATCGCAAAGACTTAATGAATTAAGTGCTTTAGAGGTTAAGGAAGCAAGTGATGGAGATGTAATTAAAAAAGGTTGTGTATATATTGCACCGGGTGGAAGACATATGAAGATTGTAAAATGTGGAATGAATTATACTGTTAAGTTAAGTGATGAAGCAGCAATAGATGGGTTAAGACCATGTGCTAATGTAATGTATGAATCATTAGTTAACAGTGATTTTGATGAAATAACATGTGTAGTTCTTACAGGAATGGGCGCTGATGGAACCAAAGGTATTAAAGGATTACATGATGCTAATAAGAAATTACATATTATTGCACAGGATGAGAATTCATGTGTGGTATATGGAATGCCAAAAGCAATAGCTCAGACTGGAATTGTGGATGAAGTTCTTCCACTTACTTCAGTAGCTGAAGCAATAACAAAGAATGTTGGAGTGCAGTAAAAGTTGAATTACAGCATTTCGAAATGGAGGTTATTATGGACGTAAGCCAGTATTTAGAGATTTTTATTGATGAGTCTAACGAACATTTACAAAGTTTGAGTGATCAGTTAATGATTCTTGAAAAGGAACCAGAGAACAAGGATACAATTAATGAGATATTCCGTGCTGCTCATTCTCTTAAGGGTATGGCAGGTACTATGGGATATAAGAGAATGCAGAACCTTACTCATAATATGGAGAATGTATTCTCAGAGATTAGAAATGATAAGATGAAAGTTAATGCTAATCTGGTAGATGTATTGTTCCAGTGTCTTGATGCACTTGAATCTTATGTATCAAATATACAGGAGACACAGGATGAAGGAACTGATGATAATGAACCAATTATCAAACAGTTGAATGATTTCCTTGCTAACGAGAATCAAGAAGCTAATAAAGCGACATCATCTATACAACCAGTGGCATCACCACAACAACCAGTTCAGGTGAAAAACTCAAGTGAAGAGGCTTCAGCATTTACATTTGCTGATTTTGAAAAACATGCTGTGAACGAAGCGTTGAAGAAGAATATGAATGCTTATATAATTAATGTACAGGTTGATCCAAATTGTATTCTTAAAGCAGCAAGAGCATTCCTTGTATTTAAAAACCTTGAAGGACATGGAGATATTGTAAAATCAGAACCTCCAGTTCAGGATATAGAAGATGAAAAGTTTGATTTGGATTTTACAATTGCAATTGTAAGTGAAGATTCTATTGATAAGTTAACTGAAATAATTAAGAATGTTTCAGAAATTAAAGATGCTACTGGCTCAGCTATCACAACTCCATTTGATGAAACTGTAAAACCACAGGAAGAAGATGAACCAGAAGAAAAGAAAGAGGAATCTGTACCAGGTCAACAGGCACCAGCTAAAGTTGAGAAGAAAACATCAGCCGAGAAAAATCATCCAGCAGCAAAGACACAGACAAAAACTGTTGGCCGTTCTGTAAGAGTTGATATTGAGAAGTTAGATGTTCTTATGAATCTGGTAAGTGAGCTTATTATTGCTAAGAATGGATTGGTATCAGCTAATAATGTTGATGAGGAAGGTAATTCTGGAACAACTAATCAAACATTTAATGAGCAGATTGAATATCTTGAGCGTGTAACTACGAATCTTCATGAATCAGTAATGAAAGTTCGAATGATGCCTATTGAAAGCGTTGTTCAGAAGTTCCCACGTATGATCAGAGAGCTTAGTAAGAAGCTTGATAAAAAGATGGAATTGTATATGACTGGTGAGGATACAGAACTTGATAGAACAGTCATCGATGAAATCGGAGATCCTCTTATGCATCTTTTGAGAAATTCAGCAGATCATGGACTTGAAAGTGCTGAAGTGAGAGCTGAAAGAGGAAAGGATCCGGTAGGTTCTATCTTCCTTGATGCATATCAGGATGGTAATAATGTTGTTATTGAAGTTAGAGATGATGGTAACGGAATTGATATTGAGAATGTTAAGAAGAAAGCAATTGAGAAGGGTACTATAACAGAAGAACAAGCGGCTGTAATGACCGATAAGGATATAATTGATTTATTATTTAAACCAAGCTTTTCTACATCTGAAAAGTTATCAGATGTATCAGGACGAGGCGTAGGACTTGATGTAGTTAAATCGAAGATTGAAGCACTTGGTGGTGATGTAGAAGTTAAAACTACATATGGAGAAGGAAGTACGTTCACAATTAGACTTCCTCTTACACTTGCTATTATACAGGCTCTTATGGTTAAGCTTGGAGATGAGAAGTATGCAATTTCACTCGGCTCAATTCAGACAATAGAGGATATCCCAATTAGCGAGATAAAATATGTACATGCTAAAGAAGTAATTCATCTGAGAGGTAATGTAATTCCTCTTGTAAGATTGAGAGAAGTACTTGATGTACCAGGTGAAGCATTAGACAGCGATACAATTACAGTTGTTATTGTTAACAAAGGCGATAAACAGGCTGGATTGGTTGTTGATAGCCTTATTGGACAGTTAGAAATTGTTATTAAATCACTTGGTAAATACATTAATATTAACAGAATGATTAGTGGAGCAACAATCCTTGGTGATGGTTCTGTGGCGCTAATTATTGATGCAAACACACTTGTGTAATATGTGATTTATGGTGAAAGAAAAATAATAAGTAAGGATAATTGCACAGCCCTATATTTCTTTCATCAGTTGGGCAAAGCTGTTAGATTATGTGCATGGGAGAATGCTATGGAAGATGTAAAAGCAATTGAAACACAAGCAACATCAATGCAGTATATAGTTGTTAAGATTGGTAATGAACAATACGGAATTAATATTAAGTACATTGATAATATTGTTAGAATCCAGCAGATTACAAGAGTTCCAAAAACACAAGCTTATTACAAGGGAGTTATTAATTTGCGTGGTGAAATTATACCAGTAATGAGTATTAGAACAAAACTTGGTCTTGCAGAAGATGAATTCACGGATAAGTCTAGGATTATAATTGTTAAAGTTGAAAATGCTACAATAGGTATTATTGTTGATCAGGTCAGAGAGGTTGTTACACTTGAAGAAGATGATTGTGAGAAAACAATAAAATCGTCTTCAGATGAAACTGCAGGATATATAAGTGCAATAGGTAAACATAAAGGAGAACTGATTTCGCTGCTTGATATTGTAGGTGTTGTAGTAGAAAAAGAAGGTTAAAAAGGGTGATGTATAGTGAGTAAAGTGAATTTAGAGCAACTGAGTGATATGCAGTATGATGTACTAAAGGAAATTGGTAATATAGGTGCTGGTAATGCAACAACAGCGTTGTCACAGATGTTGAGTATGAAGATGGATATGTCTGTACCCAAAGTAGCATTATTACCTTTCAACGAAATTGCGTCTGTAATTGGTTCAGAGGAACAACTAGTTGCAGGAATCCTTTTGGGGATTGAAGGTGATATTGATGGTATGATGATGTTCTTATTTGATACTCGTTCGGCGCATCATTTGGTTGATGTACTAATGCAGAAACCTTTGGAAGAGAATGATAGTTCTGAGTTTGATGAAATTGAGATGTCAGCCCTTAATGAGATTGGTAATATAGTTGCCGGTTCATATCTTACTGCACTAGCATCATTGACAAATATGAAAATTATTTCATCAGTACCGAATCTAACAATAGATATGGCAGGTGCGTTGCTTAGTGTTCCAGCAACAGAATTTGGCAAATATGGGGATAAACTACTCCTCATACAGTCACAGTTTGGTGAATTAGATTTTGTTACCGGCTATTTCCTTCTTATTCCTGAACTTGATTCATATGATAAGATACTTGAATCACTGGGGATGTAATTGATTTACTCAGATACTGTGAATTAGAATGGATGAATAATTATGGGTGAGATGATAAAGGTAGGAATGGCCGATTTAAAAGTTTGCAAGTATCCTGATTCATTGACAACATTGGGATTAGGCTCATGTGTAGGTGTGGCTTTATATGATCCGGTTACAAAAGTATGTGGACTTTTGCATATGATGTTACCAGATAGCACATTAATAAAAAACAATTCTAATGTTGCTAAATTCGCTGATTCAGGATTAGATGAATTAATAAATCAAATGGTACACCTAGGAGCAAATAAAAGTAGACTTGTTGCAAAGATTGCAGGAGGAGCTCAGATGTTCGCAACGCATACAAACAATGAATTGTTGCGAGTTGGTGAACGTAATATAGCTGCAGCAAAAGCAAATTTATCAAAATCCAGGATAAGATTGCTGGCAGAAGATACAGGCTTAAATTATGGTCGTACAGTTGAATTATATTCGGAAAACGGAGATTATAAAATAAAATCAGTTGGTAAACCCGATAAAATAATCTAGGGAGGTAATAATGAAATTTAGAAATTTTCCATTAATTATAACCTTGCTATCTGGATTTATTACATGTATCATTGCAATTATATGTAGATATGAAATAGAACAATTTCTACTTACACTAGCAATTGTGATGATGATATTTTGCATACTGGGGATTTTACTTCGTTCGCTTCTTAATAAGGCTATCATTAATAAAGAAGAGCTAGAAAAGGATAAAAAAGAAGCCGAAGAAGCTGAAAAAGATGATAACGAGCAGAAAGAAGAAAAAAACGATACTAAGAATGAAACTGAGAATGATTTAAAGAACAAATAAATCTCAGGTGACATTTTGGTACTGCAATAAAATAGTAACAGATGAGGTAAGCTATGGACGAAACAAGCAGAAACAAGTTATGGCAGGAATATTCAAAAACTAAAAATAGTAATCTTAGAGAACAGCTTATAATAGAGTATTCACAGCTTGTTAAACTCGTGGCTGGTAGATTAAGCATGTATTTGGGATATAATGTTGATTATGACGATTTGGTTGGATATGGCGTATTTGGACTTATTGATGCAATTGATAAGTATGATTTTAATAAGAATGTAAAATTCGAAACCTATGCCAGTCTGAGAATCAGAGGTGCAATATTGGACCAGATACGTAAAATGGATTGGATTCCAAGATCATTAAGACAAAAACAAAAAAGGATTGACGCTGCAATGTCAAAGTTTGAAGCTGAGAATGGGAAAATAGCAACTGATGAAGATATAGCAAGCGAATTAGATATAAGTATTGACGAATATAATAACTGGCAGGGACAGATGAAGACAACGAATATTGTGTCTTTGGATGAATTTACGGAAGCTGGTTCTGAGATAAAGATGGATGCATCTGCAAACTCACATTTTGAGCAACCAGAGGACGTTCTTGAAAAAGAAGAATTAAAGAAAATGATTATAGAATCATTGGAAACGCTTACTGAAAAGGAAAAGAGTGTTGTCGTTTTATACTATTATGAAGAGATGACATTGAAGGAAATAAGCCTTATACTTGAAGTTTCAGAATCAAGAGTTTCTCAATTACACACGAAAGCTTTACAAAAAATGAAAGCAAAACTTGGCAATTATATGAATATTCTTATGTAGAAAGGGCTTTATTAAATGAGTGAAAGAAATAATGGATATTTTTTATTCTCTAATAAAGATGACGGATTGTATATAACAGTATTTAATTCAAAGGTTAATGGAATTCAGGCTGACTTAGATAATGCAATGTATTATTTAAATCTTCGCAATATATCAGATTATAATTTATTGCTTTTGAAGAGTGCATTTGAAAAGGATAATTACAATAAAGAGATAAAGATATCGGAGAACAAAGCATTTTCATGTAATGAGTTTGGTGATTACCATGTAAGTAAAGATGGAATGTCTGTAGAAGTTACTTTCTATCCAGGCTTTGAAGATTCATCATTACTAGATGAGAATGAAATAATTAGAGATTTAAAGTCATTAAATGTTGTAAATGGAATAAAGACAGAGATAATAAAAACATTCATAAAAGACAGAGTATATGGAAAAAACCATCTGATTGCAGAAGGAGTACCTGCTAGAGAAGGTAAAGATGGATATATTGAATACAAATTTGACCCAGAATTAAAGGCGGTTCCAAAGGTTAATGATGATGGAACTGTCGATTTTCATTCACTAGATAATGTTAACCATATTAAAAAAGGAGATGTGGTTGCTGTTATTCATCAATGTGATAAGGGTGACGAGGGAATGGATGTATTCGGAAGAAAAATTGTTCCTAAGCATGTTAAAAGAGTTATTTTCCATCATGGAAAAAATCTTAAAGAATCAGAAGATGGATTAAGCCTTATCAGTGAAATAAGTGGACATGTATCTTTAGAGGTTGATAGAATATTTGTATCGAATGTATTGGAATTAGTTGACGTGGACACATCAACTGGTGATATTGATTATGATGGTGATGTCAAAATATCTGGAAACGTTCTTGCTGGTTTTTCAGTTAAGGCTAGTGGAAGCATCTCGGTTAATGGTATTGTAGAAGGTGCAACACTTATTGCTGGTGCTGATATAACGTTAAATCGTGGAATACAGGGGATGAATCGAGCTAATATTCAGGCTGGTGGTAATATTGTAACCAAATTTATAGAGAGTGCTGAAAATGTTATGGCTGCCGGAAGTATTGAAACAGATACTATTTTACATAGCAAGGTTATTGCAAAAGGACCAATTAAGGTAAGTGGAAGGAACGGCTTGATTATTGGTGGTGATGTAAAGTCAACTGTTTTAATTGAAGCTAAAGTAATTGGTAACGCTATGGGTACAGCTACAGCGGTGGGCGTTGGTGTTGATGCGGCTACTAAGAGACGAGTTGATACCCTGAAGAAGGAACTTGAACAGTTGGGTAAGAATAAAATGCAGTTGGGACAGTTAGTAACTGCATTAAGAAAAAAACAGGATGCTGATGGTTTCCTTGAACCAGAAAAAATAGAGATGCAGCAGAAAACTATGCGTAATATGTTACTTATTGAACAACAAATTTCAAAGGATAAAGCAGAACTTGAAGCATGTAGAAATCAGCTTGAAGAAGATTCTAATGCAAGAATTAAAGTTTCAAGAACAGCATTTGCTGGTACCAAATTAATGTTTGGTGAGCAGTATATGTTCCTAAAAGAAAAATACGATTATTGTCAGTTTATGAAGAGTGGTGCGGATATCAAATGTGTTGCGCTTTAGAATGGCATTATAAGGGGTGATTTTATGGCAATGGGTCCTATCGACTTTGCAACTATTCAACGTTCACAGGATGTATCACAGATTAAACAGAATGAGAACATGAGACCGTTAGTTCAGCAGGATAATATTCAGACTGAAGTATCAAAGCAGAATATGGTTAAAGCAGAATCTGTTAATAAAAAAGATGATGTTGATTTGAATAATAACAAATTTGATGCTAAAGAACAGTCACAAAACGAGTATTATAATACTGAAGAATATAAGAAGAATGGTAAAAAAACTAAGGATAAAGTTTTTATTAAAGGTCAGGACAGCTTTGATGTAAAGATATAATATTGTTCACAGTATATTTTAATGATAAAGAAAAAACAGAGGTATAGGATAAATGACTACATTGGAAATAGTACTATATGTTATGGGAATGGTTTGTATAATAGCTAGTTTTTTTGTTGATAAAAAGACTAGTAATGCAGTGCAGAATGCAAAAAACCAGGATATAGAACTTACTGAAGAACAAAAGAACAAATTAAACAAACAGATTGAAGCAATTCTTAATGAACAGGTTAGTAATATTGAGGAAATAACAGAAGCATCCCTTGATAAGATATCAAACACAAAGATATTAGAAATGAATGAATATGCTGATACTGTATTAGCTGATATTAATAAAAATCATAATGAAGTTATGTTTTTATATGATATGCTTAATGAAAAGTCTAAAGAAGTAAAACTAACTGTAAGAGATGTTAATATGGCTACCAAACCTGCGGCAAAAAAAACAACCCGTAGAAAGGCTGCATCAAAAGCTGATGTTGTTACTGATAACTCTGATGTAAAGGATGAAACCAAATTAGAGGATGCAATTAGCAAAGATGAAACAAAAACATTTACAGAATTATCTGCTCCTACAGTAAAGCCAACTAGAAGAAAAACTAAAAAAGCAGAACCAGTAGTTATTCCTGAAAACACAGATAATGAAGTGAAAGTGAATTTTACTAATAATAGTAATGATTTAATACTTGATTTATACAAAAAAGGAAAGAATGCTAAAGAGATTGCTAAAGAACTTAATATGGGAATTGGTGAAGTAGGTTTAATTATAGATTTATATAGCAGACAATAGAATATGATCATATGCCCTATTGTTTACTAGGATACGTTGGAGGAATAAAAACAACATGTCGTTAAAATATTATCTAAGAGGTGCTGGAATAGGATTATTAGCTTCAACAATGATTTTATCAATAGCTAATAATAATAGTTCAGAAAGCAAGAATGAAGGAACTAATATATCATCGGCACCAATTTGGACGAGTAACAAAGAAAATACAACAGCACAGTCTTCAATTGAATTACAAACAGAACAACAAACAGAGTCTAAGACGCAGGCACAGACAGAAGTTCAGACAGAAGTTCAGACAGAAGTTCAGACAGAACCTCAAACAGAACCTAAGACAGAAGAACAGACAGAACAACAGACAGAGATACAGTCGTCAAGTGGTAATGAAGTAATGATTACAGTATCTTTGAATACAGTGAATTCATCTGAAGGTGCTGCAATGAAAATACAAGAAGCAGGTCTTGTGGCTGATTGGAAGGATTTTAATAATTATTTGATTGCAAATGGATATTCAACAACAATTGGAAGTGGTGTATATCAAATACAAAGCGGTGCTGATTACAGTACAATAGCAAAAAAGATTACAGGCAGATAAAAAAATGCTTGCAATAGCTCACATTATTTGTTACAATAACAAACGTGTGAAAAATACACATGAATGGATTCCTGTGTTGGTGCCAAAACGCTGGTCGGCTGGGAAGAAGAAGTTCATGGAAGAATTAAAACCAATGGAGGTATATTATGAGCGTTATTTCAATGAAACAGTTACTTGAAGC
>CAZPHI010000001.1:139818-156333 GCA_964586425.1 uncultured Lachnospiraceae bacterium | reverse complement strand
TAATTTGTTCTATTGAATAATGCATGTATTTGTGTTATGATGAGAATTAATTAGATTATATGTACAAGGATTGGAGGATTTTAATATGCTTGAAGGTGATATGCTTATCTGGTTCGTATTAGGAATTATTCTTCTTGTTGTTGTAATTGCAGCAGTTGTAGTTGTTATCTCATCAGCAGCCGCAGTAGCTGGCTCTGAAGAAGATGCTGATGAATAGCAATTAAGAATAAAATATATAATTGAATAGTAATAATATCTACCCCCGTACCATATATTTACAATAATAATGGAATGGGGGTATTATTATGGACAATTTTAAGAAGAACAGTTTTAATCTGTATCAAGATATTCAGTCGAGAACTGGAGGCGAGATATATCTTGGAATAGTTGGACCGGTTAGAACCGGAAAATCAACATTTATCAAAAGATTCATGGACTTATGCGTTATACCGGGAATGACTAATGAGCATAGTAAGAAAAGAACGATGGATGAATTACCTCAGAGTGCAGCTGGTAAGACAATTATGACAACAGAGCCTAAGTTTATTCCTAATGAGGCAGCAGCAATTACCGTTATGGATGATGTTGAATTCAAGATAAGACTTATTGACTGCGTTGGTTTTATGGTAGACGGTGCGAGTGGACATATGGAGAATGATAAGGAGCGTATGGTAAAGACACCGTGGTTTAGTGAGGCAATAGCATTTACAAGAGCCGCAGAGATTGGTACGGAGAAGGTTATCAGGGACCATTCAACTATAGGTATTGTTATTACAACAGATGGCAGCTTCGGTGAGATACCAAGAGAGAATTTTGAAAAGGCTGAGGAAAGAACGATTAATGAATTGAAAATGCTTGGAAAACCCTATGTGATTGTGTTGAATTCGCAATCTCCATATTCGGATAATGCAAAGGCAACAGCTAAGCTGCTTAATGAAAAATATAAGGTTTCTGTAATACCGGTTAACTGTCAACAGTTGAAAAAAGAGGACGTTGATGAAATCCTTGAGAATGTGCTTTATGAATTTCCAATATCGCAGATGGAATTTTTTATGCCGCAATGGGTGAATCTGCTTCCTAAAGAACACTGGCTGAAAGAGAATATTATAGATAATGCAAGGGATGTGTTGATGTCATATTCTTCAATAAAAGATATAAAGACAGTGCCCATAAAAACAGAAAGTGATTACATAGATGATATAAAAATTAATAGTATCAATATGGCAGACGGAACAGTGAATATGAATTAATTAATACTATTAAAGAATTATCACTTAAGAAAAATGAGTTTGAAAAAGTGGCGAGTGCTATGTCAGATGTTGCAATTAATGGCTATGGAGTTGTTACACCATCTAAAGAAGATATTATTCTTGATAAACCAGAGGTAATTAAGAATGGAAGTAAGTTTGGCGTAAAGATTAAGGCACAGGCACCAGCGGTTAATATGCTTAAGACAAGTATCAATGTAGAAATTGCTTCAATTGTTGGAACAGAGCAGCAGGCTAATGATTTGATAGAATATATTAATCAGAATTCAGGTGATAACACAGGCGGTATATGGAATACTAATATATTCGGTAAAACTATAGAACAGATTGTTGATGATGGAATTAACGAAAAAACGAGAAATATAACTCAGGAAAGCATGACAAAAATTAGTGATACACTGGAAAAAGTGATGAATGAAAACACAGGACTTGTGTGTCTTATGATATAAAAAAACATTGACGTTTTATGGTAAATTGATTATTATATAAAGAGCACGTTAAAAGCATCTAATGCCCTTGGCGGTTACAATTGTAATTAGCTACGGGCATTATTGTTATACTTAACGAGAGAAAGGAAGTATTAAAGTGTCAGAGAAAAAAATAATGTTGGGTAATGAAGCGATTGCCAGAGGCGCTTATGAAGCATGTGTTAAAGTTTCAGCAGCATATCCTGGTACACCAAGTACTGAAATCAGTGAGAATTTAGTAAAGTATAAGGACAGCGGAGTATACGCTGAATGGTCACCAAATGAGAAGGTAGCAATGGAAGTTGCTATTGGTGCATCAATAAGTGGCGTAAGAGCTATGGCATCAATGAAACATGTAGGTGTTAATGTAGCAAGTGATCCTCTTTATACTGTATCATATATAGGAGCTAATGGTGGTCTTGTACTCGTAGCTGCAGATGATCCAGGTTTATACAGTTCACAGAACGAGCAGGATACAAGATGTGTAGCAAGAGCAGCACAGGTGCCAGTTCTTGAACCATCTGATAGTCAGGAAGCAAAAGACTTTACAAAATTTGCATTTGAATTAAGTGAGAAGTATGATACACCAGTTATTGTTAGAACAACAACAAGATTATCTCATTCACAGGGACAGGTTACACTTTGTGATAGAGAAGAGATAGATGATAAGCCATATACAAGAAATCCAGCTAAGAATGTAATGATGCCTGGTAACGCAAAAGGACGTCATCTTCATGTTGAAGACAGAATGAACAGACTTGCTGAAGATGGATGTGATTTTGCAATTAATAAAGCAGAATATGGCGATAGCAAGATGGGCTTCATTACTAATGGTATTGCATACCAGTATGTTAAAGAAGTATTCCCTAATGCATCAATCTTAAAGCTTGGTATGGTTCATCCACTTCCAAAGAAGCTTATTGAAGAATTTGCTTCAAAGGTTGATACATTATACATATTTGAAGAACTTGAACCAGTTATTGAGGAACAGGTTAAATCATGGGGTATTAAGTGTATAGGTAAAGAAATCTTCACACGTCAGGGTGAGTATAGCGCTAACCTTTTAAGAAAAGCTGTATTAAAAGCTGACTTACAGATTGAAGATGCAGCAAAGGTTCCAGCACGTCCACCAATTCTTTGCCCTGGATGTCCTCATAGAAGTGTATATTCAGTACTCAATAAGTTAAAGATTCATGCTGCTGGTGATATCGGATGTTATACTCTTGGAGCAGTTGCGCCACTTAATGTAATTGATACAACAGTATGTATGGGTGCAAGTATCTCAACATTACACGGTATGGAAAAAGCTAAAGGCAAGGAATATATTAAGGATTGGGTTGCTGTAATCGGTGATTCAACATTCATGCATACAGGTGTTAACTCATTAATTAACATGGTATACAATAAGGGTACAGGAACAGTTATGATTCTTGATAATTCTACAACAGGTATGACAGGTCATCAGGATCATGCAGCTACAGGTAAGACACTTTCAGGCGAACTTACATATGCTGTTAATATATATCACCTTTGTAAGGCAATTGGTATTGAGAATGTATACGAGGTAAATGCTTTCGATACAGCAGAGGTAGAGCGTCTCGTTAAAGAAGCTAGGGACAGAGATGCAATTACTGTTATTATTACAAAATCACCATGTGTTCTTCTGAAAGGCAATGTATTCCCTAACGTATGCAAGCCACTTCCAGACAAATGTAAGAAATGTGGAGCATGCCTTAAACCAGGATGTCCAGCACTTACTAAGAATGAAGATGGTACAATATCTATTGATGAGACAATGTGTAATGGCTGTGGCCTTTGTAAATCACTTTGTAAATTTGATGCAATAGATTGTGTAGAAAGGGGCAAATAATCATGGCAACTAAGAATATTATGATCGTCGGTGTTGGCGGACAAGGTACATTACTTACAAGTCGTATTCTTGGAGGAATCGCAACAGCTGCAGGATATGATGTTAAATTATCAGAAGTTCATGGAATGGCACAGCGTGGAGGAAGCGTTGTAACATTTGTAAGATATGGAGAGAATGTTGCAGAACCAATCGTTGAAGAAGGACAGGCAGATGTTGTAATCGCTTTCGAGAGACTTGAGGCAATGCGTTACAAACATTACTTAAAGAAAGATGGAGCACTTGTTGTCAATGATTGGAGAATTGATCCAATTACAGTAGTAACTGGTGCTGCCGAGTATCCAGAGAATATTATTGAGACACTTAAAAAGGAATATAATGTATATACAGTAGATGCAATGGAAGAAGCAAAGAAGCTTGGCAATCCTAAGACATTCAATATTATTGTATTAGGCATTGCTGCACAGCACATGGATTTTGATAAAGAAGCATGGCTTGATGTAATTGAAAAGACAGTTCCACCTAAGACAGTAGACATTAATAAGAAAGCATTCTTACTTGGTTATTCTTTATAGGTGAATGTTAATAGTATTGGAGGATTTTTACAATGATTTGGAATGAAACAAAAGAATGTATGAGCCGTGATGAGATGACTAATCTCCAGAGCGTCAGACTTAAAAAGACAGTAGACAGAGTATATCATAATGTTGAGTATTATCGTAAGAAGATGCAGGCTGTTGGTATTGAACCGGGTGATATTAAAGGAATTGAGGATATTAACAAACTTCCTTATACAACAAAGACTGATTTAAGAGATACATATCCATTTGGTCTTTTTGCTGTTCCACAGTCAGAGATAGTACGTATTCATGCTTCTAGTGGTACAACAGGAAAAGCAACTGTTGTAGGTTATACAAGAAGAGATATTGATACATGGAGTGAGTGTGTTGCAAGAGCATTCACACAGGCTGGACTTACAAGAGAAGATAAGATTCAGATTGCATATGGTTATGGTCTATTCACAGGTGGTCTTGGTGCACATTATGGTGCTGAACATCTTGGAGCAACAGTTGTTCCTATGTCAACAGGCAATACAAAGAAGCTTGTTACTATGATGAAAGATTTTGATGTTACAGCGATTGCATGTACACCTTCATATCTCCTTCATATAGCCGAGACTCTTGAAGAGATGGGTGAAATCCCTAACATCAAATTAAAAGCTGCAATCTGTGGTGCTGAGCCATGGACAGAGAACATGAGAAAACAGATTGAGGAGAAACTTCATATTCATGCACATGATATATATGGTTTATCAGAGGTTATGGGACCTGGAGTTGCATGTGACTGTGAGTATCATAAAGGACTTCATGTATATGAAGATCATTTCCTTCCAGAAGTCATTGATCCAGAGACACTTCAGCCTGTTGCTGAAGGTGTTACAGGAGAACTTGTATTCACAACTCTTACCAAAGAGGGCCTTCCACTTATTAGATATAGAACGAAAGATCTTACAAGTATTGACCACAGCAAATGTGAATGCGGTCGTACATTAGCTAGAATCAGTAGATTCAAAGGACGTTCAGATGATATGCTTATTATCAGAGGTGTTAATGTATTCCCAACTCAGATAGAGACTGCACTTCTTGAAATGAGTGGAACAACTCCTAACTATATGATGATTGTTGATAGAATTAATAATCTTGATACTCTTGAAGTTCAGGTTGAGGTTGAAGAGCGATTCTTCTCAGATGAGATTAAGGAATTAGAGAACCTTTCTAAGAAGATAGGACATGTGATTCAGCAGGCAATAGGTCTTGCAGTTAAAGTAAAACTTGTTGAGCCTAAGACATTAGAGCGTAGCATGGGTAAAGCAGTTCATGTAATAGACAAGCGTAAACTTGTATAATTGGAGGTAGAATATGTTCGTTAAACAGTTATCAGTATTTCTTGAGAATAGAGAGGGAAGACTTGAAAAGGTACTTGAAATCCTCAAACAGAATAATATCAATATTGTATCATTAAGTCTTGCAGATACAGCAGATTATGGATTGCTTAGAATGATGGTTTCAAAACCTGAAGAAGGAAAGAAAGCATTAGCAGATAATGGTTTCACAGCAATTCTTTCTGATGTAATTGCAATTAAGATATCACATAAGGTTGGACAGCTTCAGGAGTTACTTGCAGAGATATGTAAAGCACAGATTAATATAGAATATATGTATGCACTTGCCACAGGCAGTGAGGATGCTTCAATTGTAATAAAGACATCTGATACTGACAAAGCAGGAAAATTGATTCAGTCTGAGGGATTTGATGTATTGACATCAGATGAACTTGAGAAGATGTAAATGGTGAGCATATTGTCATTGTATGTTAATCAGAGACACGCTTTCGCTCCGTTGACATCGTAACGGATACTAAGCTATAGCCATGTGTTTACATGGCTATAACTAAGTACCGACGATGTCAAAAGGGTCTCTTTATAACATACAAAGACAATATGCCATATACGTTGATAAAGAGTGAAGAGTAAAAACTAAAAGAATGTATACAAGGGCAATGAGCCATGTATGTTGTTAGGAAGATGTGAAGTATTGTTTCATAATTCTATAGAATAAGGTGGGAGTGACATCTCATCTTTTTATTTTGAATATATAACTTATGATTACAAATCTATTTAGTAAGTGTAAATACATGTCCAGCTTGTACATGCTTTATATGTTAATATACATAGTTTATGTACTATAATGTACATGCTTTATGTATTAATGTACAGATTCGTAAAACCGTAATATTGAGGAGTTTAATATGAGTGACAGAAAGATAATTGATTTTCATACACATGTTTTTCCTGATAAGATAGCAGGGAGAACAATTGAAAAATTAGAAGGTATATCACATTATAAGGCATATACAGATGGAACTTTTGATGGGTTATGCAGGGAGATGGATGAATCTGGTGTTAGTCTGTCTGTTATTCAACCAGTGGTTACAAAACCAGAACAGTTTAAATCGGTTAATTCATATGCGGCTATGATTAATGTAAAATACACAGATAAGCTATCATTCGGTGGTATACATCCTGATTGTAGTAATTACAAAAGAGAAATAGATGAGATTGTATCTATGGGGTTGAAAGGTATAAAATTACATCCTGATTATCAGAATCATAATTTTAATGATATAGAATATAAGCATATAGTTGATTACGCGTCAGATAGAGGCTTGATAACACTTGTTCATGCAGGTGTGGATATAGGATATCCAGACCCGGTACATTGCACACCAATAATGGCGGCAGAATTGATTGCAGATGTTCATCCACAGAATCTTGTGCTCGCACATATGGGTGGAATGTTTAGATTTGACGAAGTTGAAGCAGTATTACTTGATTTCATACCTAAGGATTCAAAGATATATTATGATACTGCATGTGTAGATGGAAAGATTGATAAAGAACAATTTGTTAGAATGATTAAGAAGATTGGTTCTGATAAAGTCTTATTTGCTACTGATAGTCCGTGGAGTAGTCAAAAATCAGCAATTGAATGGATATTAGAATCATTAAATCATGATTTTAGTGATGAGGACATTGATAATATTCTTTATAATAATGCTGCAAGATTACTTGATAAAGATATACATGGATAATTATAAGTTTATCGAAGTACTGCAGGAATGGAGTCAAATAGGCAGTTTACCTAGTAATACAAACTAGGATGTTTGATGCTATGTATACCAAACAATGTCCGTACTGTGGCAAGGAATATGATATGATAAACAGAAAATGGAAAATTAGATATATGAAATCGGAGGATTAAAGATGTTAGAATTCAAATATGATACACAGTTATTAATTGAAGGTAAAGATTTGGACGAGGATGTAATAAGCGATTACTTTACAGAGCATTTTAAAGGAGATTGTTTACTTGCTGTAGGAGATGAAGAGCTTATTAAAATCCATTTTCATACTAACGAGCCATGGCAGGTTCTTGAATACTGTTCGTCAATTGGTGAAATCTATGACATAGTAGTAGAAGATATGGACAGACAGGCAAGAGGATTACAGGGATAAAAATAATTTAGCACTTTAATACATTAAAGCTTGAAATCGAAAAAGTAATGTGCTATACTCAATATATCAAATGTGCAAAGTCCTTATTAATAATTAAAATAAGGCAAATTCAATGTATATGGAGGATGGTAAAGTGGTTATTAAAGTATTACTGATTATTGTTTTCTTTGCAATTATGCTTGGCGTTGGCCTGTATTCAAGAAAACATACAAAGAGTGTTAATGATTTCGTTTTAGGTGGGAGAGGTGTTGGTCCATGGCTCACAGCATTTGCCTATGGAACATCGTATTTTAGTGCGGTTGTATTCGTAGGTTATGCCGGACAGTTTGGATACAAATACGGTCTTGCATCAACTTGGATTGGTATTGGTAATGCATTGCTTGGTTCTTTGCTTGCATGGGTTGTGCTTGGTAGAAGAACTAGAATTATGAGCAAGCATTTTGAATCAAAGACAATGCCTGATTACTTTGGAAAACGATATAAAAGTAATTCTCTGAGAATTGTTGCATCAGTAATTTCTTTCATATTCCTGATTCCATATACAGCATCTGTATATAATGGACTTTCAAGATTGTTTGGAATGGCATTCGACATTCCATATACAGCATGTGTTGTTGTTATGGCAACATTAACATGCGTGTATATTGTACTTGGTGGATATATGGCAACAGCAATTAATGATTTTATACAGGGATTAATTATGCTTGGCGGAATAGTAGTTGTTATAGTAGCTGTACTTGCTGGCAAAGGTGGATTTATGAATGCTGTTATGGAACTGGCTAAGATTCCTAGTGATGTTGCTGTTACAGCTGGACAGGAGGGCGCATTCACAAGTTTCTTTGGTACGGATCCAATTAATCTGTTTGGAGTAATTGTTCTTACATCACTTGGAACATGGGGATTGCCACAGATGATTCATAAGTTTTATGCAATTAAAGATGAAAAATCAGTTAAGACTGGAACAATCATCTCTACAGTATTTGCATTGATTGTATCAGGTGGCTGTTATTTCCTTGGAGGCTTTGGAAGACTTTTTGATTCAGAAGCAATACATACAGCAACAGGCTCAGTTATCTATGATGCAATTATTCCTTCAATGTTGTCAACACTTCCTGATATTCTTGTTGGTGTTGTAATTGTACTTGTATTGTCAGCATCTATGTCAACATTGTCATCACTTGTATTGACATCAAGTTCAACACTTACGCTTGATTTCTTAAAGGATAACATTATCAAGAACATGAATGAGAAGAAACAGCTTTTATGTATGAGAATTATGTTAGTATTCTTCGTTGTGATTTCAGTTGTAATTGCACTTGATCCGCCAACATTTATTGCTCAGTTAATGGGTATATCATGGGGAGCTTTGGCAGGAGCATTCCTTGCACCATTCTTATATGGCTTATACTGGAAGGGTGTTACAAAGGCTTCTGTATGGGTGAGCTTTGCATTCGGTGTAGGACTTACAGTATCTAATATGTTCTTCAAATTCATTGCCTCACCTATTAACGCAGGCGCAATTGCAATGGTAGGCGGACTCATTCTTATTCCAATTGTAAGTTTGATTACCCCAAAGATGAAAGGTCAGGATATTGATGAGATATTCGACTGCTACGAAGAAAAAGTAGTTGTAGAACAGAAAGTTGCTCTTCCAGAGGATGAAGAGGAATAATATTATTATAAATGTTTTTAAAGTCGGTAACTATTTAGAAAATAATCTAAATAGTTATTGACTTTTTTTATTATTAATAATAGAATCTATTTAGATGAATATCTAAACAGATTTTGTGCAATATGGCATGAAGAATAACGGTAAGAGCAATAATAGTAAGAACAATATCAGGAGGTTGATTATGGGTAGTATTTTAAGTATTAGACATTACACAAAGAGTTATGGAACAAAGAAGGCAGTTGATGATTTGAATTTGGAGATTAATGAGGGAGAAATCTACGCATTTATAGGACATAATGGTGCGGGTAAGACAACAACAATTAAGGCATGCTGTGGAATTCTTCAGATTGAAGAAGGGGATATTATAATTGATGGATTATCGGTGAAGGATAATGCATTGGAGGTTAAGAAAAGAATCGCATATATTCCTGATAATCCGGATTTGTATGAATTTATGACAGGAACAGCCTATCTTAATTTTATTGCAGATGTATTCGGAATCAGCGATGCAGATAGATTGACACTCATTCCTAAATATGCTGATATATTCGAGATAACAGGTAATCTTGGACAGAATATCTCTTCATATTCACATGGTATGAAGCAGAAGTTAGCGATTATCTCAGCACTTATACATAATCCTAAGTTAATAATTATGGATGAACCCTTCGTAGGACTTGATCCTAAAGCTTCACATCAGCTGAAAGAAATTATGCATGAGATGTGCAGTAATGGGGCTGCGATATTCTTTTCAACGCATGTTCTTGATGTAGCAGAGAAGTTATGTGATAAGGTAGCAATCATTAAAGATGGTCACTTGGTTATATGTGGCAGTATGAATGATGTTAAAGGTAACACATCACTTGAGGATGTATTCCTTGAGTTAGAGGATGCGAAGGACGGTGAGATTTAATGATTAATCTTATTAAAATTAGATTTAAATCTATGATTGCTGCAATGTTTCGTACAACTAAAAATTCATCTAAAAAGGAAAGTACTGGAATAAAAGCTACATGTAAAGGGATTTTTATATCACTTATATTGATATATTTATTAGGATGTACAATAATGATGTTCGCACTAATATTTAATATGTGTGCAAAGCCATTTCATGAATTTGAAATTGATTGGTTTTACTTTTCAATAGTGAGTATTGTGGCATTTGTCGCTATGTTTTTTTGCAGTGTATTTGCAACACAGTCGCAATTATATGATGCAAAGGATAATGAATTGTTGTTATCACTTCCAATAAAACCATCCAATATTTTGATGAGTAGAATAATTTATCTCTTATTACTTAATTATATAATGGAGATGTTAATATATATTATTGCAGATGTTGTGTATTTTTATAATTGTGGATTTGATATTAGAGTTGTTGCAGGAACATTACTTATGACACTACTTATGCCATTTCTTTCATTTACATTGTCTGGAATAATAGGATTTATAATGGCCTTCATTACAAGAAAAATGCAACACAAATCATTAATGACAATAATAGGTTCAATAGCATTTATTGCTTTATATTTTTATATTGTGAATGATTTTGCTAAATATGCAGGTGATTTTCTAGCATTGGGTAATAAAATAGCAGCTGATACAAAGGAAAGCGTTGTAATTATATATTGGCTTGGTGCATCAGTGTTAGAGTGCAATTTGATGTATATTATATTCATTGGTTTGATATGTTTAATTCCATTTTTAATACTGTTGTTTATTTTAAGTAAAACATTTATAAGAATTGTTACAACTAAAAAAGGCATAAAGGTAAGAGCGTACAAGGCGAGTGAAGTTAAAAAGAATTCAATTGGCAAAGCTCTTGTTAAAAAAGAATTAAAACACTATCTTGCATCACCTATGTACATACTGAATTCTTCGCTAGGGGTTGTATTTATGTTATTTGCGGCAGGGGCATTAATCTATAATCGTAATAATATTGCAGGCATACTACGCGAACTTGGACTTCAGCGTGTTAATCTTAACGAGATAGGCATTGGAATTATATTTGCACTTATGATTGCTACAATTGCGGCAACTAACTTTATATCATCACCATCAATTTCGCTTGAAGGTAATAAACTTTGGATTATTAAGTCACTTCCGGTAAAAAGCAGAGACATACTTATGTCAAAGGTAAAATTACATCTTTTGATTTCAATTCCTCCAACAATAGTTGCACAGATTGTTGCAATTGTATGCTTTGATTTTTCAGCATTTGAGATTGTTGCGGTAATTATATATCCTCTATTGATTAATGCTTTTGCAGCTTTGGTAGGAGTTGTGCTTAATTCATATTTTCCAAAGCTTGACTGGGTATCTGAAACAGTGGCTGTAAAGCAAAGCATTAGTACAATGGCATCAATGATGCTTTCAATGGTTGTTTCGATTGCTCCAGCATTCTTATATGCATTTGTATTTAGTAAACAGCATGTAGATTTAAGAACATATTCTATTGTAATAATAGTAATTGTAGCACTTGCAGATGTAGTACTTTATAGAATGATTATTACGAAGTGTGTGAAGCTGTTTGACAGATTATAATAAAAAATATTACAGAAACGGAGAAAAGTATGGGATTTGCTGAAACATTCAAAGCATTATCTGTTCCTGTGAGAAGACAGATTTTAGAGATGCTAAAGAATGGCAGGATGTCGGCTGGCGATATATCTAATGAATTCGATATGACACAGGCTACGATATCGTACCATTTGGCACAACTTAAAAAAGCTGATCTTATACGTGAAAGCAAGTATAAAAACTTTATATATTATGAAATCAATACATCAGTATTTGAAGAAGTAATGCTATGGTTTTCACAGTTTAATAACACAGATAAAGCTGACAGATAAAATTATTAGAATAATAATATACAAATAATGTACATGGTTGGAGAAAAGATATGAAAAATGAAAAAATGAATTTGGATTCAAAACGTACAATGCTGATAACATCATTAGTTACAGTTATACCAATAATAATTGGAATTATTCTGTATAATAAGCTGCCTAAAGAATTGCCAATACATTTTAATGGACAATGGGAGCCTGATGGTTATCTAGATAAGAATATTGTGATAACTGCATTTCCTTTAGGTTTATTGATACTTAATCTTATAGCTCAATTGGGAATCATAAGTGATAGCAAAAAGAATTCATCACCGGTAGTGACAAAGAGAATTATGACATGGATTATTCCTATGGTATCCATTCTAGTGCTTAGTCTTACATATGTCTATGGCATGGGATATACTAACTGGATTCAGATAATATTGCCGCTTGCTATGGGAGTTATCTTTATGATGGTAGGTAATTATCTGCCTAAGTGTCGACAGAATAGGATGATGGGTATACGTCTTCCATGGACATTAAATAATGAAGAAGTGTGGAGAAAGACGCATAGGATCGGTGGTTTTACCTGGGTTATCGGTGGAGCATTAATGATTATTTATTCTATAGTACGTTTCAATTATATGATTTTAGTTATTGTTGAAGCAATATTGATAATTTTGTTACCTCTTATTTACTCATATGTCGTACATATTAATGAAAAGAAATAGTATACACTTCTTGACTAAAATGTCGGTTCGTGTTAGTATTTTTAAGGTATTGCATTAATATAAAAGAGGTAAAGTATGATGAAAAAAATGAATAGTATTTTGAGAAGAGCAGTTGCTCTTATGTGTGTATTTGTATTCGCATTCTCACTTGTGGCATGCGGTAATGGTAATGCTTCAGGTAATGATACATCTTTATCAGATGTAAAATCAAAGGGAAAGTTTATACTTGGACTTGATCCAGCATTTCCACCTATGGGATTTACTGATACAGATCAGAGCCTTGTAGGTTTTGATATTGATGTAGCTAAAGCCGTATGTGAGAAGATGGGTGTTACTCTTGAGCTCCAGGCAATTGACTGGGAGACAAAAGAGCAGGAATTATCAACAAAAGCAATTGACTGTATCTGGAATGGTTTCTCATATTCACAGGATAGAGCAGATAAGCTTACACTTAGTTCACCTTACATGACTAATAAGCAGGTCGCAGTTGTATTAGCAGATAGTTCAGTTAATGCACTTACAGATCTTAAAGGAAAGACAGTAGTTATCCAGGGCGGTTCAACAGCTGAGGAAGCAATTGATGCTAATGCATCTTTTAAATCATCATTAAAAGAACTTGTAACAGTTAAAGATAATGTTCAGGCATTATATGATCTTGGAACAAAAGATTCTGATGCGGTAGTTATGGATGAAGTTGTTGCTAGATATTATACAGAGAAGAGACCTGGAGAATATAAGATTATCTCTGAATCTCTTTCAGATGAGCAGTATGTAATCGGTTTCAGAAAAGGTGATAACGCGCTTAAGGATGAAGTTGAGAAGATTCTTAAAGAACTTGCAGCTGATGGTACTTTAGCAACAATTAGCACAAAGTGGTTTGGTAAAGATATTACTACTATTAAATAATAAAGAGTATTGGAGATACATATGACTGGGTCAGAGATATGGTTATTAATTAAACAGATGGTGGAAGCTTCAGGAACAACACTTGGAGTATTTTCCCTGACTTTATTAATTGGTCTTCCTTTAGGACTTCTTGCCTGTAGTGGAAGAATGAGTAAACTATTGATAATAAGAGAACCTGTAAAGTTATATCTGTTGATTATGAGAGGAACACCGTTATTATTACAGTTGATGTTCTTCAAATATGCACCATACTATATGTTTGGAATATCGATGCCAAAGTTCTCTGCCGGAATCATAGCATTTGCACTTAATTATGCAGCGTATTTTGCTGAGATATACAGAGGTGGAATTGAATCAATCCCAAGAGGTCAGTACGAAGCAGCCAAGGTTCTTGGATTTAGTCGTGCACAGACATTCTTTAAGATTATTCTTCCACAGGTAATTAAAAGAATTCTTCCACCAATGGGTAATGAGTTCATGACATTAGTCAAAGATACATCACTTATTCAGGTTATTGGTGTTGCTGAGATATACAAGCTTGCATCTGCAACAATGTCAAGAGAAGTAACAGTAATTCCACTTGTAGTTGCTGGTATATTCTATCTTGTAATGAATATGGTGGTTTCGAAAGCATTTGCAATAGCTGAAAAGAAACTTTCATTCTATAAATAAGTGAATTGATTGGAGAAGAGTTATGAGTATATTATCGGTTTCTCATCTGGAGAAAAGCTTTGGTAAATTACATGTATTAAAAGATATATCATTAGATGTTGATAATGGCGAGATTATCTCAATTATTGGTTCGTCAGGTTCTGGAAAATCAACATTACTTAGATGTCTTAATCAACTTGAGACAATTGATAAGGGTAAGGTTATAATTGATGGCAATGTGCTTTTTGACAGTTCTAAAGAAGGCAAGGTTAAGAGTTATTATTCAGAACCTGCAGTGCTTAAAACTATTAGAATGAAGACAGGTCTGGTGTTCCAGAACTTCAACCTTTTTCCACATTATACCGTCCTTAGAAATGTTACTGAGGCTCCTATATGTGTTGCCGGAGTTCCAAAGGATGAGGCACAAAAGACAGCTATGGATCTGCTTGAACGATTAGGACTTGCTGATAGAGCGGATTATTATCCACATCAGTTATCGGGCGGTCAGGCACAGCGTGTTTCAATTGCAAGAGCACTTGCTCTAAAGCCTGACATATTATTCTTTGATGAACCAACCTCAGCACTTGATCCTGAACTTACAGGTGAAGTGTTAAAGGTAATTCGTTCTCTTACAACGCTTAATATGACAATGATTATTGTTACACATGAGATGGGATTTGCAAGAGACATATCGGATAGAATGATATTCATGGATAAGGGTGTAATCGTTGAGGATACAACACCTGAAGAATTATTCAAATCAACTAATGAAAGAACTAAGGAATTCCTTGGAAAGTTCCATAATGAATAATATTAGAATATATACAATTAATTTTAAAAAGTAGTTGCAAAATTAGATTATACATATTATTATACATAAGTGTATTCTTTGAATACTTATATATAAGATGCAATGATAAAGAGGAGTAAGTTAATAACCCATTCAGAGAGATTAATCCATTGGCTGTAAGATTAATCAGGTAGTGTTAACTGAAGGTAGCTTTGGAGCATTGTAGTTGAAATTATAGTAGACTACGACGTGTAATTTACGTTATAGAATTAATGAGGATTAATATATACACATATATTAATTGAACAAGGTGGTACCGCGATATATTCGCCCTTGACAGAAAGAATAATCTGTCAGGGGCTTTTTTTATGAAAGTTTCGGCAGATAAAACATTTATCATAATGAATAAGCAATGAGTTATATTGCAAATGGAGGTTAAGATGAGCAAAGAATTAGAGAAAACATATAATCCTTCGGAAATCGAAGACAGATTATATACTAAGTGGCTGGAGAAGAATTATTTTCATGCAGAGGTAGATAGAGATAAGAAACCATTCACCATTGTTATGCCACCACCTAATATTACAGGTAAGCTTCATATGGGTCATGCACTTGATAATACAATGCAGGATATTCTTATCAGATTCAAGAGAATGCAGGGATTTGAAGCATTATGGATTCCTGGAACTGACCATGCAAGTATCTCTACTGAGGTTAAAGTTACTAATGCTTTAAAGGATGAGGGAATTGACAAACATGATTTAGGCAGAGAAGGTTTCTTAAAGAGAACATGGGAATGGAAGAAAGAGTACGGCGGAACAATTACAAGCCAGCTTAAAAAAATCGGTTCTTCATGTGATTGGGACAGAGAGAGATTTACTATGGATGAAGGCTGTTCTAATGCAGTACAGCATGTATTCATCAAGTTATATGAAAAAGGAATGATTTATAAAGGCTCAAGAATCGTTAACTGGTGTCCAGTATGTAAGACTTCTATCTCTGATGCAGAAGTTGAACACGAGGAGCAGGCAGGACATTTTTGGCATATCAATTATCCTGTTGTTGGTGAAGAGGGAAGATTTGTAGAGATAGCTACAACTCGTCCAGAGACACTTCTTGGAGATAGCGCATTAGCTGTTAATCCTGATGATGAGAGATATACAGACCTTATTGGTAAGATGGTTAAGCTTCCTCTTACAGACAGAGAGATTCCAATCATTGCAGACAGCTATGTTGATAAAGAATTTGGTACAGGTGTTG
>CAZPHI010000001.1:137185-139808 GCA_964586425.1 uncultured Lachnospiraceae bacterium | reverse complement strand
TTGTTAAGATTACACCAGCTCATGACCCTAACGATTTCGAGGTTGGTAAGAGACATAATCTTCCAGAAATCAACATCATGAATGATGATGCTACCATTAATAATCTTGGTGGCAAATACGCAGGCATGGATAGATATGAAGCAAGAAAAGCTATGGTTGCTGACTTAACAGAGCAGGGACTTTTAGTTAGGGTTGAAGACCATGTTCATAATGTTGGTACACATGATAGATGTAAGACAACAGTTGAGCCACTTATCAAACAGCAGTGGTTCGTTAAGATGGATGAGTTAATCAAACCAGCTGTTGAAGGTGTTAAGAATGGCGACATCGAATTAATGCCAGCTTCAATGGAAAAGACTTATTTTAACTGGACTGACAATATAAGAGACTGGTGTATATCTAGACAGTTATGGTGGGGACACAGAATTCCAGCATATTACTGTAAAGACTGCGGCGAGATGGTTGTATCAGCTGATGAAGTTCATACATGTCCTAAGTGCGGCGGCAAGATGGAACAGGATCCAGATACACTTGATACTTGGTTCTCATCTGCATTATGGCCTTTCTCAACACTTGGCTGGCCAGAGAAGACACCAGAACTTGAGTATTTCTATCCAACAGATGTACTTGTAACTGGATATGATATTATATTCTTCTGGGTAATCCGTATGATTTTCTCAGGTTATGAGCATATGGGTGAAAAGCCATTCGGCAAGGTATTATTCCACGGACTTGTTCGTGATTCACAGGGCCGTAAGATGAGTAAATCTCTTGGTAATGGTATTGATCCACTTGAAGTAATTGACAAATACGGTGCAGATGCACTTCGTTATACATTGATTACAGGTAATGCACCTGGTAATGATATGCGTTTCTATTGGGAAAGAGTTGAGGCAAGTCGTAACTTTGCTAATAAAGTATGGAATGCTTCAAGATTCATTATGATGAATGATCCAGATAACTTAGTTAAGGCTGACGGCAATATGCCAGCTAACCTTACAGCAGCTGACAAGTGGATTATCTCTAAGATGAATAAGCTTACAAAAGAAGTAACAGACAACATGGAAAAATATGACCTTGGTATTGCAGTAGATAAGCTTAACAGCTTTATCTGGGAAGAATTCTGTGACTGGTATATTGAGATGGTTAAACCACGTCTCTACAATGATGAGGATACAACAAAGACAGCAGCAATATGGACATTAAAGACAGTTCTTATTGATTCATTAAAGCTTCTTCATCCATATATGCCATTCATCACTGAAGAGATCTTCTGTAATATTCAGGATGAGGAAGAGTCAATTATGATTTCTTCATGGCCTGTATATAAAGATGCTTGGAACTTTGATTCAGAGGAAAATGCTATTGAGACAATCAAGACAGCGGTTCGTAATATTAGAAACTTACGTGCTGAGATGAATGTTGCTCCAAGCAGAAAAGCTAAAGTATATGTAGTATCAGAGAATGAATCAATCAGAGATATCTTCAACAATGGTATGGTATTCTTTGCAACACTTGGATATGCAAGTGAAGTTGCTGTTCAGTCAGATAAAGCAGGTATTCCAGAAGATGCTGTATCAACAGTAATTCCAGAAGCTGTAATCTACATTCCATTCGCTGAATTAGTCGATATTGATAAAGAAATCGAAAGATTATCAAAAGAAGAGAACAGACTTCAGGGCGAAATCAAGAGATGTAGCGGAATGTTAAATAACGAGAAGTTCGTTAGTAAAGCACCTGCAGCAAAGATTGAAGAAGAAAAAGAGAAACTTGCAAAATACGAGCAGATGTTAGCTCAGGTTTCAGAAAGACTTGCACAGCTTTCTAAATAAGTGGGAATAATGATAGACAAAAGACTTGAATTCATATATACTAAATTGTAGTAGCTTGTGTACGCACACTTTAGAGGGGGTGATAATTATGATTAAAGTAATTATGGTTATTGCGTTTGTGGTATTTGCGATTACAATTTTGTATGTAATTAAGTTGATATTCGGAGATCTTCTTGTAACAGCTTTCTCAAAGAAAAAGACTCTAGATGCAAAAATCACAGCAAAGTATGAAACTGAGATAGCAACACAGAGGGCTTATGTTGGTAATAATTATAACTTTACTGGCGGTGCAGGAGAAGCTGTAATGGAAAAAGCGTTACAGTACATTATGACCTTTGAAACTAATGATGGCATATATACTTTGGAAGTTCCCAAAGATGTATTTGATAATTATTCAGAAGGCTATAGTGGAAAGCTTGAAATCAAGGCAAAGAAGTTCCTTGGCTTCATGTAAAAATGAGGTTTATTGCCTTGTTTTTGAAGGCTTGACCGGAGTTGAAGGATTGGGCTGGAGTTGAAGGCTTGGCCGGAGAATATAGGTTGGAAAAGGCAAGGAAGGCGAAAAACAAGCCTCCTTGCCTTTTTTGCAGGGGTTGGAGCGGAGTTGAAGGTTGGAAAAAGGCAAGGGAGAGAAAAAACAAGCCTCCTTGCCTTTTTTGTAGGGGTTGGACCGGAGTTGAAGGTTGGAAAAAGGCAAGGGAGAGAAAAAGCAAGCCTCCTTGCCTTTTTGTAGGGGTGGACAGGGGTTGAAGGTGTTGAAAAGGCAAGGGAGAGAAATAGTAAACCTCCTT
>CAZPHI010000001.1:34540-137085 GCA_964586425.1 uncultured Lachnospiraceae bacterium | reverse complement strand
GTTGAAGGTGTTGAAAAGGCAAGGGAGAGAAATAGTAAACCTCCTTGCCTTTTTTGTATGGGTTGGACTGGAGTTGAAGGTTGAAAAAAGGCAAGGGAGAGAAAAAACAAGCCTCAACAAGCTACTCCAATCATTATTTATGTGTTAATTGTATTGAAAACGTGATACAATATATATAAGTTGATGAATTCAATATAGATGCAAAGTGAATCTATATACAATTCATATTATTTCAAAATTCAAAGAATGGGGTGTGGCATATGAGTACTTGCAAAATTAATCGTGTGATATGGATTGTTCTAGATAGCGTTGGAATGGGAGAACTTCCTGATGCTGATAGATTCGGGGATTGTGGAAGCAATACAATTGGCAATACTGCAAAGGCAGTGGGCGGACTTAAGATTCCGAATATGGTATCATTGGGACTTGGCGATATTGATGGAATGGTTAATGTAGATAAGACAGATTCGCCAAAGGGATGCTATGGAAGACTTGCAGAGATGTCTAACGGCAAGGATACAACAATTGGACATTGGGAGATGACTGGAATATACACACCGAACCCATTTCCAACATATCCTAATGGATTTGATAAATCGATAATAGATGAATTTATTGCAAATGCTGGTGCTATTGCAGGATTTGACGGAATCCTTGGGAATTATCCGGCATCGGGTACGGAGATAATTAAAGAATTGGGAATGAAACATATAGAAACAGGATATCCAATTATCTATACATCTGGTGACAGTGTGTTTCAGATTGCAGCACATGAAGACGTAATTCCTGTTGATAAATTATATGATATCTGCAGAGTGGCTAGAAAGATACTTACAGGTAAGGATGCAGTTGCTAGAGTAATTGCAAGACCATTCGTTGGAAAGGATGGTAATTTTACAAGAACGGCTAATAGACGAGATTTTTCTTTGGAGCCAACCAAAGAGAACATCCTTTCATATATGAAGAATGACGGATTAGATGTAATTGGTGTAGGTAAGATAGAGGATATATTCGCTAAGGTTGGAATAACAGAAGCTATACATACTAAGGACAATCAGGATGGAATAGATGTTACAATTGAGTATATGAAGAAAGATAACAAGGGACTTATATTCACGAATCTTGTTGAATTTGATTCAATGTGGGGACATCGTAATGATTATGTTGGCTATGCTAATGGTTTAAAGGAGTTTGATGAACGTCTTCCAGAGATTATGGCCGCAATGAATGATGATGATATGCTTGTAATTACAGCAGATCATGGATGTGATCCAACAACACCAAGTACTGATCATTCAAGAGAATATGTGCCTTTGCTTGTATATGGTAAAGAGATAGCTTCAGGTATGAATCTTGGAACTGGTAAGACTTATGCTAATATTGGTGCTACACTTGCAGAGATTTTTGCGACTAAGAGTTTAGCAATTGGAGAAAGCTTCGCAAAGGAGATAGACTGTTATGAGAATGTATGATTTGATAATGAAGAAGCGTAACGGCAAAGAATTGTCAAAAGATGAGATAGAATATATGGTTGACGGATATACCAAGGGTGAGATACCTGATTATCAGATGTCGGCAATGATGATGGCGATATATTTTCAACATATGAATGACAAAGAGACACTTGAACTTACAATGGCAATGGCGCATAGCGGAGATATGCTTGATTTGTCAAAAATTAATGGCGTTAAAGCAGATAAGCACAGCACCGGAGGCGTTGGTGATAAGACATCGCTTGTACTTGGACCTATGGTTGCTTCACTTGGAGTGCCCGTTGCTAAGATGTCAGGCAGAGGACTTGGTCATACTGGAGGAACAATTGATAAGCTTGAGAGTATACCGGGTTTTTCAACCTCGATGACCGAAGAAGCATTTATTAATAATGTGAATAGCATAGGTATGGCAATAACTGGTCAGACGGGCAATCTAGCACCTGCTGATAAGAAGATATATGCATTGAGGGATGTTACAGCTACTGTTGATAATATGTCACTTATTGCAAGCAGCATAATGAGCAAGAAGCTTGCGGCTGGCGCAGATGTTATTGTACTTGATGTTAAGACTGGAAGCGGAGCATTCATGAAGAAAGAAGAGGATGCTTTTGCGTTAGCTAACGAGATGGTCAAAATCGGTAATGGAGCAAAGAGAAAAACTGTAGCTGTAGTGTCTGACATGGATCAGCCATTGGGCTTAGCAGTTGGTAATTCTCTCGAGGTTATTGAAGCTATTCAAACTCTTTATGGAAAGGGACCGAGCGATCTTCTTGAATTATGCGTAATACTAGGTACATATATGCTTATAGGCACTGGCAAAGCTGATAATGAGGAAGAAGCCAGAAGAATGCTTTTACAAACCATTGATAATAAGAGTGCTTTGGACAAATTTGCACAGTTTGTTAAGGCACAGGGTGGAGATGATTCATATGTATATGATACAGATAAATTCCCTAAAGCAAGATATATTGAAGAAATCAATGCAGATGATTTACATAGTGGATATATAGCGCATATTGAATCAGATGAGATTGGTATTGTCTCATTAATACTTGGCGGTGGAAGAGAGACTAAAGAAAGTGTTATTGACCCACAGGTTGGAATTGTACTTCACAAGAAAGTTGGAGATTATACTAATGTAGGAGAGTCTCTTGCTACAATTTATGCTAACGATTTAGATAAATTAGCAGTCGCAAAGAAGAGATTTTTGTCAGCATATAGGTTTAGTCATGAAGTTGTGGCACGAAAAGCATTTATAAAGGGAATTTTAAAGTAAAGAATGAAAATGTAAATTAAATTTTATTTTTTATGAATTGAAAACGCTTACAGTTTGTGATATTATATAGAAAGAGTTTGGCAAAAAGGCTGTTTTACAGAAAGAATGATGCGTGGAATGATTATTTTGCCAACACATTGCTGTAGGTATACAGGAATGAATATTAGAACAGTAAAAAAGGAGATAGTACAATGGAAGTAAGACCAGGTGCAAACCCAAGAGACGTGAAATTATATGATACAGAAAGACTGAGAAATGATTTCCTCATTCAGGATCTTTTCGTTGCTGATGAAGTAAAATCAGTATACAGCCAGATCGACAGAATTATTATCTGTTCAGCAATGCCTGTTAGTAAAGAGTTAGTTCTTGAAGCAGGTGACGAGTTAAGAGCTAAGTATTTCCTTGAGAGAAGAGAGATGGGCGTTATCAATATTGGTGGCGAAGGTACAATCATTCTTGATGGAAAAGAATATACAATGAGATATAGAGATGGAATCTATGTAGGAATGGGAACAAAAGCTATTTCATTCAAGAGTAAAGATGCTAAGAATCCAGCTAAGTTCTATATCAACAGTGCACCAGCACATATGACATATCCTACAGTATTCATCGATCCTGATAAGGATATCAAACCAGAGAACAAGCTTGAACTTGGTACTCTTGAAGATGCTAATCACAGAATCCTTAGAAAATACATATTACCAGGACAGGTTGAAAGCTGTCAGTTAGAGATGGGTATCACAACTCTTGAACCAGGTAGTGTATGGAATACAATGCCATGTCATACACATGACAGAAGAATGGAAGTTTATCTTTACTTTGAGATGCCAGAGGATGCTTTGGTATTCCATTATATGGGTGAACCAACAGAGACAAGACATATCATTATGAGAAGTGAAGAAGCTGTTATATCACCAAGCTGGTCAATTCACTGTGCTTCTGCAACACATGCTTATGCATTCGTATGGGGAATGGTTGGAGAGAATCAGGACTTCGATGATATGGATCCAGTAGATCTTAAGGATCTCAAATAATTAGATAATGTTTCCCTATAATAGGGGTTCATTAATAGAAAAAATAATGAAAAGGAGATAATGAAAAATGGCAATTAGTTTTTCACTTGAAGGCAAAGTAGCATTAGTTACTGGTGCTTCTTACGGAATTGGTTTTGCAATCGCATCTGCATACGCAGAAGCAGGAGCAACAATTTGTTTCAACGATATCAAACAGGAATTAGTAGATAAGGGTATTGCAGCATACAAAGAAGCTGGTATTTCAGCTCATGGTTATGTATGTGATGTTACTAACGAAGAGCAGGTTAATGCTATGGTAGCAAAGATCGAATCTGAGGTTGGTGTTATCGACATCCTTGTTAACAATGCAGGTATTATTAAGAGAATTCCTATGTGCGATATGACAGCTGCTGAATTCAGACAGGTTATCGACGTAGATTTGAATGCTCCTTTCATCGTTGCTAAAGCAGTTATTCCAGCAATGATCAAAAAGGGCGGCGGAAAGATTATCAACATCTGTTCTATGATGTCAGAATTAGGCCGTGAGACAGTTTCAGCTTATGCTGCAGCTAAGGGTGGTCTTAAGATGCTTACAAGAAACATCTGTTCAGAATACGGTGCTTTCAATATTCAGTGTAACGGTATTGGACCTGGTTACATCGCTACTCCTCAGACAGCTCCACTTAGAGAGAGACAGGCTGATGGTTCTAGACATCCATTTGATTCATTCATCGTTGCTAAGACTCCAGCCGGAAGATGGTTAGATCCAGTTGAATTAACAGGACCAGCTGTATTCCTTGCATCAGAAGCTTCTAATGCAGTTAATGGACATATCCTTTACGTTGATGGTGGTATCCTTGCTTATATCGGAAAACAGCCACAGTAGGATTTTAATATTTTGATTTAAATTGAAAGGCACATATCGCCGGAAACTGCGATATGTGCCTTTTTTCGTATATTTAGCTTATTTTATGTTCAATAACGTATAAAGATATGCTATAATCTAATTATATTATACAAAAGGAGAAGAGTCATGAAAATTAGAAAAATTATGAAGTCAATTGCTTGTTGTGGACTTACGATAGGCTTGTTAGCTGCTGATATACCTTTATCATATATAGCACTAGACAACATATCATTAACTAAGACTACTGTATTGGCGGCAGAGGAGCTTACATATTATGATGTGGGAGCATATTACAATTATTATGTTGATAATAATGCAGTTTATATTACGTCTGTTATGGTATCAGACAGCATAATTACAGTACCATCTACGATTGACGGAAAGCTTACACCAGCAGGAGCTGCAGAGTATTTTGTGTTCTCTAAGGAAGCTGATGCCATGAATCGTGATAATACACAGTTTATATATATGCTCTACCGTACATTCATGGGACGAGAATGCGAAAGCAATGAATCGCTTAATGTATGGCTTACTTATCTTAATCAGTATACTAGACAGGATTTATTTGAACAGTTTGCAGGTTCGAATGAATTTAAGGATATTGTAGCCAGCTATGGATTATAGAATAATATATGGAGGAATGTAAAGTATATGTTAAAGCAAAAGAGAAAAAAAGGAAGATTATTGATTAAAAGGACTGCATGCGTTGTTGCTGCGTTAGGTTTGTCTTTTACCGGAATTCCTGGTTTGACTGATTTGATGCCAGCATTTACGGTAAATGCTGCAGACAACTATACACAGGGGTTAACCCAGTATGAATATGAATTATCCAATAATACAATTAAGATTACGAAGATAACTTCATCGGAGAAAACAGTAAGTATACCATCTGAAATTAACGGATATACAGTAACTGCACTTGGAAGCAATATATTAAAGAATGATGAAGTTGTAGAAGAAGTAATAGTACCTAATTCAGTACTACAAGCTGATAATGGTGCTTTTGCAAGTGCTAAAGCTTTGAGACAATGTACTCTTTCAAATCGTATGAATAGAATTCCATATGAGATGTTCTCAATGTGTGAGAATCTAGAGAATGTAACATTCTCGTCTTCACTTATGGTTATTGGCGATTATGCATTTGACGGATGCACTAATCTTAATGATTTTACAATTCCATGGAGTGTAATTGAGATAGGTACATATGCTTTTCGCGGATGCATGGCATTAAGAGAGATGACAATACCATCAAGTGTTACTACAATAAGCAATGGACTTTTTATTAATTCAGGAGTTGTCAGCGTTACATTACCTGAAACTGCAGAAAGCATGGGCAGTGAAGTATTCAATGGATGTAGTTCATTAACACAAGTTAATATACCAAGCGGAATAAAGACAATATTCTATAATCTTTTTAGAGATTGTACAAGTCTTAAAGCTGTTGTGATTCCTGAAGGCGTTACACGTCTTGGCGGTTTTGCATTCTATGGTTGTACATCACTTTCATCTGTGACACTTCCAGAGAGTCTAAGAGATATAGAATCTGCGGTATTCACTTATTGCTATGCACTTGAAGAAGTGACAATTCCGGCAGGCGTTACAAGTATACCAGACAGATTGTTTAATGAATGTGGCTTAAAGAAATTCATTATGAGTGACACCGTAACAAGTATGGGTGATCATGTATTCGACACAGATGTTAATCTATCAGAAGTGCATCTTTCCAATAAATTAACATCAATAGGTGAAGCAACATTTTTAAATTGTTTTTCTTTAGGAGAAGTTAATATTCCTGAAGGAGTTACAACATTAAAAGATGATACTTTCTTTGATTGTAGAGGCTTAGCACAGATTGAATTACCTGCGGGACTTAAATCCATAGGTGCGAATGTATTCCATCAGAATGTCAAATTAAACAGTATTACACTTCCAGATGGACTTACAACAGTTGGTGAATATGCATTCGATGGATGTGAAACATTAGCAGAGATAAGAATACCGGATACAGTTTCAAGTATTGCAGTTAACGCATTCGATAATATATATGAAAGAATTGTTAATATATGTACGGAGAATGATTATGTTAAGAATAATATATGAAAAATTATAATGTTGAATGTTATCTTGAATTTGGTAATAAAATTGGAAATTATACCCCTGCATTTTCATTGGCATTTTTACCGAGTCAAATTTCTGGACACGTAAAAGTTGAGGTTGATATTGAAATAGCAGATAATGATAAGCGAGTTCATAAGTGCTGCTTTTATGTGAATTGCGAATTAGGACAGGTTGAGAGATTTGGAAAAATGTTAAGATCAATAGTTACAGATGATGAAGGGACAGTAATATCATTAACATAGTTTTATGAACTGTAAACAATCTATTACACATATGATAGATGTGGCAATGTAGCACAGATGCAGATTAATCAATTTATGGAAAAGTAAACAACAATAAATGCAGAAGTATATGTTAATTGTATAGCAGGTACAATAAATGAAGAATGAGTTTACATGGGATGGAAATCGCACAATTACAGTTATTCTTAAGAAAAAAATAGAATCGAGCAGATGAAATTATACGTAATAATATAATAACAGCCGATAGTAAAATTGCCAGACTCAGAAATGAAAACAATTAAGCAATATATTTGAAATAACTGTAGGTACACGTAAACAGGCCACGTTATCAGGTGTCAAACAAAATATCCAATAAATCAATTTGTGGAAGGAATGACATTTCAATGAAAAATATGTATAATGAGTATTGTATGAATTTTACAACAGAGGAATTAAAGAAGTATTTAATTGAAGATTTGAAGCACAATTCTAAATTTAATAATGAGATAAGATTATTAACAGAGGATGGAGAAGAGATAAAAAACGAATTAACTGAAAAAATAGGAACGCTAGTATTTGATAAAGAGGAAAATTTGTTTATTAATTTTATGGGGATACAAACATCAATATTTATATTTGATAAAGAAATTATGTTTATTGATGAGTATTCTAAAAACACATATACATCAAGCGATGTTCAATATAATGCTGTATATGAAGGAGAGTTGAGAGATATGACTCATATACAGATGCTAAATATGTTCTCTGATATAATATTAAGCTTTAATGATGCAGACGGAATAGAAATAATTCAATTAGATATATCTGAAATTGGAAAGTATAGAAAGTATAATTATTTTGAACCACATGAATTCATTATTAATGTTAAGAATAATCATTTAGTGAAACAAACTAAATGCTATCAGAATATTAGAATAAATTATTAAGATTGGAAAGGGGCTCGCTCATTAAGTAATTAGTATGGTAGCTCATTCTTAATAAATAAATCCAAAGCTTCGATAAAACATGGTATAAAAAGAAAGATATTTGGAGAAAGATGAAAATGAATGAAATTATGAAGATTATTAACGAATGGGATCCTATAGGCTTTTTCCCACTTGCACCTAAGGATGAATATATTAATGAAATCACAAAGATATACAATTTGTTGATTTCTGACATTGGTATTCAACCTGAACAGTTAGCAAAAGAAATAAATGATATTTTTATTAATACGTTTGGAAATGATGTTTATAAAGAAAATATTATAGCTTGTAGAAAAATTGCTGATAAACTGTTAATCACATCATCAGTAGTAATCCTGAGTTAATAACAGAATGACATATTTAAAAGATTGGATACCCTTCAGGATGCAGAAAAAGAGATTTTAGATGACCGTAGATTTATATTATTAGGAAAAAGGTAAGGGAGGGAAAAAAGCAAGCTCCTTGCCTTAAATGCTAGGCTTAAGCCAGAGTTGAAGCCTTGGAAAAGGCAAGGGAGAGAAAAAAACAAGCCCATTGCCTTAAATGCTAGGCTTAAGCCAGAGTTGAAGCCTTGGAAAAGGCAAGGGAGAGAAAAAAACAAGCCCATTGCCTTAAATGTTAGGTTTAAGCCGGAGTTGAAGCCTTGAAAAAGGCAAGGGAGGGAAAAAAGCAAGCCCATTGCCTTAATTGTTATTTTTTGGACCGGAGTTGAAGGCTTCGAGGAGAATTATTGGAATATGGCTATAAAGATATGGGTGCCGCTGTGTTGACAAGAATGTAAAAACATATCCCATCAATAATTTCCCCTAATCATCTTGACATCACATTTATCTTGTTTTATAATCAACACATTGATTGCGGATATACAAACACGATATTGGCAATTATACAACATAATAGGTAAATGCTGTGAAAAGAACAAGTAGTAGTGTAACAAGTCTACAGAAAGCAACCGGTTGATGAGAGGTGCAGATGTCGTTATATTATGAATACATCTTGGAGCATCACACTGAAGATTTTATATTGGTAGGCTGTGACGGATTGACACTCGTTATTGTGTAAGGGTATATGAATTGTATATTATTAATTGAGATATAGCGATAGTACCCGGTGAGGCTGATGATGTGAGTCATTGGCGAATTAAGGTGGTATCACGAAGTGAGAGCTCTCGTCCTTTATTGGATAGGGCTCTCTTTTTTATTATCAGATTGTGGCGGCAGGTTAATGATTGCCGGGAAAGGACAGATATGAAGTTATATGATGAATTAAAAGAAAGGGGCTTAATTGCCCAGGTAACAGATGAGGCACTTATCAGTGACCTTATTAACAACGGAAAAGCAACATTTTACATTGGATTTGATCCAACAGCAGACAGTCTTCATGTTGGACATTTTATGGCATTGTGCTTAATGAAGAGATTACAGATGAATGGCAATAAGCCTATCGCATTAGTTGGTGGTGGTACTGGAATGATTGGTGATCCATCAGGTAAATCAGATATGCGTCAGATGCTTACACCAGAGATTATTCAGCACAACTGCGACTGCTTCAAGAAACAGATGGAGAGATTCATTGATTTCTCTGATGGCAAAGCACTTTTGGTTAATAACGCTGATTGGCTTATGCAGCTTAATTACGTTGAGTTATTAAGAGAAGTTGGTGCTCATTTTAGTGTTAATAGAATGCTTGCTGCAGAATGTTACAAACAGAGAATGGAGAGAGGTCTTACATTCCTTGAATTCAACTACATGATTATGCAGAGCTATGATTTCTATATGTTATACCAAAAATACGGTTGTAACCTTCAGTTTGGTGGAGATGATCAGTGGAGCAATATGCTTGGTGGTACTGAACTTATCCGTAGAAAACTCGGCAAGGATGCAAGCGCAATGACAATTACACTTCTTCTTAATTCAGAAGGTAAGAAGATGGGTAAAACACAGTCAGGTGCAGTTTGGCTTGACCCTAACAAGACGTCTCCATTCGAGTTCTACCAGTACTGGAGAAATGTTGCTGATGCCGATGTACTTAAGTGCCTTAAGATGCTTACATTCCTTCCACTTGAGCAGATTAAAGAGATGGAAAGCTGGGAAGGCGCACAGCTTAATAAGGCAAAAGAGATTCTTGCATTCGAGTTAACTAATCTTGTTCATGGTGAAGAAGAAGCTACTAAAGCAGCTGAAACAGCAAAAGCATTATTCTCAGCAGGAGATGCTGCTAATATGCCATCTGTAGTATTAGAGGATGCTGACTTTACTGATGGTACTGTTGATATTATTACACTTGTTCATAAGACAGGACTTGTGAAATCACGTTCAGAGGCAAGACGTGCAGTTGAGCAGGGCGGTATTGTAGTTGATGGTGAAAAAGTTAGTGATATTGATACAAAGTTTGATGCTGCTAAGTTCGATGGAGAAGGAATTATTCTTAAAAAGGGTAAGAAGAACTTCGTTAAGATGACAAAATAGTAGTGTTTAAATAAGATAATATATGATATGATAGACGCAAAGCATGTGTTTGATGTTTTGCGTCTTTTTAGGTGCACTTGGCGCCGCACATTACTAATGGATATAAATATGAATATGTTTAGATATAAGCGTTATAATGGAGGCTTTTATGGATATATATACTGTTTCACAATGGTTATTCTTTTTTTATTTGTATTGTTTTATAGGTTGGGTTTGGGAATCCTGCTACGTATCAGTAAGAAAAGGCAAATGGGTCAACAGAGGTTTCATGCATGGTCCATTCCTTCCAATATATGGTTCGGGTGCAATGGTTGTTCTTATCAGTACAATTCCAGTACGAGATAGTATTCCTCTTATATATATTGTTGGAATGGTATGTGCAACAATTCTTGAATATTGCACGGGCGCATGTATGGAGAAGTTGTTTGGTGTAAGATATTGGGATTATAGCAATAAACCACTCAATCTTAATGGACATATATGCCTTGGGGTATCGTTAGGATGGGGAGTGTTCTCAGTTCTTATGGTTAAAGTGGTACATATTCCAATTGCTAACCTTGTACTTATGATTCCTGATACCATAATTCAGATTTGCTCATTCATATTAACTGGTGTTGTTGCAGTTGATTTTACTATTTCTTTTATGGAGGCTATGGATCTCAAGGCTACACTTACCAAGCTTGCTGAAAGTAATGATAAAATCAGAATGCTTGAGAAACGTATCGAGGTTGTATCAGCATTTGCCAGTGATAGCTATAGACAATATAAGGAAGCTCAGGAAGAAAAGAAGGAATCTCTTGCAGGACGATACCTGGCTAATCTTAATGCAAAACGTATTGCGAAGTCTGAATGGCTCACAAAACTTGAAGAATCAGCTAAAACTTACTTTGCTAGTCATGTGATTGAGAAGAGTGAGCAAAACCAGATTCTTACACAAATCAGAACCGAATTAGAGAAAATGCATATGAGAACCGATAGAGAATATGCTAATCTGCGTAAGATATTGAAGAGAAATCCAGATGCTATATCAATGGAGCATAAGGGCGAGTTAGACGAAATTAAAGAGATGATGGAATTGAAGAAAAAAGGGAAGAATACGCGTTAATAATGTCGTTTCACGCGTTGAATATTGATATATGCAATAATGTGTATTATAGTTGCTTTATCAAAGAAGAAAGGAGGATGAACAATATGAATAAGAAGAAAGTATTATCATTAGCACTTATTCTAACATTTGTATTATCTGTAACTGTTTTCGCGGATATTCAGAAACTGATTTGAATGGATATGGAAATTGTTCTCTATATGTAGATTGTACAAGTACAATGAGAAATGCAGAAGCATATACTAATGTGAACGATTCTGTTAGATCTTCTACAGGCGTATGGAATTATCGTGATAATGGTGAAACAGATTTTTACACCACAGGAATTCAGAATGGATCAACATCATATACACATGATTACGACTGGTCTGAAGGCTATGATTCGATTCATAAGGTCTTTCTTAATAATAGACCTTCAGCAGTTGAGACTCGACGTTTATCACAAGATTAATAATAATTGCAACAATTAATATTATAAAGATATTAACTGTTGTTTTTGTATGGAGGATTATGAAAATTAAACATAACATAGTCATAAGTCTAGGTATATGCTTGCTTTTGCTTACTGCTTGTTCAAAAAAGGAGATTGAAGAGGATGTGAATATTATCAATCCAACAGTTGAGACTAACAGTAATGACGATATAACTAGTTCTAGTGCTAATAATGATAGAATAAATAATGGAAGCGATATAGTAGATGGGGTTTGGACAACAACATTACCTGGTTCTACAGAAAAGGTTAGTATTCCGTTATATAATGTTAAAAATAATTGTATATATGATTTAGAGGATGATATTAAATATAGTTGTAGTGCAGATTATCCATCAATTATTAATACTTTTAAAGAAAAAATCAAGCCGATTGGTACAAAATCTATAACTCGTAGAGAAGGCGGTACAATACATATATCATATGGTATTGAATATGATGAAGCAGAATATGTAAGAGATAGAGATATTCTATATACATTATTTTATTATGGAGATAATCAATTTGAAAAACATGATGTCAAGTGTATTACATTTGCACTTTATGAATTTTTAAATACTGATTCAGATATGAAGCTTGAAATATATGGTGTATCTGAACAAGATCTTGAAGATTGTTATACCATAAGTAAAGTAAGTGGACAAAAAGTATATTATTTTAGCGAATTAAAAAAGAATATACTTGATGGTAATGTTGAAACTAAAGCTGCTTTATTAGCAGAAAAGCAAGTTGATATAACCACACCGGTATATATTGATATTAAAGATATATCTGGTGGGATAGATTATTTTGATTATATATATATGATAAAAATACCTAATGATAAGGAATTAACATATTGCATTAAAAGTGATTACAGCTATGATATAACAGATGAAAATGCATATAACTTATGGAAAGAGAAGAATGCAGATTTGTTTGTTAATTATACAAAGTGATTACTTTTTGTTATGCGTAGGGAGAAAAGGGATGAATATACACGGTATAATTAGGGTTGGTGATAAAATCATTCAAAAAAACAATCTAAAAGAAAATAAGATAATAGATATTGTATATATTGATGTATACAATCACAACACAACAATACATTTTAAAAAAGATAATCTTGAATTGAGTAATGTTTCTTTGCAACAAATATACAACGTTGTTGATAAGAATGAGTTTATTAAAATACACAGATCTTTTATTGTTAATATAGGGCATGTTATAGATATGAGAGATAATTCAATATACTTTGATAACAATGATATGTTGCCTATGTCATATAAAGGATTTTTAAAAGCAAGAAAGTTGATATTCGATTCCAAACATGATAAGGAAGGTAATGGATGTGATGAATTATATAAAGAAGATGTTCAATAATCTTTTTAGATACAGATCAATTTCTATATATTTTCTTTTCTCACAGATTATAATGTATATTACAGTTTTTGGAGGACTTGCTATCTTTAATCAGGCCTATAATAAGGAGCAGGATAGACTTACATCGTATTATAGCTCAACTACACATGTTAGTATTAACTATATTGGTGATAAAACAGTAGATTATTCTGATATATTGTCAACCAAAGAGTGTAATATAAGTATAAAGAATAAGATAGCTGCGTCTGTAGCTCAATTGGCTGGTAATTATCAGATTGAGATTATAATTACATCTAATGAGAGCCAGATGTATCCATTGATGAATGGCAGACTTCCGCTAGCTAATAGCAATCGTAGAGAGGTTGCTATAGGTAAAGCTAAGGAAGCTTATATGCAGTATAATAATGAGATTCCATACATTACGATTGATAATGAGAATTATGATGTGGTTGGTATAATTGGAAGCGATGGCTCAGATTATTGGGATAACAAGATAGTATTATCTTATGGAAGTATAGGTGATAATTTAAAGAAGGATATTGGTATTAAATCTCGCTTGAATATGTACATTGAAAGTAATGAATATGATACTAAAAAAACATATGATAATATCTTTAGTTTATTACAAAACCAATGTGGTGATAGTATTATGCTACAGGCTAAACAGATTAATTCTCGAGGTGAAAGCGTTATTGCAAAAAGCTTATCAAAAAATAATGCTGATATTAATGTGATAGTCTATGTGTTTTGTCTATTTAACTGCATTATAATGTCTGAATTATGGTATTCGCAAAGAAAAGAAGAAATTGTAATTAGAAAAGCATATGGAATGAATAGAATGCAGATTATGAGAATTCTATTAGCGGATATATTAAAACTGTCACTCATTTCCTTTGTAATGATATTAATTGGATATATGATTTTTAATAGGAATGTTTTTGCTTTATATAATTTTCGAATAGCGTTGATGAATATAGCAGCATTTGCTTTGATAATGATAAGCGTGATTATATGCTCAATAATAATTCCTTTCAAAAATATATCTAAAATATCAATTAATAAAGCAATGAAGAAGTAGCACTACATATGTAGATGAAGTAAGGGAGAATATATGCATATACATAATGTGATAAAGATAACTTTTGATTCGATATCAAGGAGAATTGTGCCAGTGTTGCTTATGCTCACAATGAGTCTTGTATCGTTGTATCTAATGGATTCAGTTTTGACAAACTATCTCAAGGATAAGTTATGGATAGATGATATAACAGGTACATATCAGTCGGTAGATAATACATATTATATCAAATTCTTGAATGAATATGACTATAGAGGAATGGATTCATTTAATACATTCTATGCTGAGGTTAATGAAACTAATGGCGTGATGCATTCGGGTTTTTATAATTTGAATCGAACACATTCAAAGCTTCTTAACAGTAATAATGAAGCAGTGAGGATATGTAGGGATTTAAAGAGAAGTTATAATAATAATGCTACAGATTGTTTTTTATTTGGTGTAATGACTGCAGATGTTGATTTTATGAATATTGTTAATATTACATATGAAGAGGACAGGATTTCATCTTACTTTAATAAAGATACATATATTGATGCTAATGGTAATCTGCCAGTGTATGTTGGACATGCATATAAAGATGCTATACCACTAGGTACAGTGATTGACATTCAACAAGATTGTAACGGGATTGTTGTGGGATATATTAGTGAAGGACAAAAGTGGATAGTTCCAGAGGATCCTACCGGTAAGAGTATTATTGAGGATCTCTCAATGGATTATTTATTACTTATATTAAGAGAAGATCATACAATGCTATATACATCTGGAATGGATGTTAATACAATCTATTATCAATGTGATAAAGAGAATAAAGCCGAAGTAGAGAAGGCTATATATGAATATGCCAAAGAAAAAGATATGTTTATATCAATTGAAAGTATTACTGATAATATTAATGATGGTTTAGAAACTAATAATTTAACCAATGATAATTTAAGAAATTCATCAGTCATTCTAATAATTATGGCGGCAATAACAATATCAAGTTCTGCAATTATCTCATGCTTGAATAAGAGATATGAATACGGCGTAATGTATGCTATAGGTATTAAAAAAAGAGAGATAATAGCGTCGCTAATTATTGAGAATGCTTTTATTCTATTCTTATCATTTATCATGGCATATGCTATAAGAATGATACAGATTAATAGAAAGTATGTGACTGGAATTGAGATGTATGACAAATCTCTTCTTTTGGCTCATAACATATATGTACCAATATTGTTGATTTTGCTTTGTATTATTATGGTTATTGTTACCGCATGTATTCCCGCTTTTATAATTAGCAAATCAAATCCTATTGATTTGTTATATCACAATGATTAATTAACTAGTAATGCGAAAGAAAGGTATTATATGATAGAATTAAAGAATGTCTCAAAGAGATATAACGAATATGAAGATAATGCATTGGATAATATTAGTATTACAATTACAGATGGTGAGTTTGTTGCTGTAATGGGACCCTCAGGTTCTGGCAAATCCACATTATTGAATATAATTGGATGTATGGATAGTCTTACTGATGGTGAATACTATTTTGAGGGTAAAGATATATCAGGATATAATCAGGGACAGTTATGTGATATTAGGAAAGAAAAGATTGGATTTGTATTTCAACATTTTGCATTAATGGACCATTACTCATCTTATGAGAATGTTGAATTACCTTTATTAGCTAATAATGTTAAGAAGAAGACAAGAAAAATCTTAATCAATAATATATTCGATGAATTAGAGATTAGTGAATTGATTAATAAAAATACACAGAATATGTCTGGTGGACAGCGTCAGAGAGTTGCAATTGCAAGAGCGTTAGTATCAGGTGCGAATATTATTCTTGCAGATGAACCGACTGGAGCGCTGGATCAGAAAACAGGGCAGGATGTAATGAATGTATTAAAGAAGATTAACGAATCGGGTAAAACGGTTATTATTGTAACACATGATGAGAATATTGCTAATAAAACTAATCGAATAGTTAGATTGTGTGATGGCAAGATTGTATCAGATTCTATGAATAACATAATAGGTTAGTAAAAAAGGTAACTACATACCTATGAATAATAGGTTAGTAGTTACCTTTTTAATATTAAAGTGATTCAGCTATATCATAGAGAAGTCGTTCTGATTCATCCCAACCAAGACAAGGGTCAGTGATTGATTTGCCGTATACACCATCGCCAACTTTCTGGCAGCCTGGCTCAATATAACTTTCAATCATTACACCTTTAACAAGGTTACGTACGTCCTGAGAATGACGGCAGCTGTGAAGAACTTCCTTGACGATTCGTACCTGTTCACCATACTGTTTATTAGAATTGCTGTGGTTAGCATCAACTATTACAGCTGGATTCTTTAAATCTCTTTCGTTATACATAGCAAGCAATCTGATGAGATCTTCATAATGGTAATTTGGAATACACTGACCATGCTTATTAACAGCACCACGAAGTATTGTGTGTGCTAATTCATTACCAGAAGTATTAACTTCCCATCCTCTGTAGATGAATGTATGACTGCTTTGTGCTGCGACAACTGAGTTAAGCATAACTGAGATATCACCACTTGTTGGATTCTTCATACCAGCAGGAATATCCATACCACTGACTGTTAATCTATGCTGTTGATCTTCAACAGAACGTGCACCAACTGCAACGTATGAGAGTAAATCAGCAAGATACCAGAAGTTCTCTGGATAAAGCATCTCATCTGCAGTAGATAGATGTGTTTCACGTAATATATCAAGATGCATCTTTCTAATAGCAATTAGTCCATTAAGAAGATCTGGCTTACCTTCTGGATCTGGTTGATGAAGCATTCCCTTGTAACCAAGACCTGTTGTTCTTGGCTTATTAGTATATATTCTTGGAACAATGATTACTTTATCTTTGATTTTTTCCTGTACCTTAGTAAGTCTAAGTGTATAATCCATTACAGCTTCTTCGTTATCAGCTGAACAAGGTCCAATAATCGCTAAGAACTTGTCTGACTTTCCTGTGATTATGTCCTTTATTTCAATATCTCTTTGTTGTTTGATTTTGACAAGATCCTCTGATACAGGATATTGTGCTTTTATGTCCTTTGGAATTGGTAATTTTGTGATAAAATTAAAACTCATATTAATCCTCCGTACCTTATTCAAATAGTAAGGTATTATTTTCTTTATTTCAAATGTGCAATCAAATTGTAACACTTTAGTGCACAAAAGTAAAGACTACATTGTATTTAATTTTTTCTTATGATATGATACTAGTGACAAAAATATATCTCATAAAATATGAGAGCGCAGAAGGAGTTAAGGTATGCAGATTACTGAGTGGATTGTTTTTGGTGTAGGTGTAATAGTTGTATTAGCGTATATCTCTATATCAACCAATATTAGAAACAAGAAAAAAATATATCAAAAGTTAAAGAATAGCTGGGGAGCTGTTCCTAAGAATCGCAACAGTTACGAAGAATATGAACGTATGTCCAAATTATTCTATAAGACATTACAGAAGAATAAGAATCTGAATGCGGTTGATGATATAACATGGAATGACCTTAGCATGGATGAAGTATTTGGACTTATTAATAATACTAATTCATCGGTTGGACAGGAATATCTATATAGAATGCTTAGAACACCCGAAAGTAATGATGAGATATTAAAGGAAAGAGACAGACTTGCGGAGTACTTTACGGAGAATGAAGATGATAGAATTAATGTTCAGAAAAAGTTCGTTGCTTTAGGCTATGCAAGAAATGTTTCGGTATCTGATTATATTGATATAATTATGGATTTAGAGCCTGAAAGCAGTTTGTTAGATATATTGTGTAATGTGTTGATTGTTGCATCACTTGTGTATTGTATAGGATTTAATCCATCACTTGGAATTATTCTTGTTATAGGAGCAATGGGATTTGCCATAATAGACTATTATAAGAAAAAAGCCAAGGTTGAGAATTATTATAGTTGTGTAAAATTAATTGTTAGAATGATTAATTGTTCAGAAGACATAAGTGATTTGAAGGTTAGCGGATTGGATAAGTATAATCCAAAGCTTAAAGGATTCGCGAAAACATTTGCCAGCATTAGAAGAAATTCATCACTGCTTGCAGGTACAGGCGCAGGAAGTGGCTCTATTGCAGAAATATTCATTGATTATTTTTGTATGATAACACATTGGGATTTGATGAAGTTCAATAGTATGGTTCGTCTTCTAAGCGATAGGCAGGAAGATATTACTGATATGTTTGATACTTTGGGTACAATTGAGAGTAGTATTGCAATTGGTTCATTTAGACAGCTGATGCCTTATTACTGCAAGCCTGAATTTGTATATAATAGTAAGGTGGTTGATGTAGTTAATTTGTATCATCCGCTTATCAGTGAACCGGTAGCGAATTCGATAAGTGTTGATAAGGCTGTGCTTTTGACTGGTTCCAATGCTTCTGGTAAGTCAACATTCTTAAAGACCGTTGCAATTAATGCAATATTATCGCAGACTATATATACCTCAGTTTCAGAGAGATACAGGGGTTCTTTCTTTAGAATTATGACTTCAATGGCTTTACAGGATAATCTAAGTGGCAGTGAGAGTTACTTTATGGTCGAGATTAAGTCGCTTAAGAGAATTGTTGATAGTATTAAGAATAGTGAGCAGCCGGTGCTTTGCTTTATTGATGAGGTGCTTCGCGGAACTAATACAATAGAACGTATATCCGCATCTTCACAGATATTAAAGAGTATGTCATGCGGCAATTCATTATGTTTTGCAGCTACTCATGATATTGAACTTACGTATATTCTTGAGAAATGTTACAATAATTTTCACTTTCAGGAAGATATCTCAGATAATGATATTCATTTCAATTATACATTGTTTGATGGAAGAGCAACTAATAGGAATGCTATCAAACTATTAGGCATAATCGGTTATGAAGATAAGATTATTAAAGCTTCTGAAGATATGGCTGAGACATTCATCAAATCAGGTGAATGGGAGAAATTGTAAAATTATAAATTGAATTAGATATGAAGGCAATAATGGCCGGTCATCGAATGTATATAGTTCGGTGGCCGGCCAATTATGTTGTAATTACCAATTAGTATTCAATATAGATTGATAGATATGTTGATGAAGTAGATTTATCTGGACTTTTTCGTGTATAGCATACCATTATTGAATTATCATTGAAGTCGTAATGATTGTTTTTATCACAGTTATCAAGCTTATTATATATAAGTTTTAGTGTTTCTATACCTTTGTCAGGATTAGTCTTAATGTAATCACTGATTGAGATACTGTTTCGTGTATCGAATGTATCACTAAAGAATAGGAAGTACAGACGCTGTGCATTCTCATTGGTACTTGTTTCACCATTAATTGCATCCTGTAACAAATCCTTGATTTCACTTATATACCCTGTTGAGACAGCATGCTGGTTCAGCGCATTAAAGGTGGCAGTAAGTGTCTCTGGAAGATATGATGTTATAGGAATAGTGCGGCAGTATTTGACACCATCAATATATGTTGTAATGATAATATTGCGCATATTTGTATTACATGAATTGTTTAGCAGTATATTCTGAAAATCAGCTTCTTTGTATTCTTTTTGTAAAGTTGTATATATCTCTTTTGCTCTTTCAGGAGTAAATGCTTCAGAGCTTCCACCAGCAATGTCTATAGTTGAATTATCGTAATCCGGAAGAGTTCTATAAGCGTTCTGATATTCAGCGTTATTATTAAGTAAAGTTGAAATCTCCTTAATCTCATCTTGAGATAGGTATATTATACGGTAATGTGACATTCCGTTGGAACGAATCATGAATTTGTATGGCTTAAGATTATTATCGTTTGCATAATAACTGAACGAGTAGTCTTCATAGAGATGTTCCTGATTGTTTGATAAGGCATCCTTCATAAGTGTATATATTTTTGTATCAGTTATTTTAATCTTTGAAGTGTAGAATTCGCTAAGTTCGTGTACTGCATCAGAACTTGTTGTATATCCGTAACTAACAGAAGAAGAATCACTAGATGGCGCAACGGTCACATAATTAATATCATTGATTTCAGGATTATAGCTACCTACATAACCGATAAAAGCATTTATCGAAAAATATATGATTACTGATACGGCATAAGCTATTACAATTGATGGAATACAATGGCGAATGATTTTAACGGATTTGTTAGCAATGCCCTCGTAAAGGAATACCGCAAGTGCTGCAATAACAGCAACTGAGATAGTTACGGTAAGATAGCTATCACCTGAACCACCATGATATTCATTGGAAATTATAGTTAATACAGCAAACATACATATCGTAATTGCAATAACTACACGGATTATAGCACCTGTTATCTTGCTTGGAGCGGCCTTAGTGGCTGATTCGCTCTTCCTTTTGACAAAAAGTACACCAGCAATTACCATATATATTAATGCAAGTGCAATTGTATATAATTGTGATGATACACTTAGAAGTCCTGTGTACCAACGGTTGCTGTTGGTAAGTGACGTCAAGACTACTGATGTTATGCAATTGTACTGATTATCAAGCAGCGGAAGAAAATTCTCACTTGAAAGAATGGCTACAGCTGAAGTTATTACAGTCAAAGTGATAGTAAGCAAAAATCTTGGGAAGAATATAATCAGCCCGGATGCAATAATGTTAGAGAATACAGTTCCTGTAATAAAACAGCCAATAGCTATTGCCTGACTGCATAGAATGGAAGCACATAATATTCCAATATGCATTTTGATTAGTGCTGGAATCTCTATATTAATATATGCGCTAAATGCTTTATAGCAAATTAACGATGCAATAAGAGAGAGCATTGTTACTACAACTAAAACAGATATTATTGCAAGTGTCTGTGTTATATAAAGACATCTTCTTGTATAAGGAAGTGAGTGATAGAAGTCACTTGTATTTCTTTTAGTAAGATAATGCCAGCAAAACAGAGACAACAAAGGTGCTAGAAGTACCATAATTAATAAGAGGTAAACAGTTGATCGTGGTGCATTATAATCAAACATAAAGAAGTTAGAAAGGTCTGTATTGACACCAGAATTAGCAGCTGATTTTATTGCTTCCTGAATTGACATATATTCTTGCACAGGAATAAAAATTGATATAGCAACAATTAATACGGATGCAATAATTATAATGCTTTTTATTTGTTGCAAAGTTGCGAGATAAAGCTTAAGATTGAAATTGTTCTTTTTATTCATTATTACTTCCTCCTGTTGTTTCTGACTGGTCGATGTCAATATCGAATTCATAGCCTAATGATTCCATCTCATAAGTGAATATCTCTTCAAGCGTAAGTGGTAGAACGTCAAGGATAAGAGGATTCATATCCTGCAGCAAACGAAGTGTTTCATCATGGTCACCATTAATAATCATATTAGCGATTGAACCTTCCTGCTGGTATCTGGTAATATCCAAGCCATTAAAACGTTCCTTGTCAAATACATCTCCAAATCCAATCTGTACCTTGAATTGTGATGTCTTTAGATTGATTATGTCACTGTCGAGAACAAGACCGCCTTTGTGTAGAAGTGCGAGATGATCGCAGATGTCTTCTAATTCACGTAGAGAATGAGACGTGATTATTGCGGTAGCGTTGTAATCGGCTACATCCTTGCATATAAGTTTTTTGACAAGAAGTCGCATTACTGGATCAAGTCCGTCGAATGTCTCATCAAAGAAAAGATACTTTGGCTTTGCTGATAGAGCGAGTATTATTGCAGCCTGACGCTTCATTCCTTTTGAGAAAGAGGAGATAGCTTTCTTAGGGTCAAGCTTGAATTCTTTGGTCAGGTGTTCGAATCTTTTATTGTCAAATGCTTCATAAATTGTACTGTAGTATTCAGCCATTTTTTTCATTGATGCACCTGGCAGGAAGAATAATTCATCAGCAACGAATACCAACTGTTCCTTAACTGCTGGATTATCGTATACATTGGCTCCGTCATATAGAACCTCACCGTTATCAGCTTTGTATATTCCTGTTAGTACTCTTAAGAATGTTGATTTACCGGCACCGTTAGAACCAACCATGCCATATATGCAGCCGTCATTAATTCTGCAGGTTACATTATTTAATGCTGTAAAATCGTCGAATGATTTAGTAATATTATTAATTTCAATCATCTGTTATTTCCCTTCTTCATATATTTTACTTATTATTTTTTGTAATTCTTCTTTTGGAATACCAGCAAGCTTAAAGTCATGTACTGTATTCTCAAAGTTTGTTAGTTTGCCATATTGCGAAGAATGAAGAATAGCCTGAGCATCTTCTGATACAAATGAGCCTTTACCAGGCACCGTATATATAATCTTCATACGATCTAATTCACTGTATGCTTTTTGAATAGTATTAGGATTGATAGCAAGTGATACGGATAGACTTCGTACTGAAGGCATCTTATCATTAGGCTTTAATAATCCCGTTAATATAAAGTCCTGTGCCTGTTTGATTATCTGTTCATATACGGGGCTTCGTGACATAATGTCTATATTGAACATTGATTCCTCCATTTCTTTAGCATTCATTGCGTGTAGCATTCGTTGCTTATTGTTTTAATTATCGATAATTTCTAACTGTACTATGTGCACTAATACAGTTGTTAAACTTATAATATGTCATAGCGTGAATTATGTCAACAGCATTTATAAAAATATTTTTTGAAATTAGTTGTAAATTAATTGCTACAGTTTAAACAATGTGTTAGAATACATATAGTTTTGTATTTTGAAGATGTACTATAATATGAATTATATATGGAGGTTAAGATATGATACCAATGCTTAGTATGTTAGTTGGAGAGATTATATATGAAATAGTAGTATTTATCATTATGTGTGGGTTAATTACATTAGCAGTAATTATAGGAAAGAATCTTCGCAAGCGTAGTGATGCTAAGAAGGCTGCAAAGGAAGATACATTCGAGCAGATTGATGCGACATCGAATAATCAATAAAACTATTGTAAAATTACAATCTTTCGCCTCGATGTTATGGGGCGAGAGGTTTTTTATGTATTTTTAAATAATGGAGGAAGTTATGGAAAAAGTTTACAACTCGAAAGTAATTGAGAAAAAATGGCAAAAATACTGGGAGGAGAATCAGACATTCAAAACTGATGTATGGGATTTTAGCAAACCTAAGTACTATGTACTTGATATGTTCCCTTATCCATCAGGTGTAGGTCTTCACGCAGGACATCCGGAAGGATATACAGCAACCGATATTACATCAAGAATGAAGAGAATGCAGGGATATAATGTATTACATCCAATGGGTTATGATTCATTTGGTCTTCCAGCTGAGCAGTATGCAGTTAGTACTGGTAATCATCCTAATGGATTTACGCAGAAGAATATTGAGACATTCACAGGCCAGCTGAAGGAATTAGGTTTTGATTATGATTGGTCGAAAATGCTTGCGACAAGTGACCCTAAGTTCTACAAATGGACACAGTGGATATTCAAGAATCTCTATCTTGATGGATATGCCAAGTACATTGATATGCCAGTTAACTGGTGTGAAGAATTAGGTACAGTTCTCTCTAATGATGAGGTAATTGACGGTAAATCAGAGCGTGGTGGATTCCCTGTTGTTCGTAAGAATATGAAACAGTGGGTAATTGATCAGCCAGCATTCGCTGAGACACTTCTTTCTGGACTTGATGAGATAGATTGGCCAGAATCAACAAAAGAGATGCAGAGACATTGGATTGGCAAATCAGAAGGTGTTCAGGTCAAATTCAATATTGTTGGTGGTGGAGATTTCTCTATCTATACAACATGTATTGAAACAATCTATGGTATTACATTTATGGTACTTGCTCCAGACGGAAAGACTGTTCAGGATCTTATGCCAAGAGTTGAGAATAAAGAAGAAGTTCAGGCTTATATTAACGAGACATTAAAGAAGAATGATATGGATCGTACTGAACTTAATAAGACAAAATCAGGATGTCAGTTAAAGGGTATCTACGCAGTTAATCCTGTTAACGGACGTGAAGTTCCATTATTCATTGGTGATTTCGTACTTGCTAATTATGGTACAGGCGCAGTAATGGCTGTTCCATCACATGATCAGAGAGATTTTGAATATGCAATCGTTCATAAGATTCCTATGATTCAGGTTATTGAAGGCGCTGATGTTAGCGCGAAAGCATTTGAAAAGGGCGATTATCTTGGAAAAGGCTGTAAGTTAATTAATTCAGAAGAGTTCACAGGTCTTACAGTTGAGGAAGCAAAAGAAGCTATTACAGATAAATTAGTTAAGATGGGTGTTGCGGAAAAGAAAGTTAATTATCACTTTAGAGAGTGGATTTTCGCAAGACAGAGATACTGGGGCGAACCTGTTCCTGTTGTATATGAAGAGGATGGAAAGATTCATGTATTAGCTGATGAAGAGCTCCCATTAATCTTACCAGAACTTGAAGATTACAAAGGTAAGAACGGACAGGCACCACTTGAGAATGCAACAGAATGGAAACAGTATAATAATAATAATAATGGTGTCAAGGGCAAGAGAGAGACTTCTACAATGCCTGGTAGTGCTGGTTCAAGCTGGTATTATCTTCGCTATATTGATCCGGATAATGATAATGAATTCGCTAATCAGGAATTACTCAAACATTGGATGCCAGTTGATTTGTATATTGGTGGACCAGAGCATGCAGTTGGTCATCTTATGTATTCAAGAATCTGGAATCAGTACCTTTATAAAAAAGGCTTATCACCTGTAAAGGAACCATTCAAGAAGCTTGTTCATCAGGGTATGATTCTTGGTTCTAACGGTATTAAGATGGGTAAACGTTTCCCTGAATTCGTTATTAATCCAAGTGATATTGTTAAAGATTACGGTGCAGATACACTTCGTCTCTATGAGATGTTCATGGGACCTCTTGAAGCTTCAAAACCATGGAGCCAGCAGGGTGTTGAAGGCGCAAGAAGATTCATAGGTAAGGTATGGAATTACTTCACTAATGAAGAAAATCTTACTGATGATAATGATGATACACTTACTAAGGTATATCATCAGACTGTTAAGAAGGTTACAGCTGATTTTGAGAACTTAGGATTCAATACAGCAATCAGTCAGATGATGATATTCATGAATGCAGCTGTTAAAGCAGGCAAGTGTCCTCGTTCTTATGCAGAAGGTTTTATTAAGATGTTCTCATGTATCTGTCCTCACGTTGGTGAAGAGTTATGGCAGTTATTAGGACATAATGAGACAATTGCATACGAAAAATGGCCAGAGTATGATGAAGCTTCAACAATTGAGAATACAATTGAAATCGGTGTTCAGGTTAACGGTAAGGTTAAGGGAACGGTTTCAATAGCACTTGATGAAGATGAAGCATCTGTTAAAGAAAAAGCTAAAGCAGTAGCATCAGTTGCTAATGCAATTAAGGATAAAACAATTGTTAAAGAGATCTATGTTAAAGGCAAGATTATGAATATTGTTGTCAAATAATAAAAAGTTGAAATAGCGTATGTTGTATGTTAATATACATATTAGCGCAAAATTAGGAGGATTAACAAAAGTGGAAAAGTACGGTGTTAATGAGTTAAGAAGAATGTTCCTCGACTTTTTTGAAAGTAAGGGCCATCTTAAGATGAAGAGTTTTTCTCTTGTTCCTCATAACGATAATAGTTTACTTATAATTAATTCTGGTATGGCACCTTTAAAGCCTTATTTTACAGGTCAGGAGATACCACCTAGAAAAAGAGTTACAACATGTCAGAAGTGTATTAGAACTGGTGATATTGAGAATGTTGGTAAGACAGCAAGACATGGTACATTCTTTGAGATGCTTGGTAACTTCTCATTCGGTGATTACTTTAAGACAGAAGCAATTCATTGGTCTTGGGAATTCTTAACAGAGGTTGTTGGACTTGATGCTAACAGATTGTATCCAAGTATCTACCTTGAGGATGATGAAGCATTTGAGATATGGAATAAGGAAATCGGTATTCCAGCTGACAGAATCTTTAGATTTGGCAAAGAAGATAACTTCTGGGAGCATGGTGCGGGACCTTGTGGACCATGTTCAGAGATATATTATGATCGTGGCGAGAAGTATGGCTGTGGTCAACCAGGTTGTACAGTTGGTTGTGAATGCGACCGTTATATGGAAGTATGGAATAATGTATTCACACAGTTTAATAACGATGGTAAAGGCAATTATACTGAACTTGTTCAGAAGAATATTGATACAGGTATGGGTCTTGAGAGACTTGCTGTTGTTGTTCAGGATGTTGACTCTATCTTTGACGTTGACACATTATGTGCACTTCGTAATAAAGTATGTGAGATGGCTAATGTTAAGTATCAGGAGAATGATAAGACAGATGTGTCAATCAGACTTATCACAGACCATATTCGTTCAGTAACATTCATGGTATCTGATGGTATTATGCCTTCTAATGAAGGTCGTGGATATGTTCTTAGAAGATTACTTAGAAGAGCTGCAAGAAACGGCAGATTACTTGGTATTGAAGGAACATTCCTTGCTGAGTTATGTAAGACAGTGATTGAAACTTCAAAGGACGGTTATCCAGAACTTGAAGAAAAGAAAGCGCTTATTCTTAATGTAATTGCTAATGAAGAAGAAAAGTTCAACGACACAATTGATCAGGGCTTAAGCATTCTCAACGATTATATTGCAGAGCTTGAGAAAACTGGAACAAAGACACTTTCAGGTGATGATGCTTTCAAATTATATGATACTTATGGATTCCCTCTTGATCTAACACAGGAGATTCTTGAAGAAAAAGGTATCGGAATAGATGAAGCAGGCTTTAAGACTGCTATGGAAGAACAGCGTGTTAAAGCGCGTATAACTCGTAAAACAACAAACTATATGGGTGCAGATGCAACTGTTTATGATTCAATTGATGCTTCTGTTACAAGTGCATTCGTTGGCTATGACAAATTATGTAATACTTCAAAAGTAACAGTTCTTACTAATGAAGATGAGATTGTTAATGCTTTAGCTGATGGAGATAATGGTACTATTATCGTTGATGAGACAGCATTCTATGCAACAATGGGTGGCCAGGAAGGTGACTGTGGTGTAATTACAGGACCAGAAGGCGAATTCGAAGTTGCTGAAACAATTAAGCTTAAGGGTGGCAAGATTGGTCATGTAGGTAAGATGACTAAAGGCATGATTCAGACAGGTGAAACAGTTACATTAAAGGTTTGCGAAGCAAACAGAGCTGATACATGTAAGAACCATAGTGCAACACATCTGTTACAGAATGCTTTAAGAACTGTACTTGGAACTCATGTTGAGCAGGCAGGTTCACTTGTAACACCAGATAGATTAAGATTTGACTTTACACACTTCCAGAGCTTAACAGCTGAGGAACTTGCTAAGGTTGAAACGATTGTTAATGAAGAGATAGCTAATGGACTTCCAGTAGTAACTGAAGTAATGGGCATTGAAGAAGCCAAGAAGACTGGCGCAATGGCATTATTTGGTGAGAAATACGGCGAAAGCGTTAGAGTTGTTAAGATGGGTGATTTCTCTACAGAACTTTGTGGTGGTACTCATGTTGCTAATACTTCTAACATTATGTTATTCAAGATAGTATCTGAAGCAGGTGTTGCTGCAGGCGTAAGAAGAATTGAAGCTCTTACAGGACAGGGTGTTATCAATTATTACAAAGACATTGAGAATGAACTTAATGAGGCTTGTAAGGCAGCTAAATCAGAGCCTTCACAGCTGATTAAGAAGATTAATACAATGGCTGATGAGATTAAGACTCTTTCATCAGAGAATGAAAAGCTTAAGAATAAATTAGCAAGTGAATCAATGGGAGACGTTATGAACGACGTATGTGAAGTTAATGGCGTCAAATTCCTTGGTGTTAAACTTGCAGATGTAGATATGAATGGTCTTAGAACACTTGGCGATTCATTAAAAGAGAAGATTGGTTCAGGTGTTGTATTACTTGCTTCTTCTCAGGGAAGTGACAAGGTTAATCTTATCGCTATGGCTACAGATGATGCTATTGCAAAGGGTGCACATGCAGGTAACCTTATTAAAGCAGTTGCAGCTTTAGTTGGCGGTGGCGGCGGTGGTCGTCCTAATATGGCTCAGGCTGGAGGTAAGAATCCATCAGGAATTGATGAACTTCTTAAAGAGGCTAAGGCTCAACTTAGTAATATGATTAAATAATCACATATTTAATAGCATTAATTATTCAAAAAAAATGCACAAAATCAAAAAAATATGTTGACGTATTTAATTTATATGATATAATCGTAGTTGTGCAATTAATTAATACCCGTAGTATTGTTGTGCACAATCTGCAGCAGAAGGGTGGTTAGGTGAGACATGTCAAATGTAATCGTTAAAGATAATGAAACTTTAGATAGCGCTTTACGTAGATTTAAAAGAAACTGTGCTAAAGCCGGTATTCAGCAGGAGATTCGTAAAAGAGAGCATTATGAGAAGCCAAGCGTAAGACGTAAGAAAAAGTCTGAAGCAGCTAGAAAACGTAAATTTAACTAATTAAATTATGATGGAGCTGTCCATTGATGATATCAATCATTAATGTGCAGCTCTTTTTTCTATGCCCTCTAACCATCAATCACATTCATCATATCCATCATTCCACCTACAATCTACATCAACATCATTCTTGTATATTGTACTTTGACTAAGGCGGTTAACTTATGGGATTAGTTAAAAAGCTTGGTCTGCCACAGGATGTATGCGATGGTATGCCTGTAATTACAGCTATAGGTTATAGACAGGTACATATAGAGAATTTTAAATCAATTATAGAATATAGCAGAGTAAGAATAAAAATGCTTACAAAAACCGGTACAGTTACAGTCAATGGACAACGACTTAATATTGTATATTATAACAATGAAGATATTCACATTGAGGGAGTGATAAGTTCAATCGAGTTATGAATAGTATAATAATGCTTTTAAAGGGATATGTTAAGGTTTGTATTACAAAAGGCACTCCTGAACGTTTTATTAATATATGCAGAGCATCCGGAATTAAAATCTGGAATATAAGCTTTGATGAGAATGGTTGTATATTCTACACTAATATCAAACAATTCAAAGCATTGGGTGATGTAAGGCGTAAAACAGGCAATACATATTATACTGATACTACCTTAATAAGGTATCTGGAGAATAATAATGTATCGCCAGGAATGCATATAGCTGATTTCGATTGTAGTGCTATTGAGAGCAGGATAAGACAGGATTTTGATGATATAACATGGGTTTCTGCGGAAATTAAAGGGACGAGACTTGTACTTCATATAAAAGAGAATGAAACACAGATAAAAACAATTGATAATGATACATCTGCACGTTCATTGATTGCAGATACAGATGGCATAATTGTGTCAATTATTACAAGAACAGGGACACCCCAGGTTAAGGCTGGTGATGAAATTAAGGCTGGTGATATCCTTGTAAGTTCTGAAGTACCTATTATTGGTGATAATAAAGAAGTGGTGTCTGTTAATTATGTTAGAGGCGATGCTGATATTATTATTGAACATAATATAGAATATGAAGACCTGCTTGATGAAAAATATGTGTTTAAGAATTATACGGGAAAGGAAAAACGTACATATCTTATAAGCATTTTTGGAATAGATATGAAAATGAATCTATTTTTTAATATGTATGACAAATATGTACAAATAAACAATCAAAATAGTGTATATCTGACAGAAAATTTCTGCACCCCAGTAAAAACTGGGATGACAAGGTATATTGAGTATGAAGAAATGGAAAGTGTCTATAGTCAGGAACAGGCAGAACGCATTTTGAATGACAATTTGAACATTTATTTGAAAAAATTAGAAAAAAAGGGTATTCAAATAATAGATAGTAGTGTTAAAATAGAGCTAACAGATGGAGTTTACAGATGTCTATGTAGTCTGAAAACTCAATATAAGAATACTGGTTATATAGATGAGTAAAAAGGATATATAGAATGGAGATTATATGAGTGTAATTGAGAAGATTGTTGATATACCATTAGAGCATAGTCAGAATGTATTCGGACAATTCGATGCATATGCAAAAAAGATAGAGAAGACATTAAAGGTTACAATTATACTAAGAGATTCAGAGGTTAAGATTATTGGTGGAGATGTTAATGCAAAGAGGGCAGCCAGCGTAATTAGCAATCTTATTGAATTATCAAAGAGGGGGAATGTTATACAGGAACAGAATGTGGATTATGCACTTGCATTATCGTATGAAGAAAAGGAAAGTGCAATACTTGAGGTCGATGGTGATTTGATATGTAGAACAATCTCTGGAAAACCTATAAAGCCTAAAACATTGGGTCAGAAGAAGTATGTTGATGAGATACGTAATAAGATGATTGTATTTGGTATTGGACCTGCTGGAACAGGTAAAACCTATCTCGCGATGGCAATGGCTATTACAGCATTCAAGAATAATGAAGTTGGAAGAATTATTCTGACAAGACCTGCAATTGAAGCGGGTGAAAAGCTTGGATTTTTGCCGGGTGATTTGCAAAGTAAGGTTGATCCATATCTTAGACCGCTGTATGATGCACTTTATCAGATAATGGGTGCTGAAAGTTTTACAGCTAATATGGAGAAAGGACTTATAGAGGTTGCACCGCTTGCTTATATGCGAGGACGTACACTTGATAATGCATTTATCATATTAGACGAAGCACAGAATACTACACCGGCGCAGATGAAGATGTTTCTTACACGTATCGGCTTTGGTTCTAAGGTGATTGTTACAGGTGACCAGACACAAAAAGATCTGCCTAAGGATACGGTTTCGGGACTTGATATCGCCATGAGAGTATTGTCTAAAGTGGACGACATAGCATTTGTTAAGCTGACTAACCAGGATGTAGTAAGACATCCGCTAGTTCAAAAGATAGTTAAAGCTTATGAGCAATATGAGGAACGACACAATGATAACAGAAGCAAATATAAAGACAGGAGGAAAACAAATAATGACAATTAATATTGATGATGAATCAGAGTTGAAGCAGCCAATATTCGATTTTGATTATGAACAGGTTATTAGTGATGTAATTAATGAAGCAATTGATTATGCTAAGTGCCCATATGAAGCTGAGGTAAGCGTGCTTTTAGTTAATAATAGCCGTATTCAGGAAATTAACAAAGAGAACAGAGAAATTGATGCTGCAACAGATGTGCTTTCATTCCCTATGATTGAATATGAGAAAGAAGGAGATTTTGATTTTCTTGAAGAGAATGGAGAAGATTGTTTTGAACCTGATACAGGTGAACTTCTACTGGGAGATATTGTTATATCTGTTGAAAAGGTGTACGAGCAGGCCGACAAATACGGTCATTCTGTAAAGCGTGAATTAGCATTTCTTACAGCACATAGCATGATGCATCTGTTTGGCTTTGATCACATGATTCCGGAAGAAGCGAAGATTATGGAGGAACATCAGAATAATATACTTAATAATCTGGGAATTACAAGATAACAAAGTGATATAAATCAATATTAAAACTGAATATTAAAAACTGAGAGGACGGGATGTGTATGAACAAAAAAAGTATAATTGCAGTTACTGTAGGAGCTGTTATCATCTTGCTTGTATGTATTATTGGATTTAATTCATGCCAGAAAAAGAGCGATAACCAAAGCGTTGATTCACAAAACACTACTGATACTGAAAATAAAGCAGGAGATAATAGTGTTGATAAAGAAACGGTTCCATCACATGAAGGACAGGCAAGAAGCACATTGACAGGCCTTTGGGTTGATGAAGCTGTAGCAAAGAAAGTACCTACTGCGGTTATGATTAGCAATGTATATGATGTTTTGCCACAATCATCAATTGGTGCTGCAGATATAGTATTTGAATCTTATGCAGAAGGTGGTATTACAAGACTGTGTGCAGTGTTCGGCGATACAACGGGATTGACTAAAATAGGACCTGTTAGAAGTTGCAGAACATATTATTTGTTCTTTGCTAAAGAGTTTGAGGCTAATTATGTTCATTATGGGTATTCTGATTATGCAAAGGTATATCTTGATAAGCCTGAGATGCATGCTCTGGAAGGAATGGTGTATTGTAATTTCTTTAGAAGTACTGACCGTGTAGCACCTCATAACGCATATACATCTGGTGAAGGAATACTTGCAAGTGTACTTGAGAAAAAGTATCCAACAGAATATACAGATAGTTATGTAGCACCATATACATTCAATGAAGATGATAGTAATGACATATCAATTACGAATGGAGTTACATGTAATGAATTTTTCCCTGGCTATTCTAATAATCAACCTTGGTTTACTTATGATCCGGCAACAAAACTGTACTTTAGATATGAATTCGAACAGGCTCAGATAGATAAGGAAACAGGTGAACATCTCAGATATAAGAATATTCTTGTCAAATATGTAACAGGCAGTTATTACGAGAATGGAACGCCTAACTATATTACAAGTGGAACAGGAAAAGGTCTTTATATTACTGACGGTAATGCGATTGAAGTAACCTGGAAGAAACCAGACGATTACGGTTCTACAAAGTATTATTATGCCGATGGTACAGAAATAGTTCTAAATCAAGGTAAAACCTGGGTGTGCCAGATTGAAAGTGCCAGAGAAAGTGAAGTGACAATTAAGTGATGAATACAGAGAATACTGATTTATTAGAACAGCTTGATAATATGTGTACAAGAATAAGCTCTCAGAATAATACAGCATCCATAGAGGACATTAATCTAGTCTTGGAAAGCTACAAAGCAATGATTAATTCTTATTCACCTTACTCTAAGTTTAAGGTTGGGGCAGCTGTACTTGGCTCTAATAATAAGATATACAAGGGCTGTAATATTGAAAATGCTTCATTCGGTGCAACGAATTGTGCTGAACGAACTGCAATATTCTCTTGTATTGCTGATGGAAATCGTAGTATTAAAAAGATTGCAATAGCCTCATCGGCTTTTGATATAACTATGCCATGCGGAATATGCAGACAGGTGATGCAGGAATTTGCTAATAAGGATTTTACAGTACTTCTTACAGACAGTGATGGTATTATTAAAACATATACATTAATGGAATTATTACCATATTCATTCACTTCGGATGAAATGAACTAAAAAGTATTATAGGAGAGATTATAGTGATTGCAATTACTGACAGACATCTTTGTACCTCAAGTAAAGATTACTTTGATAGAATTGAGAAGATTCTTGATTCTAAACCAAGAAAGCTAATACTTCGTGAAAAAGACTTGAATCTAAAGGAATATGAGGAATTGGCAAAACAAGTATATGAATTGTGTATAAAAAAGAATATAGATATGGCTGTTAATTCATATGTTGAAGCTGCTGTAAATATTGGCTGCAATGACGTTCAGCTTTCATATCATGAGTACATTAAAAACAGCACTATAATTAATGACACAATTGATACAATTGGTGTGTCTGTGCACAGCGTTATAGAAGCAAAAACAGCAGAAAAGCTGGGTGCTAATTATCTTATAGCAGGACATATATATGATACAAATTCACATAAAGGTGTTCCGGGTAAGGGACTAGAATATCTGAAAGAGATATGTGATAGCGTTAATATTCCAGTGTATGCGATTGGTGGAATAAAGCCAGAGAATTATCAGGATATAATTAATGCAGGCGCCAATGACGCCTGCATGTTATCGTACTATTTTACAAGATAGCCCTTGTTATCAAGTTCTTCTTCAATTAAATCAAGTATTTTCTTCGTTGGAGCACTTATAGTATGACAGTGATAACCAGAAGTAACATTCTTAAGTGGTGCAGCTTCACCATTGTGTAATTTTCTCTCGAATTCATCTATATCTTTTATTGTTTTGATATTGAGCTCGCCTTTGAAATCACCATAGATTTCATGGTGTACGCGTACATCAATTATATGACCACCATATTCTACAATTGTAGTAAGCTCATCACGAATTTGACTATCATTGTGGCAAACTTTTATGATACGTGTAGGTGCTTTGTCATTATCAGACACTTCAGTAAGAACATAACCCTTATTAGTTGAATATATATTATTATTGGCAGCTCTTAGAAGCGCAATATCTTGAACAATAACCTGTCGGCTTACATGCAAAAGCTTGGCTAGTGAACTGCCGGACACAGCATTATCACTTGCTTTTAGTATGCTCATTAATTCCAAACGTCTTTTTTCTCCAGAAAGGTTTTCATCAGTTATTGGCATATTATAGTATTCCTTTCTACATGTTTTTTGAATTATTCAAATTATTGTAGCATATAAATTGACAGGTGACAAGACAGTGAAATTGAAGAATAATTAAAAGTGTAAAAAATGCGTAATTAAGAAGGTTAAAATTCGATATTACTGATGTAAATATAGCAATAATATGGTATACTTTTATAGTAAATGCTGTTTACAGATTGCAGTATTGTAAGAAATGAGGTTGAATATGAGTGATTTTAGTGGTAGATGGGGATTAGTCTTAGGCGGAGGCGGAGGAAAAGGCGCATTTCAAATAGGTGTGTTCAAAGCAATAAAAGAATTATTATCTGATATTGATATTGCAGGTGTATCTGGTGCGAGTGTGGGAAGTCTGAATGCAGTACTATATAGTCAGAATGATTTGTCAATGTCAGAATATATATGGAACAATATCTCTAATGAACAGTTTCTGGATACTGAATTAAGTATGATTGATTTTAAAGAGGGGCTATTCACCAGACAGGGCTTGATTGATATAATTTCACAATATGTGGATTTTGAGAAGATACGCTCACTTTCATATCCTATATATGCAAGTGTATCAAGATATGATGAGAACGGAGATGGGGCAGGACAGAAGACATATATGGAATTGAATAATATGGATAATGAACTAATTACCAAAGTACTATTAGCTTCATCAGCAATGCCTTATATATACGAGCCGGTTAAAATAGGCAATTATGTGTATCGTGATGGTGGTTTAACTGATAATATGCCAATCAAACCATTATACGATCTTGGAATTGATCAATTCATCTGTGTTGGATTATCACCTGAAACTAAGATTGATACATCTTTGTATCCTGGTGCTAAAATCATCTTAATTAAACCAATGAAGAGCCTTGGTGAATTATTGGATGGAACACTTGATTTTTCTGCAAAAGGGGCAGCAATCAGAATGCGATGCGGATATCTTGATGGTAAAAGAACGATTGCTAATTATAATAATGGTATTATGACAGATGACCTTAAAGAGGTAATACGAATTCAAGAGGAAACAGATTACAAACAGATTATGTTTGAATATAGACAGCAGACATTATCTAATAATGTTAATGACAATATGTCAAAATTATATGATATAATTAATAAGTATCAATAACAGATGAATGGAGAATCATAAAAGATGGCAAAAGAGTTAAACTTAGATAAAGCGATTTTGGAATGCTATGATTTATGTGATGATATAGAACGCAGTGGAATTGTAAAAGATCGTTTATTTACAGCATTAAGGAATGTCTTGAAGAATGATTTACTTAGATACCTTGGATACATAAGCAGTGCTTTTACTACAATCGATGAAAAAGAGGCTGAATTTATACAAAAGTATCTTGGAATAAAGATGGATAGCGATAAGATGGCTAATCTTAGATGTGATTATAATCTCATCCCATCTATATATGGCAATCAGGTCCCAATGGCTTTTAAGTACTTTGTACTAGCTGATGCTAAGGAGATGGCTGCAGGTATTAATAAAAAGAATAAACGTACAGAAAAGCTTACTGCATTATACAAGTGTCTTGGTCAGGCATATGTTGCTTGCGATGATGACCTTAATGACAGAGAGATACATTTCCTCAGTATATACAATGTTATGCTTGATGAATACCTTCATGAATATGGAATTGTTGCCTCTGCATCAGCTGATATGTATTCTAGTGAGGATGAATTAAAGAGAAGTCTTATGCAGGAATCAGAACCACCGGAACCACTTGATGTAATTCTTACAGAATTGAATTCTTTAGTTGGATTAAAGAGTGTTAAGGAAGATGTTAATGGATTAATTAATTTCTTGAAGGTTCAAAAAATACGTGAACAGAAGGGTATGAAATTCCCAAGTGTTTCAAAACATCTTGTATTCTCTGGTAATCCAGGTACTGGTAAAACAACAGTTGCACGTCTATTAGCAAGAGTTTATCGCTCACTTGGAATTCTTGAAAGTGGGCATTTTGTTGAGGTTGACCGTTCTGGACTGGTAAGTGGATTTGTTGGACAAACAGCAATTAAGACTGCTGAAGTAATCGAAAGTGCCAAGGGCGGCGTCCTTTTTATTGATGAGGCGTATTCTCTTGTTGCTGGACGTAAAGAGGGAGATTTTGGACAGGAAGCAATTGATACAATTCTTAAGGCGATGGAAGATAATAGGGATAATTTGATTGTTATTGTTGCCGGTTATACTGATTTGATGGAAGAATTTCTTGATTCTAATCCTGGACTTCGTTCAAGATTCAATAAGTACATATTCTTTGAGAATTATTCTTCGGATGAATTAATGGATATTCTTGTATCAATGAGTACAAAACAAGATTATGAGTTCTCGGAAGATGCTAAGGAGATTGCAAAACAGCATTTTGACAAAGCAAAAGAAAACAAGAATTTTGCTAATGCCAGAGAGGTTCGTAACTTCTTTGAGAGATGTGTTAATAATCAGGCATCAAGAATAGTTGGGATAGATAATCCTAATGAGAATGATTTGAGAATGATTACAAAAGAAGATGTATTGTTACAATTACAAAAATAAGGAGTCTTGCATATGAATCTTGAACAGTATGATATAGATAAACAGCATAGAAAAGGCAAACTGCATGCAATTGAGAGAGTTCATATGATTATGGATAAAGATAGTTTTGTAGAGACATATGAATCATCAACAATGGGAGCCGCAGGCAGTCATATCTTTGATGGTGTTATTACAGGATATGGCCAAATTCATGGTAAACGTGTATATATCTATTCTCAGGATTTTACGATAATGGGTGGCACTATTGGATGGAATCAGGGTTTTAAGATAGCAAGAACAATAGAGGATGCAATTAGAAATAAGTGTCCGGTTATAGGAATCAGTGATTCCGGTGGAGCAAGAATTCAAGATGGAATAGATGCTATGGCTGGCTATGGTGAAGTGTTCTATTATAATACAATGGCTTCTGGCTATATTCCTCAGATTGCAATTATTGCGGGACCATGTGCCGGAGGCGCAGTGTATTCTCCTGCAATTATGGATTTTACATTCATAATTGACAATATTGGGAAAATGTTTTTAACTGGCCCTAAGGTTATTAAGAAGGTAACAGGAAAATCCATCAGTGCAGAAGAATTAGGTGGCTCTGTTGTACATGCTCAGAATAGTGGAGCTGCGCATTTTCGATGTTCATCAGAACTTGACTGTTATAGTAAGGTTAGGGATTTGCTTGATACAATACCGCATTGTTATGCAAAGAGAAAATTAGGCAACTTTGAATTTCCATGGATTACATCGGGTAATGACAAAGATCAGAGTTTGTTGAATACAATTCTTCCAAAGGAAGATAACAAAGTATATAATATGAAAGATATTGTTAGAACAGTGCTTGATGATAATTCATATATTGATGTCTATGCCCAATATGCTAAGAATATAATTACAGGTTTTGGTAAGGTTGCGGAGATAACAGTAGGAATTGTTGCTAATCAGCCTAAGTACAGGGCAGGAGTACTTGATTGTGATGCAAGTGATAAAGCTGCACGTTTTATAAGATATTGTGATGAATATAATATTCCTATTGTATCATTTACCGATACACCAGGATTTATGCCTAGCGTTACTGAAGAATACAAGGGTATTATAAGGCATGGAGCTAAGATTCTATATGCATATTCAGAAGCTACAACACCAAGAATTAATATAATTGTAAGAAAAGCATATGGAGGAGCTTATGTAGCGATGAACAGTAAGCATCTTAAGGCTGACAGGGTATATGCATGGCCAGATGCCCAAGTGGCTGTAATGGGCGCAGAGGGTGCTTGTGAGATTATATATGGTAAGGAACTTAACGCATTTACTGATGAAACAAAACGAGCTGATTATTTTAATGCAAAATTAGAAGAGTATAAAAAGACTTCTATGGGAATTGGCATTGCAAGACAGCGTGGATTTATTGATGATATTATTAAGCCTGAGGATACAAGGAGAAGAATACTTGTTGATATTAGAGAACTTCTAGGAAGGACAAGAAGCAGAAAGATATCAATTCAAAAAAAACATGGGAATATTCCATTGTAATATGGTATAGATTTCAAATAAAAGCAGATAATAGAAATAAATGATTACATTGATGTTGAAGAGGTGTGTATGAAAAAACTTTCTATTATCTGCTTATGTATTACAGCTTTAGTGCTGGTATATATGGGGTCATATTATTTTACAATTTTTAATTCAGGCATGAATAAGAGTACAGATAGCGAAAGCAGTACCAAAGTTACTATTCCAGTTGATTCGAATCAGGAACCTGTAATAACTGGAGTTACAAAATATGTTTTGGAATGTTATGATCAGGATACAAAGAAGAAGACTTCAGAAGTTAAGAACATTCCCATTGAATTTGTGGGTATGAACCGTTATAATCTTATAGATTATATTAAAAAATACAACTTGTCTCCAAGTGCTGCTGATAAGGCAAAAGGATTAAAGTCATATAATTTGATGTCATTTAACAAAAATGAGATTGTTGTCCGTAAAACATATAGTTCGAAGACATTACCAAAGGTATATTATATTATGGCTTATGATGGAAAATTAAGTATCTATCTTGAGGACAAGAAGACTTTATATGATAATACGGATATATTGTTAAAAGATTTGCCAGAATCCGTACAAACACAGATAATTAACGGATTAAGGCTTGATGGTGTTGATTTGTTGTATGAATTTTTGCAGACATATACAAGCTGAATTTATAATATTAGGAGAATAGACATGTACGATTCAATAGTGATTGGAGGCGGAGCGGCCGGACTGACTGCAGCCATAACAATGGCTCGAAAAGGGCTTGATGTTGCTGTAATTGAACACACTGACCGTATTGGTAAGAAAATACTTCAAACAGGTAATGGAAAGTGTAATATTACCAATATGAAACTTTCAAAAGAATGCTACAATACTTCAAGCAGAGACTTTGCGTTTGGGATAATTAAAGCATTTGACAATATGGATGTTATAGAGATGTTTAATACATTAGGGGTAAGAACAAAGGACAAGAATGGTTATATATATCCGGCAAGTGAGCAGGCCTCAACCATTCTTGATGCACTTAAAGCAGCTGCACAAGAGTATAAGGTTAAAATCAAAGCGAATACAACGGTATTATCAATAGATGATAATAATGTGGTTCATTGCCAGGGGATTGATTTTGATGCAAAGTCGATCGTGATTGCAACAGGTTCTAAGGCAAGCCCAAAGTCTGGCTCTGATGGAAGTGGATATGATTTGGTTAAGGGACTTGGAGTTAGAATTGTAGAACCACTTCCAGCGTTATGCGGACTGCGTTCTAATAATAAATTATGCAAGGTTATGGCCGGTGTTAGATGTGATGGTGAAGTAAGAATACATATTAATAATATTGAAGTGGCAAAAAATCGTGGGGAAATTCAATTTACTGATTATGGGATTTCTGGTATTCCTGTGTTCCAGGTTAGTCATGATGCAGTTAATGGAATATATAATCATAGTAAAACCAAAGCGATCATAGACATTATGCCGGAGTATAATGAGGATGAATTGAATACAATTATAAGTGATTATGTACATAGTATGCCTTATAAGAGTGGAGAAAGCATTCTTAATGGACTAATTAATAAAAAGCTTGCATCGGCTGTGCTTGGAATGTCATCTTTAGACAAAATAGCCGTTGCAGAATGGGACAATAAGGATATTCAAAGGATTGTCGCAACTATCAAAGGTATGGAATTTGTACTTACTGGATATAATGGATATGATAATTGTCAGGTATGCAGCGGAGGCGTTGCTATTGATGAATTGAATCCGAACACATTGGAATTATATAAGAGAAAGAATGTCTATGCAATTGGAGAAGTAGTTGATGTGGATGGTATATGCGGAGGCTATAATCTGCAGTGGGCCTGGAGTTCGGCAGTTGCTGCAGCAAGAAGCATAATAGATAATGGAGGCTGTTTTGATAAGAATTAATCAGATAAAACTTAAGGTAGATCATAATGAACTTGATTTGAAGAAAACAATCAGTAAAAAGCTAAGGCTTAATAAGGAAAATGCTTCTTTTACATATAATATTGTTAAGCAATCTATTGATGCAAGACATAAACCGGATATATATATGGTGTATTCTGTAGATGTTACATTAAAAGGCGATTATAATGAAGAAAAAATCGTAAATAAGGTTCACGATAATAATATTATGTTAACTAAGCGCAACGACTATTGTTTTCCTTATAAATCAAACGAGCTTGAAATACGTAATGAAACAGGAAGACCTGTAATTATTGGATTTGGTCCGGCAGGAATGTTTGCTGCTCTTTTTCTTGCGAGGGCAGGACTTTGCCCTATTGTATTAGAAAGAGGCGAGGATGTTGATTCAAGAGAAAAAACTGTGCATGATTTTTGGAATGACGGTAAATTGAATACTTCATCAAATGTACAGTTTGGTGAAGGCGGAGCTGGAACATTCTCTGATGGTAAGCTTAATACAGTTATTAAGGACCCAACAGGAAGAATAAGGGAAGTACTTAAAACATTCGTTAATTATGGCGCAGATGACTCCATATTATATATTAATAAGCCACATATTGGAACCGATGTGTTAAAAACTATTGTAAAGAATATTCGTAATGAAATAATTAAGCTTGGTGGAGAGATTAATTTTAATTCACAGGTTACAGATATTGAGGTGAGGAATACTGCAATTACAGGACTTGAAATCAATTCATGTGAACATATGGAATGTAGTAATGTTATTCTATGTGTAGGTCACAGTGCCAGAGATACCTTCTATATGCTATATAAGAACAAAGTCTTGATGAGTGCGAAAGCATTTGCCGTAGGTCTTAGAATTGAGCATCCGCAGTCCATTATTAATGAACACGCCTATGGCAATACAGAATATAAGCTTCCAACTGCTGATTACAAGGTTACTTATCAGACAAGTAATGGTAGAGGAGTGTATTCTTTCTGCATGTGTCCTGGTGGATATGTTGTTAATGCTTCATCGGAAGAAGGCAGACTTGCTGTTAATGGAATGAGCTACAGCAAAAGGGATGGCAATAATGCTAATTCAGCACTTGTTGTTACAATTACACCCGATGATTATATTAATTATAAAGAACAGGTTAAGCAAAGATTATTAGAAGATAAATCGAGTATGGATTATAACAGAGATGATTATAATGTGCTTGCTGGTATTGAATTTCAAAGAGATATGGAGAGTAAGGCCTACAATGAAGGCAATGGTAATGTGCCATTACAGCGTTCAATTGATTTTATCAATAATAAAAGAACAACAGAGCTTGGGAAGCTTACGCCATGTGTAAAAGGTAAGTATACACTGGCTAACTTAAGAGATGTTTTGCCAGCCTTTATATCTGAGTCTATAGTTGAGGCTTTGCCAGCATTTGACAGATATATCCCGGGCTTTGGCATGGATGATGCGCTTCTAGAGGGTGTGGAAAGCAGAACTTCAAGTCCTGTAAGGATTGAAAGAGATGAGAATCTATGCAGTAATATTGCTGGATTATATCCTTGTGGTGAGGGAGCTGGTTATGCAGGTGGAATTACATCAGCGGCAGTTGATGGGATAAAAATAGCTGAAAAAATAGCGGCAAATTATAAAAAAGAGTGACATTATACAAAAATTATAGTAAAATATGATTGTTTTACATAATTAATAACTTATATGAATATTATTGGAGATATACAATGAGCAAAAACAGAGATTTCTTAAAAGATAAAAAGAGAATTGTAATTAAAATAGGCTCATCATCATTGATGCATAGTGAAACAGGTCGTCTTAATCTATCAAAGATTGAAAAGCTGGTTAGAATAATAACTGATATAAAAAACAGCGGCAAGGATGTAGTACTTGTTTCATCTGGAGCTATTGCGGTTGGCAGATATTCACTTGGTATTGAAGACAGACCTCATGAACTGCCGCTTAAGCAGGCATGCGCTGCAGTTGGTCAGGCTAAGCTAATGATGGTATATCAGAAAATATTCGCTGAATATAGTCAGGTGGCTGCACAGGTTTTACTGACAAAGAATACAATCCTTAATTCAGTAAGCAGATATAATGCTGAGAATACTTTCAAAGAATTGCTTGAATTAGGTGCAATCCCAATTGTTAATGAGAATGATACAGTTTCTACATATGAGATTGAACAGGTTCAGTCATTCGGAGATAATGACAGGCTTTCAGCAATTGTAGCATCAATTATTGGTGCAGATTTGCTTATACTTTTATCAGATATCGATGGAATGTATACAGATGATCCTAATACTAATCCTGATGCGAAGCTTATTGAAGAGGTTCCGATTATTGATTCCAAGCTTGCCAGCATGGGCAAGAATTCATCAAGTAGTGGAGTTGGAACAGGAGGAATGGCTGCAAAGATTGTTGCTGCCAGAATTGCAACAGATTCAGGTGCGGATATGGTTATTACTAATGGTGATAACGTTGACAATATTGCTGATATCTTGAATGGTAATAATGTTGGAACATTATTCTTAGCTCATGAGAATGAAGATTTTGATCTCATGGATATGATTAACTAATGAAAATCAATTCTTAATTATGCAGGAGGTTTTTTAAGTGAACATTCAATTAATTAGAAATTCCGATAATGGAAGATGTGTTCCGCTTAACGATGAACTTGTTATTAACATCACAGATGCTGAGTACAAGCTTGATATGCATATGGGGAAGAAGTATGAATTATTGAATATTGATAAGAAAAGCCGATTTGAAATTATGCCAGCTATTAAGAAATATGACATAATCAAGATTATCGATGTATCTTGTAATAAGAGGTTTGTTTATTTTACTGCATGCGAGCGTATTAGTGATGGGTACGTTAGAATCAATCTGATGAGGTATCATATTGAGGATGGTAATAACAGCAGTGTATATAATTTTGAGATAAAGTTTGATGATTTAGAAGCATTTACACGTATTGCTGTGTATATACTAGACGATAATTATCTATTCTTCCAATATGAATATATTGAAAAATACAGAGATACACAAAATAAAGATATAAGAAGCTTGTATACTGATTCCATGGGTGGAATGGATGATGTTATAAAAAGTACATCAGAAAAACGAACATATAATAATTTCCTTTTTAGTATTGAAGATAACAAGGAGATTGCAATAAGTGATGAACGTATCAGCAGATATGGTATAGAGCGACTCTTGTCTGTTGATGGTAATGTTTGCTTTGTTAAGATTGGTCATACAATAATTAATGAAGCGTTATATGAGAATATAAGTGAAATTGACGCACCAGAGGAAATTATTGCTTTGATTAATGTAAAGCAGTTTATATCAGATATTATGCTTCAGAAGAAGGAAGTGTATATGAATGTGATTGATGTAAGCGACAAGGTAAGAACATTCCCATATATGAAGCTAAAGGATGACAAGCTTTTATATTCACGTGTTGAATTCATGGATAGAAAAGAAGAAATCGTAGTATATGACTATGAAAAGAAGGCATCAAAGGTACGATTAAACAATTCTGTATTCAGAGTTGTTGATTTACTTAAAACATATATCATTAATGATACTTTGTATTACATGGAAGTTAAGGATGATATTACCAAATTAATTAATCTTAATAATCAAAAGACGGAGTATGTATTCGGTAGTGATGCAAAGGTAAAGTCAATTAAGAATGATTTTATAATTGTGGAGAAGGTTGTACCAAAGTCGTTTCTACATAAGGAGGCTACATACATCTGCGTGTACAAACTTCCTGATATTGATAATTCTCTGTTTAGAGAAAAAGGAAAATTTACTGGATTGATAAGTACAGGTCCAGATTCTATGACAATTTTATCGTGCTAAACGATTTGACGAAAAGGGTGAAAATATGATATCACAGGATATGATTAACAGAATTAATGAATTATATAAAAAAGCTCAGGCAGAAGGTTTAACTGATGCTGAGGTTAAGGAGCAGAAAGAATTACGTGAAAAGTATATAAGTGCATTTCGTGAGAATCTTAGAGGAACACTTAATACTATCAAAATCCAGAATCCGGATGGCTCTATGATTGATGTGAAAGAAAGACATGATAAAAAGATGGAAGAGTTGAAGAAGAATGGAAACTAAAGCTGTTCTAAGGCAAAAGATGAAAGCAAAAAAAAGACTTCTTACCAAAGATGAAATTGCACAAAAAAGCCATATTATATGCAATAAAGTAATGGCAATGAAAGCATTTTTACAGAGTGATAGAATATATGCATATATTAATTACAATCAGGAAGTTGATTTGAGCGAAATTATAGAATATTGCTGGGCTAATAAGAAAAAGATTATGGTTCCGAAGGTTAATGGAGACGAGATGGACTTTTATGTTATTACATCTTGGAATGACCTGGCGCCTGGAGCTTACAATATAATGGAGCCTACAAAAGAAGTTGAAGCACAAATTGATAATGAGAAGAATGGATTTATGATTCTCCCCGGACTGATTTTTGATAAGTTAGGACATCGTATTGGTTATGGCAAAGGTTTTTATGACAGGTATCTAGCAGGCTGTGATAGTATTGTAAAAACAGCAGTTGGATATGAATTTCAGGTTTTAGATGAGATATGGCATGATGATAATGATGTAAGTATGGAATATATTGTTACAGATGGAGGCAGTTATGAATTTAGAATTAATGGGTAAGACAGCGAGAAAAGAATCATTGTATATGGGCAAAATGTCTCAGAACATGAAAAACAAAGGACTAGAAGCAGTTGCACGTGCACTTGTTGATAATAGTGACAAGATTATTGCGGAGAATGATAAAGATATCAAAGCTGGAATAGAAAAGAATATGAACAAGGGGCTCTTAGACAGACTAAGACTTAATTACGACAGAATTAAAGGTATGGCTGATGGTCTTCTTCAGCTTGTTAATCTAGATGATCCAATTGGAGAAGTTGTATCTATGAATACTAGACCTAATGGCCTGATAATTGGTAAGAAAAGAGTACCTTTAGGTGTAGTCGCAATTATCTATGAGTCTAGACCTAATGTTACAGCGGATGCATTTGGACTTTGCTTTAAGTCTGGTAATGCCTGCATCTTAAGAGGCGGAAGCGATTCAATTAATTCCAATATTGCAATTGTAGATGTTATCAAAGCTGCATTAAAGGCTAATGGGATTGATGAGGATGTTATCTCACTTATTACAGAGACTGACAGAAAGTACGTTGATGAACTTATGCACATGAACAAATATGTTAATGTAATTATTCCAAGAGGTGGTGCAGGATTAATTAAAAATGTTGTTGAACACAGTACAGTTCCTGTAATTGAGACTGGTACTGGAAATTGTCATATATATGTTGATGCTACGGCTGATTTTGATATGGCAGTTAATATAATTAATAATGCAAAAACTCAGAGAATAGGTGTATGCAATGCCTGCGAATCATTAGTAATACACAGCAGTGTAATTAATGAAGTTCTTCCTAAAATTGTTGATAAATTAAAAGAATCAGATGTGGAAGTACGCGGAGATAAGAGAGCTATGGATGCCGATGATAGAATACTTAAGGCTACAATAGAAGACTGGGGAAAAGAATATCTTGATTATATCATCTCTGTAAAAACAGTTGATAATATTGATGAAGCAATCGAACATATTAATACATATAATACGGGACATTCTGAATCCATAATTACAAGTGATTACAGTAATTCACAAAGATTCCTCAATGAAATTGATGCAGCATGTGTATATGTTAATGCTTCAACAAGATTCACTGACGGATTTGAATTTGGTTTTGGTGCTGAAATCGGTATAAGCACTCAGAAGCTCCATGCCAGAGGCCCAATGGGGCTTAAAGAGCTAACAACAACAAAGTATATTATATATGGTGAAGGTCAGATAAGATAATTTGTTATTGCTTGAGTAATTCAAATATTGAATGTCCCATTATGTAGTAGTATCCATTACAAATCTGTTCTGCTGATGCAGTATTATTGGTTGTAAGCCATTCCTTGATTGTATCTGATAAGCCAAATGTATAGAATTGGGCAAGAAACTTTGGAGGAAGGTGTACAATATTCTCATTAGTATGTATAAGATGCTTTTTGAGCAAATTATAGAATGATTCAAATATATAATTATAGATGATTGATTCGATGGAATTAGGACCTGGTGATGCATAAAGCTTTCTATAATAATCACGGTCTTTTTCCAAACAGATAAATAATAGCTTTATAGCTTCAGGTTCCATATGATTATCAAGCATAACATTAACTTTTTGCTTGATATCCTGGTCGAAAAGCCATTCAATAACTTCGTATTTGTCTTGAAAATGCTTATAAAATGTTGGACGAATGACATGAGCCTTATCTGTAATCATCTTAATTGTAATCTTATCAAAAGGAGTAGATAATACTAATTCTTTTAGACAGTTTGCAAGGAGTTCTTTAGTTGGTTCTTTTTTGTTATCCATGAACTACGCTCCTTAAATTAGATTTAACTTTATTTATCATATCACAAATATAAAGCATTTTCAATAAACCATATATTATATAATAGTGATTTGAACATGCAGATGTTTATGGCTACAAATCATCCAAATTGTAACCATAAAGTATAGAACTGTGCTATAATGTATAAAATTATGAACGCATTAATTAAAATGATTATTCAAAAATTATTGCGAGCTTGTATAATATAATAGTAATTACATGTCAGGATGGAGGACATAGAATATGAATGTATTTGAAGTGTTATTTATAGCTGCAGGACTATCATTAGACGTATTTGCTTATGTTATATATAAAGGTGCTATGTTGTCTTCGATAAAGAAAACAGATGTGATAAAGCTATGCGTCTATTTTGCAATATGGCAGGCAGGGGCTGTACTACTTGGCAATCTTGTTACTAAAATTCCTGTTATTGCATCTACGCAGACATATATGAATGAAGCATGGAATGTAATATCTGCATTGATTTTCCTTGGACTTGGAGTATATATGCTTATTAAATCAGGAAAAAAGCAGAATATATTCGAGCATAAAGAAGATGTGTTCAATTATAAACAGATTACGATATGGGCATGCCTTACAAGTATTGATGCTTTTGCATCGGGAATAAGTCTTGGCTTTTTAGAGACAGGCGTATTACTTATGGTAATAGAGATTGCAATTACGACAATAATTAGTGTAATCGTTGGAATTATTCTCGGATACAGATTGGGTTGTGCTCCAAAGAATATAGCAGTTAAGGTCGGTGGAGCATTATTGTTATTAGGTGGTATTGATGTTATTATTGTTCATACAATATTATAGAATATTATATTAATTAAATAGATATAATTACAAAGGGCATTACATAGAATGTATAAAAACTTTCTGTGTGGTGCCTTTTGTATAGAGAAATAAAGCTTGGAATTAAATATAGTGTAGAAGAAATAGAAAAATACATTCTTGATATTAAAATGAGTGACCGTGATGCTGTTAAAGTTGAGAAGATTGGCGAATCGGTTATGAAAAAGAATATATATTCAATAATAATGGGCTCAGGTAAAAGATGTCTCATAATGCTTGCAGGTGTACATGGAAGAGAATCGATTAATCCTATTGTTATGTTATATATGATTCAAAATTATATTCATCTAATTAAAGAATATAACCATGATCTATGTGTTATGCTGAGAGAAAAACAGTTTATTGATATGCTCAAAAGATACACATTAGTATTCGTCCCATTAGTTAATCCGGATGGATACGAGATGGCAATGAATGAAAAAAATAATAATTATAATTGCCTGTACAAGAATAATGCGAATAATATAGATATTAATAGGAATTTCCCATCTTCTTCGAATTCAAAGATGAAGATTTCTTATCCAACATTAATTGAAGATATAAAAAGCTTAGAGATAGAAACGCAGAATGTAATTCATCTTTTTCACAGCCTCATTAGAAAACGCTATGAACTGTGTGGATTACTTGATTTTCATTCACGCGGTAAAAGTATCTATTATTATAGGGCAGCAATGGATAAGGAGTATAATAATAAATGCAGAAAATTAGCTCAAAAATTAGCAAAAGATAATGGATATAAACTTGAAAATCCATCAAACGAAGTTTTACCAGGTGATACAGGTGGTAATTCTGTTAATTATTTTTCGGAAATGTTTCATCTTCCTGCGCTTACAATCGAAACAGTTAATGAAGAATGCAGTTTTCCATTAAATGCAGCATATCAGACAGAAGTATATAATGATATTAAATATATACCTCTCGAATATATGCAATATTGCTATTGACACAATACAACAAACTCCATTATAATAAAAAAGTTGCGTTATTTTTGCGGCTTTGGAGGATGAAGAAAGATGAATATGAATATTGATGAATTAATTGATAATATCGATTTGTCACAGGGTATTCCTACTGAGGAACCAGACAGACAGTATTATTTTATGAAAAAATGCCGTCAGTATGTGCAGGATATGTCAAGAAAACTTAACAGACAGCTTACAGCATGTGTTGTAACATTTGGCTGTCAGATGAATGCTAGAGATTCAGAGAAGTTAATTGGTATACTTGAAACTATTGGATATAAATCAACGGATAGTGAGAATGCTGATTTTGTGCTATATAATACATGTACGGTAAGAGAGAATGCTAATACTAAGGTATATGGAAGATTAGGACACCTCAAGGGTATCAAGCAGAAGAATCCACATATGCTTATCTCTTTATGTGGATGCATGATGCAGGAAGCTGAAGAAGTTGAAACTATAAAGAATACATACAGCTTTGTAGATTTAATCTTTGGTACACATAATATATATAAGCTTGCAGAATTAATGCTTAACAGATTCGAATCTGAAAGAATGATAATAGATGTATGGAAGGACACAGATAAGATTGTTGAAGAACTTCCAAGTGATAGAAAATACAGTTTCAAATCAGGCGTTAATATAATGTTTGGTTGTAATAATTTCTGCAGTTATTGTATTGTTCCTTATGTTCGTGGACGTGAAAGAAGTCGTGAACCAAAAGATATTGTCAGAGAGATAGAACGTCTTGTAGCAGATGGTGTTGTAGAGGTTATGCTTCTTGGACAGAATGTTAATTCTTATGGCAAAACATTAGAGGACAAAACAACATTTGCCCAGCTATTACAGGAAATAGAGAAGATAGAAGGCCTTGAAAGAATTCGTTTTATGACACCTCATCCTAAGGATTTGTCGGATGAATTAATAGAGGTATGTAGTAAATCTACAAAGATTTGTCATCATATACACCTTCCATTACAGTCAGGAAGTTCTAGAATCTTAAAGAAGATGAACAGGGTATATGATAAGGAACATTATCTTGCTGTAGTTGATAAAATCAAGAAGGCTATGCCTGATGCAGCAATAACAACAGACATAATTGTTGGTTTCCCTGGTGAAACAGAAGAAGATTTCCTAGAGACACTTGATGTAATTAAAAAAGTAAAATACGATAGCGCGTATACTTTTATATATTCAAAGAGAACAGGCACACCTGCTGCAACTATGGAAGATCAGGTACCTGCTGATGTTGTTAAGGACCGTTTTGACAGACTACTAAAAGCAATTGCTGATAATTCATCAGATCTTATAACAAAACTTGTAGGAAGAACAGAGAAAGTTCTTGTTGAAGATGTTAATGATCATGACAGCAGTCTTGTAACAGGCAGATTAGCTAATAATATTCTTGTCCATTTTAAGGGTGGAGAAGAATTGATTGGCAAGGTTGTTACAGTAAAGCTTACCAAAGCAAAAGGTTTTTATTATTTTGGCGAAAGAGAGGATGTATAATTGGATACACTAGCACCAAAGATAACAGGAGTAATGAAAGGCTACAAATCGAAACAGTTTTTTAATGATTTAAAATCAGGTATAATTGTTGCAGTCATAGCCTTGCCACTTTCGATAGCATTTGCATTAGGATGTGGAGCTTCAGCTGAAAAGGGTATATATTCAGCAATTATTTCAAGTATTATAATTGCACTTTTAGGTGGAAGCCGTGTGCAGATTAACGGACCTACTGGAGCATTTATCGTAATTACTCAGTCAATAGTTACAAGTTTCGGATTTGAAGGGCTTGCGCTTGCTATGATAATGGCAGGTATAATGCTTATTATTATGGGCGTATGCAAGATGGGTAAGTTGATTAAGTATATTCCATCGCCAATCACAATTGGATTTACCGCTGGTATTGGTGTTACGATATTCACATTATCAGTCAGGGATTTCCTTGGTTTAACCTTCCAATCAACGCCTACAAGTTTTATCGGTAAGTGGCAGGCTTATATCCTTAACTTTAAGGATATTAATGTAAATGCTGTTATTGTTGGACTTGTATGTATTGTAATATTGGTTGTTTGGCCTAAAATCTGTAAATCAATTCCTAATTCACTTGTAGCAATTGTTGCAGGCACAATTATTGCTAAGGCGTTCAATCTTGATGTAAAGCTTCTTGGTGATATTCCAAAGACTTTGTCAATACCTTCGCTACATGTAGTTTCAATTGATGAGATTTTTGCAATTATTCAGCCAGCATTCACAATTGCAATTCTTGTAGCATTACAGGCTTTACTTTCTGCTGCAGTAACAGACAGCCAGATTAACAGCAAAACTCATTCTAATGCTGAATTATGTGCTCAGGGTGTTGCTAATATTGTTCTTGGTTTCTTAGGCTGTATTCCTGCTACAGGAGGTGTTGCACGTTCAATTGCTAATGCAAAGAATGGCGCAAGAACACCTATAGCAGCAATTGTACATGGAATTACACTTTTTGTATTCCTTATATTCTTAATGCCGCTTATTAAACTGGTACCTTTATGTGTGTTATCAGCTATACTAATGGTTGTTTCATATAACATGCTTAATTTAAAAGCATTTATCGCATATGGAAAAGCTACTAAGAGTGACTTTATCGTACTTGTAACTGCATGTGTACTTACATTTGCATTTGATTTAGTGTTTGCAATTGAAGTAGGTATGGTTTTAGCCTGCACATTATTCATGAGACGTATGGCAGATGTTACTGACATTCAGAATTGGAAGTACATTGAGGATGAGGAGATTGATGAGGAACACGACCCTGATAGTCTTAATTTAAAACAGGTTCATGAACATGTACTTGTATTTGAAATTAGCGGACCTTTATTCTTTGGTGCTACCGATAAATTCATGAGTGTAACAGACAGCATTAAGCCAGATACTAAAGTAATTGTTCTTAGAATGCGTAGCGTTCCAGCTATTGATGGTACAGCACTTACTTCCCTTAGAGATTTGAAGAAAAATCTCAATAGAAAGGGAATTACGCTGTTATTCTCACATGTCAACGAACAACCAATGACTCTTTTTACAAAATCAGGTTTTCTTGATGATGTAAAAGAAGAAAATTGTCTTGCTAATATTGATGCAGCACTTGATAAGACCGCAGAAATCTGCGATACACTTGAAGCTAAAGAAGCTACTAAAATTTCTAAATAAAACAAGAAAAAATTCTCCATACCTTGACTTGAGTCTAAGGTAGGGAGAACTTTTTTTTGTGGAATTAAACTGTGAATTATGCTATAATTAATTTTTGTTTGGGATTCAGAAATAATAAGAAGATTAATATGGGAGTTAAAATGATGTTAGACTTAAGAGAACGAACAGAAAAATTTCAGGACATTCAAAGCAAGTATTATAAGGAACAGATTACAAGTCAGGAATTATCAGAAGTGACAACACAACCTTTCTGGCAGAGTATGGAACTTGAAAGAAAGCGACTTAACCAGCATGGTTTGCAGATGGATCTTATAATACCTAATGATAATTCCGTAATTAAAAAAGTTGAAAATAGCGATGGAAACAATATCGTTGGTACGTATGTGGATCATGTACGCAGCAAGAAGATATATTACAAGGATGGAAGAAAAATCTATTCTGAGACATCAGATGATATACGTTCAACACATTTTCTTAGAGCAAAAAAAAGTGGAAATGGCGCTGATGAGATGGTTATATGTCCAAATTGTGGACATGAGGGAAAGATTGCAAGCTATGTAGACGGATGTGATTACTGTCATTCAAAGTTTTTGGTAAATGATTTTGAAGAGAAGGTATCAGGCTTTTTCTTGGAGGAAGATGGAAACGAGAGATTAAGGAAGATGCACAAAAAGGCTAAAAGTGTATTGAAACTATTGATTGTGCTTTCGATTCTTACATCAATTCTGGCGGTTGGAATGAAGGTATATGGTTATATTACATCATCACATCTTAAACTGACTATTGCTTTTTCATATCTGGCAACAGTACTTGACGGAGTTCCACGTATACTATGGGGAATGTCAATTCTTACAGGTGTTTTGTTCTTTATATTAAAGTACATAGAAAAGAGCAGGAAGAGAGACTTCCTGATAAATGAGAAAATAGCAACTAATAAAATATCAGGTTTTTCAGCATTTGATTTTGCACAAAACTTAGATTATAAGTTGAAAAATATTCATTTTGCTGAGAACGTCAATGAAGTCAGTGCATTTGCAAAGTGTGACTTATCAAGTGCAGTGGGTTCGTATGGCAAGGTGATTGACTGTTCTATGACACAGCTGGAATTTGTTGATGCAACGGCTGCTGCCAATAGAAGAGAAGTAGATGTCATTGCGCATTTAAAGCTTACAATAGTTCAGGGTGGTAAGATAGTATCCAAATCAGAACATGTTAAATTAAAGATGTCCGCACCTGCTAGCTTACTGGCTGAAAACCCAGGATATGTAAGAGCTTATCATTGTAACAACTGTGGTAACAGTGTAAGTCTTCTTAATGGTGGTGTCTGTGAATACTGTGGAACAAAGCTGGATTATGAAAATTACAGTTGGATTATTGAAGAATATGAAGCTGGTCAATTTAGTTTGAGCCGTTTTCAAAAGATGAAGAAGAGTATACTGATTGCATATGCAGTAATGTTTTTGTTCGCATCTATATACTACCTGTCTTCTAATTTTAATAATATTAGTAAAGTATTTTTCTATCATAATATGACATCAACTATTCAGGAATATTATGAGACAAATATAGAACTTAAAGGTCATGAGATGGCACATGATATCTATATAGACGTAGATGGTGAAAACATTACAATTATGCAGGAAGTTGTAGATGAGATTACAATTCTAGAGGATTTTATAGAATAAGAAAAGACAGATTTTTGATTTTAGATTTGAGACTTGTGGCGTTACACAAATGCCTAAAATAATAATGAATAGTGAGGATATAAAAGTGGCTCAGTTTACACCAATGATGCAGAAGTATCTTGAAACTAAAGAAGAATATAAGGACTGTATATTATTCTACAGACTTGGAGATTTCTATGAGATGTTCTTTGATGATGCAATCAAGGCATCTAAGGAATTAGAGATTACATTAACAGGAAAAGACTGTGGTCAGGAAGAGAGAGCTCCTATGTGTGGAATTCCTTTTCATGCCGCAGAAGGATATATTAATAAACTTGTATCAAAAGGATATAAGGTAGCAATATGTGAGCAGGTTGAAGATCCTAAGCTTGCTAAAGGTCTTGTAAAACGAGAAGTTATCAAAATTGTTACACCTGGTACTAATATTAATATGCAGGCACTTGATGCTGGAAAGAATAATTATCTATGTAGTATCGTATATCTTGGCGATAATATAGGCGTATCTATCGCAGACTTTTCTACAGGCGAGTACTATGTTACTGAAGTTGATAGTGGTAATGCTTTGATTGATGAAATTAATAAGTTTGTTCCATCGGAGATTATTGTTAATGAGTATTTTCAGATGAGTGGAATTGATTTGCAGCCAGTTTGTGAAAAGTTAAATATCTCTCTTTCAACTTTAGACTCTTGGTATTTTGATGGTGATAACTGTGATAGGAAGTTAAAAGAGCATTTTCACCTTACAAGTCTTGATGGACTGGGACTTAAAGATTACAACATAGGGGTGATTGCTGCCGGTGCGCTGCTTATATATCTCTATGAGACACAGAAGAGTACTCTTGAACATATAACAACTCTTACTCCATATACGACAGGTTTATACATGTTGATTGACAGCTCTTCAAGACGTAACCTAGAACTTGTGGAGACTTTGAGAGAAAAGCAAAAGAGAGGTTCGCTTCTTTGGGTTCTTGATAAGACGAAGACTGCTATGGGAGCAAGAAGATTAAGGAATATAATTGAACAGCCACTTATTGATAAAACAGCAATTGTAAGACGTCAAGATGCAATTGAGGAAATCAATTCTGAGGTTATTACCAGAGAAGAGATAAGAGAATATATGAATCCTATATATGACCTTGAACGTTTGATGAGTAAGATTAGCTGCAAGAGTGCTAACCCAAGGGATTTGATAGCATTTAAAACTTCATTAGAGATGATTCCATATATCAAGTCACTTCTGGGTTCATTCTCATGTGAGTTAGTTAAAGACATTCATGATAAGATGGATGATTTGAGTGACTTGTACAAATTAGTTAGTGATTCAATTATTGAAGAACCACCTATATCAGTACGTGAGGGCGGATTTATTAAAAGTGGTTTTAATGAGGAAATTGATAGATTAAGAAGTGCAAAAACTGAAGGTAAGACCTGGCTTGCAGAACTTGAATCAAGAGAAAAAGAACGAACTGGAATTAAAAGTCTTAAAATCAAGTATAACAAGGTTTTTGGATATTATATGGAGGTTACTAATTCATATAAGAATCTTGTGCCAGATAATTATATCAGGAAACAGACACTTGCTAACGCTGAAAGATATACAACTGATGAGCTTAAGAATCTTGAGGATATCATAATGGGTGCGGAAGACAAGCTGTTCACACTTGAATATGATTTATTCACAGATGTAAGAGAAAAGATTGCATCAGAGGTTATTAGAATACAGAATACAGCCAGGTCAATTGCTGAAATTGATGTATTTTCATCACTGGCAATTGTTGCTGAACAAAATAATTACGTAAAACCTACAATTAATGAAAAGGGAATTATAGATATCAAGAATGGCCGTCATCCTGTGGTTGAGAAGATGATTAGTAATGATATGTTTGTTGCAAATGATACATATCTTGATAATAATTCTAATAGATTATCAATTATCACAGGCCCTAATATGGCTGGTAAATCTACATATATGAGACAGACCGCATTAATCGTTCTAATGGCTCAAATTGGCTCATTTGTACCTGCCACATCAGCTAATATTGGAATTGTTGATAGAATATTCACACGTGTTGGCGCATCGGATGATTTGGCATCTGGTCAGAGTACATTCATGGTTGAGATGACGGAAGTTGCTAATATCTTACGTAACGCAACAAGCAAGAGTTTACTGATTCTTGATGAAATCGGCAGAGGTACTTCAACATTCGATGGACTTAGTATCGCCTGGGCCGTAGTTGAGCATATAAGTAATCCGAAGTTACTTGGAGCAAAGACTCTTTTTGCAACACATTATCATGAACTTACAGAACTCGAAGGTACCATTAATGGTGTTAACAATTACTGTATTGCCGTTAAAGAGCAGGGCGATGATATTGTATTCTTAAGAAAGATTATAAAGGGCGGAGCTGATAACAGCTATGGTATTCAGGTAGCCAAGCTTGCAGGTGTTCCTGATAATGTTATTGAGAGAGCAAAAGAGATTGTTAAAGATCTTAATGATAATGATATATCTCTCAAAGCAAAAGATATTGCTCAATATTCAAAACGTATGGAAGAACGGTATACAAAGCATATTAATGAGCTTGAAGTAAAGCAGATGACTCTATTTGATACGGTTAAAGATGATGATATAATCACAGACATAAAGGATATGGATATCGGCAATATGACGCCTATTGATGCGTTAAATGCTTTGTACAAACTGCAGAATAAGTTAAAAAACAGATGGTAAAGCATAGAATATTAAGGTTAGAATGGAGGTAGAATATGCCAATTCAGGTATTAGACCAGAATACGATTAATAAGATTGCTGCAGGTGAGGTTATTGAGAGACCTTCATCAGTAGTTAAAGAATTAGTTGAGAATGCAATTGATGCAAAAGCAACTGCGATTACAGTTGAAATCAAGGATGGCGGCATAACATTTATCAGAATTACTGATAATGGTGCTGGAATTAATTCAAGTGAGATACCTGTTGCGTTCCTAAGACATTCTACAAGTAAGATAAAATCAGTTGAAGATTTGATGTCTGTATCAAGTCTTGGCTTCAGAGGTGAAGCATTGTCTAGTATAGCTGCGGTTTCGCAGGTTGAACTTATAACAAAGACCAAGGATAGTTTCAACGGTTCAAGATATGTAATTGAAGGTGGCAAAAGTGGTAGCGTGGAAAGTGTTGGTGCTCCGGACGGAACAACATTTATCATTAGAAATCTATTCTATAATACACCGGTTAGAAGAAAATTCTTAAAGACGGCAACAACAGAGGGCTCATATGTCAGTGGACTTATTGAACATCTGGCTTTGTCGCATCCAGATATATCTTTTAGATTCATTAATAATGGTCAGAACAAATTGCATACGTCAGGTAATGGCAATATTAAAGATATTATATATCATCTATATGGACGTGATGTTGCGGCTAATATGATTGAGGTTAATTCAAAGACTCAGGATATTGAAATTAACGGATTTATTGGCAAGCCTCTTATATCAAGGGGTAACAGGACATATGAGAATTATTATATCAATGGTCGATATATTAAGAGTTCTGTTATTAACAGGGCACTTGAGGATGGTTACAAAGGCTATATTATGATGCACAGGTATCCATTTGTTGCATTACACCTTAAGATTAATTCACAGATTATTGATGTGAATGTTCATCCAACTAAGATGGAACTTAGATTTGCGCAGAATGAACGTGTATATGACTTTATGCTTAATACAATTAAGGCTGCACTTAGTAAAAGAGAATTGATTCCATCCGTAAGTGTTACTAATGAAGATGCGCAGAAGAAGGTTGAAAGCAAGAATTCAACGAGACTTCCGGAACCATTCGAGGTTAACAGAAGTGCGAAGACGATTGCACCAGTGCAAACACCAATTGAAAAGCCAGTACCTAAGTCAGATACAGTTGAAAGACCTGTGATTAAGCAAACACCAATTGAAAAGCCTGTACCAAAGCCAGAATCAATTGAAAAAACAGTTGATAAGGTTGCTGACAAAAGTGTTGTATATGCACAGCCAACAGAGAACATTGTACCTCAACCGGCACAGACAGTACCACCAGCACAGACAGTTCAACCATCACAGACAGTACCACCAGCACAGACTGTTCAGCCAGCGCCTCAAAGTAAGCCACAGCAATTAGAACTTTTTGATGGAGAGGACAGATTCCTTGATAAAGCAAGTAAGGCTAAGCATAAAATCATTGGTCAGTTGTTTGATACATATTGGATTATTGAGTTTGAGGATAAGATGTTCATTATGGATCAGCATGCAGCTCATGAAAAGATATTGTTTGAAAAGACGATGCAGCATCTAAGAGAAAGCAAAGTTGATTCACAATTACTTAATCCACCAATAATATTGACTCTTAATATGCGTGAGCAGGAAGTACTTAAGATGCATATGGAATCATTTGAGAAGGTTGGATATGAGATTGAGGAATTTGGTGGCAATGAATATAAAGTAGTAGCTACACCAGCAAGTCTTCCTGGAATTAATTCATCAGAATTATTAATTGAAATTCTGGATAATCTGTCAATTGATAATCCACACGATAATTCTGATATGATTATAGAAAAGGTTGCATCGATGTCATGTAAAGCGGCAGTTAAGGGTAATAACAGACTTTCATACGAAGAAGCAGATACACTTATAAGCCAGCTTATGGAAGCTGACAATCCATATAATTGTCCACATGGCAGACCAACACTTATATCGATGTCAAAGTATGAGATTGAAAAGAAATTCAAAAGGATTGTGTAGATATATGAGTTATGTAATTAATTTTGATTCGAAACCGTTAGTAGTTCTTACAGGCCCGACTGCAGTTGGAAAAACAGCCTTATCTATTGAACTTGCTAAAACAATTAATGGACAGATAATAAGTGCTGATTCTATGCAGGTATATAGGAATATGGATATTGGCACCGCCAAAGTTACAAAAGAAGAGATGCAGGGTGTAAAACATTATCTTATTGATGTGTTAAACCCTGATGAAGCATTTAACGTGGCTGAATTCGTAAGAATGGCAAAGGAGGCTATTGAAGAGATATACGCTAATGGCTGCATTCCTATAATTGCAGGTGGAACTGGCTTCTATATTCAGGCGTTACTTAAAGATGTTAATTTTGATAACAATGAACATGACAGTGAATCTGATTCGAATGATGATGCACCGCTTGATAAAAGCATAATTAAGTATAGAGAAGAACTTAACGAGTTAGTGCAGGCTAAAGGTAATGAATATCTTCATAATATGCTAAAAAATGTTGATGCAGAGTCAGCGGATGCGATTCACCCTAATAATGTAAAACGTGTAATCAGAGCGCTTGAATATTATCATCTTTATAATGAGCCGATATCTGAACATAATAAACGTGAGAAGGTTAAGTCGTCACCATATAATTATTGCTATTTTGTGCTTAATAATGATCGTAAAATAGTGTATGACAGAATTGATAGAAGAATTGATATTATGCTTGAACAAGGTCTTGTTGATGAGGTAAAGAAGCTTAAAGAGGCTGGTTATACGAAGGAACTTGTATCAATGCAGGGATTAGGATATAAAGAGATTTTGGATTATTTTGATGGTGTATATACGCTTGACGAAGCTGTTAATATATTAAAGCGTGATACAAGACATTTTGCTAAGCGTCAATTGACATGGTTTAGACGTGAATCAGATGTGATTTGGATTGATTATCAGCAGTATAAAGATACAAAAGCCTGTCTTAATAAGATAATTTCAGATTTGTTGGAGTCTGATATAATAAAAGAAATATAGGAGATAATGATGAACATAACAGATAACATGAATGAAAATATAGAGAATATATATGAAGAAATGGGCATTAGCAAGAATGTGTATGCTTTTGGTGATGGAATTATTAAGAATTTAAAGGATAGATTTGAAGCACTTGATAAAACAGCTGAGTTCAATCAGATGAAGGTTGTCAAGGCTATGCAGAAGAATTCTCTTGCAGAGATGCATCTTAGTGGTTCTACAGGCTATGGTTATAATGATGAAGGCCGTGATAATCTTGAAAGAATATATGCTGATATATTTCATACAGAAGCAGCACTTGTTCGTCCACAGATTACATGTGGCACTCATGCGTTAAATGTTGCATTAGCTGCAAATCTTCGTCCAGGCGATGAATTACTTTCGCCAGTTGGTAAACCTTACGATACAATGGATGAGATTATTGGTATTAGACCTTCAAAAGGAAGTTTGGCTGAATATGGGATTACATATAGTCAGGTTGATTTACTTGCTGATGGCAGCTTTGATTTTGACGGCATTAAGGCTGCAATTAATGATAGAACTAAGCTTGTGACAATACAACGTTCAAAAGGATATGCACAGCGTCCTACATTATCAGTTGCAAGAATTGGTGAGCTTATCAGTTTTGTTAAAGCAATTAAGCCAGATGTGATTTGTATGGTTGATAACTGTTATGGTGAATTTGTTGAGACAATTGAGCCATCCGATGTTGGTGCAGATATGTGCGTTGGATCACTTATTAAGAATCCAGGCGGTGGACTTGCTCCATGTGGCGGATATATTGCCGGTACTAAAGAGTGTGTAGAGCAGTGTGCATATAGACTAACTTCTCCAGGATTAGGACAGGAGGTTGGTGCAACTCTTGGTGTTAATCAGCAATTCTATCAGGGGTTGTTTCTTGCACCTACAGTTGTTGCTGGTGCTATTAAAGGTGCAATATTTGCAGCTGCTGTATATGAAAAGTTAGGATTCAAAGTAATTCCGGAAAGTAAGGAATCACGTCACGATATTATTCAGGCTGTGGAGTTAAAAAGTGCGGAGGCTTTGATAGCATTTTGCCGAGGAATTCAGGCAGCTGCTCCAGTTGACAGCTTTGTTGCTCCAGAACCATGGGCAATGCCTGGTTACGATTCAGATGTAATTATGGCTGCGGGCGCTTTCGTTCAGGGCTCATCAATTGAACTTAGTGCGGATGGACCTTTAAAAGAGCCTTATACAGTATTCTTCCAGGGTGGTCTTACATGGTATCATGCAAAGTCAGGAATACTTATGAGTTTACAAAAACTTGTTGATGCAGGAATTGTAAAACTTTAGAAATTGTGTGTACATAGCTTTCAAAATGTGTTAATATAGAATTTGTTTTAGATAAATGGAGGAAATATGAGTATTTCAAACAGCAAAAACAATTGGGCATTATTTTTGCTACTCCTTGCTGGAATTGTATTAGGAGGGTTTATTGGTGAATTGACAAGGGATGTTTCTTTCCTTAGCTGGTTAAGCTATGGTAAGACATTCGGTTTATCAGCAGGCGCTCCAGCAGTCCTTGATTTGGGAATTATGGTGATTTCTCTTGGATTACAGATTACAATTAATATTGCCAGTATCATTGGAGTAGTAATTGCAATATTGATATATAAATTCTTATAGAATATATATTATTGCGAACAAAGACATAGACTCAGAAAGGTTGTTTATGTCAAAAAAACAAGTTAATACTAATCAATTACCAGTTAATTCAAGACCATATGAGCGTTGCTGCGAGTATGGACCACAGGTTTTAACAGATTCAGAATTGCTCGCCGTTGTTATAAGGTGCGGATTTAAAGGGAAGAATAGTATCGAATTAGCAACAGAGATACTTAAAACAGCATCTAATGCTGGAGATTTGACAGGCTTGATGCATATATCACTTCCTGCACTAATGAAAATCAAAGGTATTGGCAAGGTCAAGGCGATTCAAATTCAATGTGTATGTGAATTATCAAAGCGTATAGCAAAGACGAATGCTTATGCGGGACTAAACTTTAATCATCCACGGACTATTGCTGCATATTATATGGAGCAAATGAGGCATAATAGCAGAGAAGAATTAATTGTCTGCATGCTTGATACAAAATGTAGATTGATTAAAGACATAGTGTTATCTCGTGGAACGGTTAACGCTTCACTTATTACACCACGTGAAGTTTTCTTAGAAGCATTTCGCTATGAAGCAGTATTCATAGTGTTAATTCATAATCATCCGAGTGGTGACCCTACACCAAGCAGCAATGATTCTGCAATCACAAAAAGAATACAACAATGTGGAGAGTTAATGGGAATTACGCTGCTCGACCACATTATTATTGGTGATAACAGTTATACTAGTTTTAGAGAAAATGATTTATTGAATTGAAAGGAGTCCATATATTATGGCATCAAATGTTTATGGAGTAGATATAGGAACGAGTAATTTTAAGATGTTTTCCAAAGAAAAAGGAAATATTCTTAATGAAAAGAATATTATAGCAATAGCAAATAAAACAGAGGTACTTGCATTTGGAGATGCTGCATACGAGATGTATGAGAAAGCACCAGATAATATTAATGTTTCATATCCTGTCAAATACGGAGTAATTGCAGATATTGAGAATATGCAGACTCTTGTAGAAAAATTCTTTGACAAGATTAATGATGATAAGAAAATCTCTGGTCCACTAGAGTTCTACATTGCTGTTCCTACAGATATTACAGAAGTTGAAAAAAGAGCTTTCTATGAATTGATTCAGGATTCAAAGCTCAAAACAAAGAATATATTTGTTGTTGACAAACCAGTCGCTGATGCAATTGGAGCCGGAATTAATGTAACTGATGCCAAGGGTATTATGGTTATTAATATTGGTGCTGATACAACAGAGATTTCAGTACTTTCATTAGGTGGTATTGTAATTAGTAAATCAGTTAAAATTGGTGGTAACAAATTAGACGACAGTATTATAAGCATGGTAAAACGTGTCTATAATCTTGTTATAGGAAGTAAAACAGCAGAGAATCTCAAGAAGCAGTTAGGAAGTGCTGTTAAGGTTGAAGAATGTTTTGCAAAGGGATTCGGAAGAAATGTTGTATCGGGTCTTCCTGTTTGTGTGGATATTTCTTCTGATGTAGTCTATGATGCAATCGTTGATCCACTTCATTCTGTTATGGATTCAATTAAGATGATATTAGAGAGAACTCCACCAGAACTTGCTGCAGATATAATCAATATGGGTATATATGTAACAGGTGGTACATCAAGTATTAGCAATTTAGAAACATTTATCAAACAGGAGACTAATCTTAATGTTAATATTGTAGAAAGTGCTTCTGAAAGTGTTGTCAGAGGTCTTTTGGGTGTGGTTACAAATCCTGATTTCAAGAAGGTTGCATATACTCCACAGGAAAAGACATACGAATAAGTTAACGTAATTAATTATAAAAAAGGATTGTCAGGGTAGTTTTAATGAAAAAGAAACTGAGTGTTCTATGTACAACTAAAAATATGCTTATTATTTTTTCGGCGATTTGCGTTATCCTTATTGGAGCTACATTTTTCACAGATAAGCTTGCTAATCCCTTAAAGGGCATAGTTTCACACACGGTAATTCCTTTGCAAAAGGGTCTTAATAATATTGGCTTATGGACTGCTGACAAGGTTGAAACGATGCAGGAAATTGCTGATGTTCTAGACAAGAATAAGGAATTACAAAGTGAAGTGGATCGTCTTAATGAAGAGAATAACCTCTTAAGGCAGGACACATATGAGTTGGATCGTTTGCGTGAGCTTTATGCTCTTGATCAGAATACATCAACTTATACAAAGGTTGGTGCAAGAGTTATTGCTAAAGATCCAGGCAATTGGTTTGCTTCATTTACAATTGATAAGGGCAGCAAAGATGGAATTGAAGTGGATATGAATGTTATCGCAGGCGGTGGTCTTGTAGGTATTGTTACTGAAGTAGGCGATTCATATGCTCAGGTCCAATCCATAATAGATGACAACAGTAATGTAAGTGCAATGCTTATTGATACTAATTCTACATGCTATGTTAAGGGAAGTCTGAAATTGATGGATACAGGAATGCTTTATCTGTCAAACTTCAAAAAAGATGTAGTTGTTAGAGATGGAGATAAGGTTGTTACGTCGAATATTAGTAGTAAGTATCTTGAAGGATTGCTTATTGGATATGCAAAGGATGTAAAGAACGATTCTAATAATCTGACTCAATCAGGTTATATTGTACCTGTTGTTGATTTTGAGCATCTTCAGGAAGTATTAGTTATTCTTGAAAAGAAATAAAATAAACCAGAATAGTGGTTATTTGAGGTTTTTATGAAAAGAAAGATATGTGAGCTGATTTTAATAATTGTTTTCTATTGTTTACAATGTACATTAGGAATGGGAATATCACTTGCTGGTATTCATCCTAATTTTCTATTGATTCTTCCAGTAGTATTTGGATTCTTAAATGGTAAGAATGATGGTATTGTTGTCGGCTTTTTTGCCGGGCTCATGTATGATTTGTACTTTAGCAGTATTATAGGTTTTACTTCGCTTGTATACATGTTCATTGGATATATGGCGGGGTGCTTTTTGCATAAATATGAGGAAACAGAGATTTTTATTCCAATATGTCTGACCTTTATGGGTGATATATGCTTTGGTTTTATCTCTTTTGTGGGAAATTTTCTATTACATAATAAGTTGGACTTTTTCTTTTATTTTTCCAGAATTATTGTGCCAGAAACAATATATACAGTAGTAATTGTATTGATTATATATAGACTGCTGATATGGATTAATAAACAGATTAATAAAACTCATCAAAGGAGAGCGAAGAGTTTTGATAAAGGAAATATTTGAGTATATATTGAGCTTTTTTAAGTCCAGACTCTTACCAATGGTTCTGGTCTTCATTATTTTATTTGGCATAGTTATTAATCGTCTGTTTAATTTGCAGATTATTAATGGCGAGTCTTATGTTGTTAATATTAATAGTTCTTTTGATAAAGTTATGAGTGTTGCGTCTACAAGAGGCCGTATCTTTGATAAGAATGGTGTTCTTCTTGCATATAATGAATTAGCGTATTCTGTAAAAATCGCAGATAGCGGTGTGTATTCATCAAATAAAGAGAAAAATCCAATTGTTAATAATATTATTGAGGAAACATTGAAAATAATTGAGGCTAATGGAGATGCTTTCACTAATGATTTACCAATTATTAATGAAGATGGATATTATCAGTTTACTGATTCAGATTCTTCAATACTAAAATTCAAAAGGGATTGTTATCAGGTGAATTCAGTGTCTGCGCTTGATGATGAGCAAAAGAACGCATCTGCTTCAGATATGATAGATTATTTTATTAAAAAGTACGGAATTGAAGCTGATCAATATACACCTGAACATCTTTTAGAGATTATTAATCTTAGACGATATATGACTAACAATAGTTATTCACGTTATATAAGTTTTACTATTGCACATGATGTATCTGATAAAACAGCTGCAGCAATAATGGAAAGTGCTGGAAAACTTGTTGGCGTTACAGTTGAGGAAGAATATGTACGTAAATATGTAGACAGCATTTATTATGCGCATCTTGTTGGCTATACTGGAAGCATATCATCAAGTCAATTGGATGATTTGAAGTTACAGGACAGCCAGTATGAAGAGAATGATGTCGTTGGTAAGAGTGGTATTGAACAGGCTATGGAGCTTGAGCTTCAAGGACAGAAAGGCTCTAAGACAGTATATCTTGATACATTAGGACGTATTACAGCGGTTATTGACCAAACTGATTCAACAACTGGTAATGATGTGTACCTTACAATAGATATTAATCTGCAAAAGCAGGTATATAATGCGATAGAGGATAAGCTAGTCTCTATTCTTTTATCAAAAATTGTTAATAGTGACCAGGTATATTCATATAAAAGTGATGGTACTACAATTTCTGATATTAGCATTCCAATCAAATCAGTTTATTTTGCATTGATTGATAATAATATTGTTCCTGTTTCGTCTATTGCCAAAGCGGAGACAACAACAGCAGCTTCGGTTTATTCGAAGTTTCAGGCAAAGAAAAATGAAGTAGAATCAAGAGTCCGCACTGAATTAACTTCATCTTATACGGCATATTCAAAGCTTGGCGAAGAGATGCAGTTATATATATATAATGTATGTGAATTGTTGAAAAAGAATGGTGTATTGGATTCTACAAAGATTGATGAAGAAGATAAAACCTATAAAGCATGGGATAGTGAAAGCATAAGTCTTGGTGAGTATTTGACATATGCGATTTCTCAAAACTGGATAGATATGTTAAAAATAACTGACCAGCAGTATTCAAGCCTTTCTGAATCATACAGCTATCTTGTTGATTATGTTATGAACAATATCGTTAATTCTAATACAACATTTGCAAAGAAAATATACAAATATCTCGTTACTTCAGCAACAATTTCTGGAAATGAGATATGTGCATTGCTCTATGATTTTAATGTACTCCCAATGAATGAAGCCAGCTATAATGGTCTTAAGTCGGGAAGTATTAGTGCATATAGTTTTATGATTGAGAAGATAACAAACAAAGAGATTACCCCAGGGCAGCTTGCTCTTGAGCCATGTTCAGGTTCTGCTGTTATTACTAATCCACAAACAGGTGATGTAATGGCAATGGTTTCTTATCCAAGCTATGATCTTAATAAATTATCAGGAACTGTTGATGCAGCATATTACAGACAATTGAATGAAGATAAGGCAAAGCCGCTTATTAACAGAGCAACTATGTCTAAAACAGCACCAGGTTCTATATATAAGCCGGTTTCTGCAGTCGCTGGACTTCAGGAGGGTGTAATATCACCTAGTGAGACTATTTCATGTCATGGTATATTTGATACTGTTACACCAAGCTTCAAATGTTGGATTTATCCAGGTGCACATGGTTCTGAGAATGTATCAACGGCAATTAGAGATTCATGTAACTGTTTCTTCTATGAAGTTGGATATAGATTGTCTATAGATTCTGGAAAGTATAATAGTACAAAAGGTACATCTACGCTTCAAAGATATGCAGAAATGCTTGGATTAGCTACAAAGACAGGAATTGAAATCACAGAAACTACACCAACTCCATCATATACAAACTCTATTCCTTCTGCAATCGGTCAGGGTACTAATGCATTTACAGCAGCAAATCTTGCAAGATATGTTTCGACTATTGCGAATTCTGGAGTATGTAGAAATCTAACAATTGTTGATAAAGTTACTGACAGCGATGCAAATTTGTTGTATGATAATGTAGCAGAGGTTGCAAGCACTGCTGATGTTAGCGAATCTACATGGAATTCAGTTCATCTTGGTATGCAGATGGTTATTCAGAATACACTTGCTTTTAAAAGTATTCCTTTAAAGGTTGCAGGTAAATCAGGTACTGCACAGGAGAATACAAAGAAAGCTGATCATGCAACATTCATTAGCTATGCTCCTTATGATAATCCAGAGGTTGCAATGGCTGTTGTTATCAGGAATGGTTACGCTTCTAGTAATGTAGCAGATCTTACAGCTACATTGTATAAGATATATTATGGATTGGAATAATTGTTAATCTGTAATTAGAAATGGAGGAAGGAATAGTGAAGAATTCAGTCGTTATTAAAGGTAACAAGTATGGCATCGTAGTTGTTATGGATAAGAATGTACCTTTTAATGAGTTGAAGGAAAACTTAATCGAAAAATTCAAAAGTTCATCAAAATTTTTTGATAATGCCAACATGGCAATTACATTCGAAGGAAGAGAACTTAGTGTTGATGAAGAAAGAGAGATTCTTGATCTTATTGCTGACGAAACAGACCTTAATATAGTCTGTGTAATGGATAATAATAAGGAACATGAAGAAAGCTGTAAGGCTGCTGTTGAAGCTAAGATTCAGGCATCTTCAGCTCACTCAGGACAGTTTTATAAAGGTACATTAAGATCAGGTCAAGTATTAGAGTCTGAAAGTAGTATTATTATCTTGGGTGATGTTAATCCTGGTGGTAAAGTTATTGCAAAGGGTAATGTAATTGTTTTAGGAAGTCTTAAAGGTAATATATTTGCCGGAGCTGGTGGAGATGAGAATTCTTTTGTTGTTGCAATAGAGATGGATCCAATGCAAATTAGAATTGGAGATGTGATTGCAAGATGCTCAGATACATCAGGTGCTGAAAAGAGTAAGAAAAAAGTCTGTGAGCCAAAGATTGCTTTTGTAGAAGAAGGCAATATATATATTGAAAAACTAGACAGGGATATTTTGTCAGATATTAGATTATAGTTTGTTAATTTAGGAATTTTTTATGAAAAAAATCAATAAAAAAATAAAATAATCATTGATTAATTTTGTAAATTTTTGCATAATAGAAATATTAGAGGATTTATATTTTGGAGGTTAAAATGAGCGAAGTAATAGTTGTTACATCCGGTAAGGGTGGCGTAGGTAAAACAACAACATCAGCGAATGTTGGTACTGGTCTAGCAAAACTTAATAAGAAAGTTGTATTGATTGATACTGATATCGGTTTAAGAAACCTTGATGTTGTAATGGGACTTGAGAATAGAATAGTATATAATCTTATTGATGTAGTAGAAGGTAATTGCAGAGCTAAACAGGCTCTTATCAAAGATAAAAGATATCCTAACCTTTATCTTCTTCCTTCAGCACAGACAAGGGACAAGTCTTCAATTACACCTGAACAGATGGTTAAACTTACAGATGAATTAAGAGAAGAATTTGATTACATACTTCTTGATTGCCCAGCTGGTATTGAGCAGGGCTTTAAGAATGCAATTGCAGGTGCAGACAGAGCTCTTATTGTTACAACACCTGAAGTTTCTGCAATTAGAGATGCTGATAGAATTATTGGACTTCTTGAAGCTAATGAGATGAAAAAGACTGATTTGATTGTTAATAGAGTTAGAATGGACATGGTAAATCGTGGAGATATGATGTCAATTAATGACGTTGTAGAAATTCTTTCTATCAACTTGATTGGTGCTGTTCCAGATGATGAACACATTGTTGTAGCAACAAATAATGGTGAGCCATTAGTTGGTGATGAAAGCATGGCAGGACAAGCTTATATGAATATCTGTAAGAGAATTACTGGAGAAGAAGTACCTATGCTTGATCTTTCAGGAAAGAGCAGCTTATGGCAGAAGATTACTAATGTTTTCAAAAAGAACAATTAATGCGGGATGTATTAAGTAGCAGTGCATTTGCACAGAAAAGAGGTTAATAATGAGCATATTTGATGTGTTTAAGAAAAAAAGCTCTGGGGATGTTGCCAAAGACAGATTGAAATTATTATTAGTTTCGGACCGCGCAAATTGTTCTCCAGAAATAATGGAAATGATAAAAAACGATATAATTAAGGTTATATCAAAATATATGGTTATTGACGCAGAAGGATTAGATATTCAGATAACCCAGACTGAGTCAGAAGGTAATAATGGCTCTGTTCCTGCCTTATATGCTAATATTCCAATCAGGGATATGAAAAGCAAAAAAGACGAAACAAAAAAATAAATATTTTGATTGTTTAGGAGCTTTATATACATTATGACTGCATGTTATGATACAGCATTTATTATGTTAAAGAGCTCCTTTTTATCTATAGTTTGATATATGGATTTTAGCGAATAACAATTAGAGGTAAGGAAAAGTATATGTTCAAGAAGTATCAGTTACGTTATTATAATTTTAGATTACTTGCATATATAATTATTAATTCAATTATTGGAGTAATTGTTATAAATAGTGCAAAGAGTCAGTCATTTGCAATAAAACAATGTATTGGTATAGCAGCCGGATTGGCAGTCATGTTTGTAATCTCACTAATTGATTATAAATTCATACTTAGATATGCATGGCTGATATACGCGGGTGTTATTATATTACTTTTGATTGTTAAATTCGCAGGAAAAGAGGTTGGTGGTGCTACTCGTTGGATTGCAATATCAGATTCTATATCTGTCCAGCCCTCAGAATATACCAAAATTGCTTTGATTCTTGTATCTGCAAAGCTAATTAGTATGTTTAAAGATCGTTTGAATACTTGGAAGTTTTTATGTGCATTATTATGCATATTAGGTATACCATTAGCACTTATTGTTATAGAGCCTGATTTAAGTACAACAATACTTATTTGTATGGTTTTATTTACAATTATTTATTGTGCAGGGCTTAGTTATAAAATAATACTTATTGCAGCGGCTATTGCTATTCCAGCATTTGTTGGAATGATTATATATATACAAAATCCGGACCAAACTCTTCTGGAAGATTATCAACGAAAACGTATTATGGCATTCATTGATCCAGAAAATTATGATGATAATGTATTCCAGCAAAAGTACTCAGTACAGGCAATTGGTTCTGGGCAGCTTAATGGAAAGGGACTCAATAATGAAGATCCAACATCAGTTAAGAATGCGGGATATATATTGGAGCCCCAGACAGATTTTATCTTTGCTGTTATTGGTGAAGAATTAGGATTTGTTGGATGCATAATTATTCTTTTGTTTATGGCACTTATTATTTTTGAATGTGTTTTGAGTGCAATACGGGCAAAGGAATTCTCGGCGAGATTGATATGCTGCGGAATGGCGGCACTAATTACGTATCAAAGTTTTATTAATATCGGTGTTGCTACACAGATATTACCAAATACTGGACTTCCGCTACCATTTGTTAGTTATGGATTAAGTTCAGTTACATCACTTTTGGCTGGAATGGGAGTTGTATTCAATATCAATCTTTCCAAGCATGAAGTAAAAGATGAAAATAAGTTATATTTTTAATATATCTTGTAATTAATATGAAAGAGGTGTACTTATGAATATTGGGTTGATTGCACATGATTCAAAAAAGAAGCTTATGCAGAATTTCTGTATTGCTTATCGTGGAATTCTTAATAAAAATCAGTTATTTGCTACAGGAACTACGGGAAGATTAATTGAAGAAGCAACAAATCTTGGAGTACACAAGTTTCTTGCAGGGCATCTTGGAGGAGAACAACAGTTATGCTCACAGATTGAACACAATCAGATTGATTTGGTTATCTTTTTGAGAGATCCTCTCAATCCGCAGATGCACGATCCTGATTTTAATAATATATTTAGTTTGTGCGATATGTATAATATTCCATTAGCAACTAATCTAGCGACCGCTGAACTTTTGGTCAAGTCATTAGACAGGGGCGATATGGAATGGAGAGAAATCTATCAATAATAAAAGAATGAGCTATTGTATTATTTTACGATAGCTCATTTTTATATTAGTATTTAAGTAAATATTTACATACGTTCGCTGTTCATATCTCCAATACGACCATATACACTTATCAGATATAAGCCACATAGACCAATTACAGCGTAAATTATACGACTTAGCATTGTTGCATCACCAAATAGAAATGATACAAGATTAAAATTAAAGAAGCCAACTAGTCCCCAGTTGATTGCACCTAGAATTACTAATGTTAAAGCTGTGTAATCAAATCCTTTTGAATTCATAATTATATTACCTCCTAAAAGTTTTCTTTTATTATTTTTGTCATATTTGATTATTTTATTATGGTAATATTGTCCATATAAATTTAATTAAATTTGCCTGATTGACTTGTTTCATTAGTGTATTAATGATAAAATGATAAAAGATTATTTATGATTATAAGGTGACTTATATAGATATTAGGTAACATTAATAATATCTGTATAATGTTTCAGATTGGGTGATATATGAGCAGCAATAGTAGTAATAGAAATAATAATACAAGAAATCTTGTAAAATATCGCAGCAAACCTAAATCAGCTGTAATTATTCTTGGGATAATTGTAGTATATGTTGTAGTATTTGTTTCTTTATATATTTCAAAGTCCAAGACTAGAACTTATGAGGTTTATGCTGGTACACTTACGGCTAACTCAACATTTACAGGAATTGCATTAAGGAATGAACAAGTATATAATGCATCCTCTTCAGGTAATATTGATTATTATGTAAGAGAAGGCTCAAGAGTAAAGGTTGATGATACGATTTATACCGTAGATGAAACAGGAAGAGTTTCATCTATGCTTGCTGAACTCAATAAAGGAAGTAATTCTTTATCGGAGGCTAATCTTGATGTAATAAAAACAACACTTAATAGTTTTAAAGTAAATTATAATGTGAATGATTTTAATAAGGTATATGATTTGAAATCAGACATAAGTACGACGGTTCTCCAATCAATTAATAGTAATATTATGGAGAACTTGGATGAATTAATATCCTCAACAGGAACAGAGAATCTATTTAAGACTATTAATTCCGATAAGACTGGAATTGTTGTGTATTCTATAGACGGATATGAATCAACTAAGGCTCAGGATATAAAGAAGAGTAATTTTGACGCTAATACATATTCCAAAAAGAATTTGAAAGCTGAATCATTAGTTGTTAGTGATAATCCTGCATATAAGCTTGTTACTGGCGAGAATTGGGATATTGTAATTCCAGTTACACAGGATGATATTAATACATATGATCTAAATAATAAAAAATCAATCAAAATACGTTTTATCAAGGATAACGTCGAGACTACTGCTAATTTTGCATTGTTTACGAATGATGGACAAACATATGGTAAATTATCTCTAGATAAGTATCTAATCAGATATGTTACAGATCGTTTTCTTCAGATTGAATTAATTACATCTAATGTGTCTGGACTAAAGATTCCTGTTTCAGCTATTGTTGAAAAGGATTTTTATACCGTACCTATTGATTATCTTACCACTGGTGGTAATACAAATAACAAGGGATTTATCTGGGAACACTATAATTCATCTAATGAAATTGTAAGAGAATTTATTACGCCTAATATTATAGCTACTGATGAACAGTATGTATATATTGACCCAGAATCAGTTAATGCTGGTGACATATTAATTAAAACCGATTCAAACCAGAAGTATAATATTGGTCCAAAGAAATCATTACAGGGTGCATATTGTGTTAATACAGGATACACCATATTCAGGAGAATTGAGATAGTTGACCAGAATAAAGAGTATTATATTATAAAAAAGGGAACTTATCGTGGTTTGTCAGTATATGACCATATAATCCTTGATAGTTCAAAGACTGTTGAGAATCAGATGATATATTAATTATTATTATAAATTATGGAGGAAATTATGCTTTGGAATAATTATTGTGCTGTACGTGAAGAAATTGATAATGCATGTGTTAAGTCTTTACGAAAGCCAGAAGATGTGTGTTTGATTGCTGTGAGTAAAACTAAGCCTGCATCTATGATTCAAGAACTATATGATAAAGGTGTTAGAGATTTTGGTGAGAATTACGTTCAGGAATTAGTAGAAAAGTATGAAGTTTTACCAAAGGACATTAGATGGCATATGATAGGACATCTACAACGTAATAAAGTAAAATATATAATTGATAAGGTTACATGTATTCATTCAGTTGATTCTGTAAGACTTGCAGAAGAGATTGATAAAGAAGCTAAGAAGCATAACCTTATAATGGATATTTTAGTTGAAATTAATGTTGCTGGAGAAGAGAATAAATTTGGAATGACTTGTGAAGCTGCATTAGATTATATATCTGAAATATCATCTTTAAATAATATTCGAATTCGAGGTTTGATGACAAGTGCACCTTTTGTAGAGAATTGCGAAGATAATAGGATATTTTTCAGAAAATTAAAGCAATTATGTGTTGACATTAAGGACAAAAACATTGATAATGTTGTTATGGATAACTTGTCAATGGGTATGACCAATGACTTTGTTGTTGCTGTCGAGGAAGGTTCTACATATGTACGAGTTGGAACAGCTATTTTTGGTAACCGTATATACAAGAAATAGACATTTATATCTAAGATAATTACTATAGAAAGCAGGAGTTAAGATGAGCGTTTTGAATAAGTTTATGAGTTTATTAAGTTTTTCAGATGATGATGATGATGATGATGAGAACGAGGGTTATGATGATTATAACGATGAGTTCGAAGATGAAAAGCCTAGGAGAAAACTGTTTGGTAAAAAAGACGAAGATGATGAAGATGATGTTTTAGATGAAGATGATGAAGATATTAAACCGCAAAGAACATTTGCACGTAGAAATAAGGTGGTACCTATGAATACAAGAAATAAAGGATTAGAAGTATGCGTTATTAAACCATCATCATTTGATGATACAAGAGAAATTACAATGACAATTCTTGATGGTAAGGCTGTTGTTGTTAATCTTGAGGGAATACATATAGAACTTGCCCAAAGAATTGTTGATTTTCTTTCTGGTTCAAGTTTTGCTATTAATGGAACATTACAGAAAATTACAAATTATATAATCATTGTTACACCACCAAGTGTTGATGTATCAGGAGATTTACAAGAGTTGATGAATGGTGGAATGGATCTTTCTTCATTAGGTGATACTCGTTTCTAATAGGTATATAATGTACAAAATAGAATATATTTATATTGTTTATTGTGCCACCTGTAGATGATTAATCTATAGGTGGCTTTGGTATATATTAAATAATGCTATATTGAAGAATATATCATAGAATAGTATGTTAAGGATTGGAGTAATAATTATATGTCAAAAAGAATAACTGTTAATTATAATAATAAGCCTGAGTATGATATTGTTATCAAAGATACTTTTGATGGAATTGCATCAGAAATCATTAATATGGATTTTTCGAACAGAAAAATGTGTATTGTAACAGATTCTAATGTTGGTCCATTATATGCAAATGAACTTAAATCTGAACTTGAAAAAACAGGCAATACAGTTTTTGTATATTCTTTTAAAGCAGGTGAAGACAGTAAGAATATGGAAACTGTTATGGATTTGTATGAATATCTTATCAAAAACAAATTTGATAGAAAAGATATGCTTGTAGCATTAGGCGGTGGTGTTGTAGGAGACTTAACTGGTTTTGCTGCTGCTTCATATCTTCGAGGAATTAAATTTATACAAGTACCTACATCACTTTTAGCACAGGTAGATTCTAGTATAGGTGGTAAAACAGGTGTAGATTTCCGTGCATATAAGAATATGGTTGGTGCTTTCTATATGCCAAGACTTGTTTATATGAATATAAGTTGTCTTAATAGTTTAAGCCATAGATTATTCAATTCCGGTTTTGGCGAAATAATTAAACATGGTTTGATCAAAGATATCGATTACTTCAATTATCTTATTGATAATCATGATATGATTATCAAACGCAATCCTATATATCTTGAAGAGATGATATATACAAGTTGTAATATAAAACGTGAAGTTGTTGAAAAGGATCCAAAAGAACAGGGTGAGAGAGCTCTCCTTAATTTTGGACATACACTAGGTCATGCAATAGAGAAGTTAATGAATTTTAAACTTTATCATGGAGAATGCGTTGTATTAGGAATGGCTGCAGCTTTAAATATATGCTTATCTAGAGGATATATCACAAAAGAAGATTATGATAAAGCATTTTCAATGTTCAGAAAGTACGATTTCCCTTTATCTGTTGAAAATATAAGCATTGATGAAGTGATTGCTGTATCAAAGAATGATAAAAAAATGGATGCTGGTAAAATAAAGTTTATTCTTCTTGATCGTATTGGTAACGCATATATTGATATGACGGTTACAGATAATGAGATGAAACAGGCGCTTAAGTCTATTGTACTTTAATTGAATGGGGTAATTATGGATAATAAATCGAAAAAATTCTTTAATTTATTTTGTTATATGATTTTTGTTGCGGTCTTGGTTGTAATTGATCAAGTTACAAAAAGACTTTCTGTTGTATATCTGAAGGGCAAATCACCATTAGTAATAATTGATGGTGTATTTGAATTTAGATATCTTCAGAATACAGGTGCAGCTTGGGGAATTATGAGCGGTGGAAGAACAATTTTTATAATTTTAACATTGATTATTATGCTTGTAATTGCTTTGATAGTGTGGAGAATACCTATTGAACGCAAATATATTCCATTTAGAATCTTTACAATATTACTTACAGCTGGAGCAATAGGTAATCTAATTGATAGAATTGTTTACCATTATGTTAATGATTTTATTTATTTTTCATTAATTGATTTCCCTATTTTTAATGTGGCTGATATATATGTAACATTATCAATGCTTTTATTAATTATACTGGTACTATTTGTATACAAAGATGAACATGATTTTTCATTTATCTGGCCTCGCAAAAAGAACAATGAGAAAAAATAAATTATTGATGGTGATTAATATGGAAAATAAAGAATATTATATAGATAGCAGTGACGCAAACACTCGAATTGATAAATATCTTTCTGATGAATCCGAAGATTTGTCTAGGTCATTTATTCAAAAGCTCCTAACAGAGCATTTGATTAAGGTTAATAATAAAGATGTTAAGTCAAATTATAAAATCAAATGTGGAGATAAAATTGATGTCATTATCCCTGATATGTCAGAACCAGAGATTGAACCGGTTGACATACCATTAGATATAATATACGAAGATAATGATGTATTAATTGTTAATAAACCTAAAGGAATGGTTGTTCATCCAGCACCAGGACATTATAATGATACTCTGGTTAATGCTGTTATGTTCCATTGTAAAGATAATCTTTCTGGAATTAATGGTGTATTACGTCCTGGGATAGTACACAGAATAGATATGAATACAACAGGTGCATTAGTTGTGTGTAAGGATGATAATGCTCATCAAAGTCTGGCACAGCAGTTGAGTGTGCATTCAATAACCCGCAAATATATTGCTATTGTATATAATAGTTTTAAGGAAGATGAAGGAATTGTAGATGCTCCAATCGTCCGCAATCCCGTAGACCGTAAGAAGATGGCAATTGATAAAGTACATGGTAGAAGAGCAGTAACCCACTATAAAGTTCTTGAGAAGTTAGGCAAATATACTTTGATAGAGTGTATCCTTGAAACTGGTCGAACGCATCAAATAAGAGTTCATATGGCTAGTATTGGTCATCCTCTTTTGGGTGATGATGTATATTGTAATGCAAAATGTGAATTTAATCTTCAAGGTCAGACTTTACATGCAAAAACATTAGGTTTTATACATCCTAGTACTAATACATATATGGAATTTGAAGCACCTCTTCCAGATTATTTAATACATCTGTTGGATGTATTAAGAGTAAAAAGTGGCAAAATATAATTAAAATAATCACAATATTTAATTAAATATAAAATTTTTAGAATATTGTGGCATATTTTTTGAAAATGTTATATAATTAACATATTAAAAATCCACAATGAATGGAGGGCTTTTTATGAATGAAAAAACAGTTATAACAATAGGTAGAGAGTTTGGTAGTGGTGGTCACGAGATAGGTCAAAAACTTGCAGATCAGCTTGGAATTAAGTGCTATGATAAAGAGCTATTAGAAATAGCTGCTAAAGAAAGTGGTTTATGTGAAGAGTTATTTGCAAATCATGATGAAAAGCCTACAAATAGTTTCTTATACTCACTTGTAATGGATACATATTCATTAGGATATACTTCATCATATGTAGATATGCCAATTAATCATAAGGTTTTTTTAGCACAATTTGAGGCAATTAAAAAGTTAGCTGATAAAGAATCATGTGTAATTGTAGGAAGATGTGCAGATTACGCATTAGAGAGTAATCCATATGCAATAAGTGTTTGGATTAAGGCTGACTTAGATATAAGAATTGATAGGATTAAGAAATTATATCAGCTTAATGATTCAAAGGCAGCTGATTTAATTCAAAAAACTGATAAGAGAAGAGCTAGTTATTACAATTATTATTCAAGCAAAAAATGGGGCGAAGCAAAAAGCTATGATTTATGTATAGATAGCGGTAAGATTGGTGTTGATGGCTCTATTGAATTAATCAAAAAATTCATTGAACTTAGAGAAAAACAGTATTAATTTACATATGATAAATCAATAAAAACCATTCACTAATAATAATGATTATATAAGGATTTATGCGATGTATTACAGAAAAAAGAGACATAATTTGATTGATTGGCTTAAAGGGCCACATACAAAAATATATTTAGTTATTCTTCTTATATTAGGTGTGATTGCAGCATTAATATATAATAATTTTGACTATATAGTTAGTAGTTTTAATAATATGGCAGAGCCTGATAATACTGGTGTAGATGTTAACCAAACATCGGTACATACTGAAACACCTACAATTATAATTGATGCAAAAGAAAAATACATTATAAAAATTAATATAGCAGAAAATTATATTGATGTATATGAGACAATAGCTGAGAATGGTAATACAAAGCAGAATCCATTATATAGCTTCAAATGTTCCATAAGTTCAAAAGTTATAGCCGGAGATTTTAATGTAAGTGAAAAATCAATATGGCGTAAGATTGATAATGGACAATATGGACAATATACTACACGAATTGCAGCTAATTGTTATATACATTCTGTTCCGTATTATTCAGAAGATAATACTAATCTAATTGTTGATGCATATAATCAATTAGGAAAAGCATCAACATATGGATATATTAGTCTAGCTTCCTCGGATGCAAAATGGATATATGAGAATTGTATTAATGGTACCAAAGTAGAAATATATTCTGAAAAAGGTAAACAACCAGCAATATCAATCAAAGAGAGTTCAACACTTTCAAACGGCACAACATTTGATCCAACAGATATTAAAACAGCTGGTGTTCCTGTTAATACAAAAATTGATTATATGACAGGTGTAAAAGATGCTACGATTACAACAGGTTCAACTTTTAATAAATGGGAAGGTATATATGCTGTAGATATGAATGGTACAGATATTACATCACATATTACAATAACAGGCGATATAGTTGATACTAATACACCTGGTGTATATACATTAATATATAATCTTAGTGATACACAAGGTACTAATCTAGCATATTATAGGTATATTACAGTAAAATAATACTATATAAAAGCGATATTCATGTTACTTTTGAATATCGCTTTTTATATAGTATATAGAGAGTTTATTTATCTTTTTCACGTAATTGAACTTTATTTCTTGCGTTACGCTTGTTTTCTTCAACAATCTCAGCATAATGTCTACGCGTAGTATTAACATCTTTATGACCAAGTACATCAGCTACAAGATATATATCTTTACTTTCCTGATACAAATTAGTACCATAGGTACTTCGTAATTTATGAGGCGTAATATTCTTGACAGTAGTAACTGTACGAGCATATTTTTTAACAAGATTTTCTACGGATCTAACACAAAGCCGTTGCTTTTTAGCTGATAGAAAAAGTGCATTTTCATGACCAGCAATTGCCTCAAGACCTTTTCGTTCTTCAATATAATCGGATAAGGTTTCGGATACTTCATCACTAAAGTAAACAAAATCCTCGTAACCACCTTTACGAACTACCTTAATTCTATTATTATCAAAGTCAACATCATTAATATCAAGACCAACGCATTCAGAAACTCGAATTCCGGTTCCAAGCATAAGTGATAGAAGAGCAAGGTCTCTGCCTTTTAACTTCTCATGTCGTAACAATTGATTCTTAGTTAATTTATCACCGGTTTCAACATTATCTAATAGTTCGGCTACTTCATTAACTTCAAGCCTGGTAATTGCTTTATCATGAATTTTAGGCATATCAACTTGTAGAGCAGGATTCTTATCAATAAGTTCATTCTTGTGATAGTATCCATAAAAAGAACGAAGTGCAGATAATTTTCTTTTTGCAGCACGTTCAGAATTAGTTAATTGTCTATCACCTTTTTGATAAAGTTTCATATATCTAAGGAAGTCGACTATATCGGTTGATTTTAATTCTTGAATATCTATTAATGTAATGTCTTTCATAGATTGTATTGATTTACAATCTGTATTGATGAGAAATTTAAAAAAACCATGAATATCCATTGCATAAGCAAGTTTAGTTCTGAATGATTTTGTATATTCAAGACTTGCAAAATACTCCTTACAAAAGGCTGGCAGTTCATCAATAATATTATTAAGTTTTTTTGTATTAATAATTTGTTGTTGTTCGTTATATTTGAGTTCTCTAGCCAATTCTAATAAGCTCCTTTTTAATATAGTAGTAGAAAATAAAGCGATATGGACAACTTCGCTAAACTCAAGTTTAACGAAGTTAAGGTACGCAATTAATAGCATTATCTTATTTACTTACTAATTTACCCTGGTATAGACGTTTTTGGTATATATTAATTCCGAATTTCTTTTGTAAAGATTTGATTTTATCAAGTTCGTTTTTAGTAATAATTGATATACATACACCAGTATTATTGTTTCTTCCACATCTACCAGCTCTATGAAGATATTCCATTGAATCTTCTGGTAAATTAACATTGATTACTGCATCAATATTATCTATCTGCAGACCTCTTGCAGATAGATCTGTTGATATCAAATACTGTAATGAACCGTCTTTAAACTTATTGATAATATTCTTACGAGCATTCTTATCTATATCACCATTAATGCATTCAGCATTATAGTTGTGGTATTTTAATTTTTGTGTTGATTCTTCTAGGTCATATTTGGTATTAATAAAAACTATGGCCTTAGATGGATTAATTGCTTTAGCAATTTTTCTCATGATTTCAATTCTTTCATTCCTTTCAGCAATTATAAACATATGTTTTATTGTTGAAGGAATTGTTATCTTATCTGATATATTAATAACTTCAGGTGATTTTGTTATTGATTCAGCAATTGAAATCGATTTTTTATCCATTGATGCTGAAAATAAAACAACCTGTGTAAATTTGAGTAATTTACTACGTAAAGTTCTAATATTATCAATATTAGCTTTATCTAACATCTTATCAGCCTCATCAATGACTAATGTTTTTACACAATGAAGAGGTAATTTCTTGATATTATTTAATTGAATTATTCTTGATGTTGTACCAATAACAATTTGTGGCTTATTAGCCTTAATTTGCTCAATTTGACGATTTACATTAGTATTGCCTATTAATACAACATCACTAACAAAATGCTCTGTATTGGCGCATAACGACGCAATTAGATGATGTATCTGCATAGCAAGCTCCTGTGTTGGTACTAGAATAATAGCTTGAACATTCTTAGATGTTATATCAATATTAGATATTATTGGTAATAGATATGCAATAGTTTTACCAGAACCAGTTTGTGAACAAGCAATTACATCTTTTCCATCTTTTATTAATGTAAATGTTTTCTCTTGAATTTCAGTTGGCTCAGTAATCTTTAATTTTGTTAAGTTATTAATTATATCTTTATTTATTTCTAAATCGTTAAATGTCATAATGACCTCCGTAATAATATTATTAATTGTAAATACTTGTATATATCCATATCTATTGATTTTAGCACATATATTGATACTTTGTCTACTTATGTGTTATAATACTGATTCAATTAAAATATGATAACATTGTTAAAAGAAAAAATATACAGACTATATATGGAGGCTAAAAATTAAATATGAAATTACAAAATCTACTAAGTCTAACGCGGAAGGCAATTGATGATTATGATATGATTAATGAAGGGGATAAAATTGCAATTGGAATATCAGGTGGAAAAGATAGTCTTACTCTTCTATATGCCTTACATGGATTAAAAAGATTCTATCCTAAAAAATTCGATATAGAAGCAATTACTGTAAATACAGGTGTTAAGGGAATGGACTTCTCTTCTATTGCTGAATTATGTAAAAAGCTCAATATAAATTATACAGTAATAAATACTGAGATATATGACGTAGTATTCAATATTAGGAAAGAAAGTAATCCATGTTCCTTATGTGCAAAGATGAGAAAAGGTGCATTCAATGATAAAGCAACTGAATTAGGATGCAATAAAATTGCTTATGCACATCATAAAGATGATGTAATAGAGACACTATTAATGTCACTTATATATGAAGGACGTCTTCATACTTTTGCACCAGTTACATATCTAGACAGAATGAATGTTACATTAATAAGACCACTAATATATGTTAATGAAGCTGACATTATTGGATTCAAAAATAAATATGAATTACCGGTTGTTAAAAATCTGTGTCCTGAAGATGGAGTTACCAAGCGCGAATATGCAAGTGATCTTATAAAGCATATCAGTGAAGAAAGTCCTGATATTAGGAATCGGATATTCAATGCTATTAAAAAGGGTGAAATTGACCGATGGCATATGTAAATAACTGAAATATAAATATGTATATTATAGCAATGGTTTATTCTAAATAATCATTGCTATAATATATTACACATAAACTTTGACCTTGCGTTAATGAATCATCATAAAGTCCATTAAGTTTCTTTATCTCATCAATATATGCAATAATATTGCTTGTACCTGATACATGTTCAGAAGCAATAGACCAAAGTGAATCCCCTTTTTCTATTGTATAGTTGGTATAATACTTGTAAGGAGAATTCTTTGAATTATTATCTTTATTAATTGCAGCTGATGCTGTAGTACTGCTAATCAGTACTAAAATAAATATAAGTACAGCTAATCCACAAATTGTTCCAAATGCAATCGTTCTTATCTTTCTTTGAATTCTTGTATAATGTTTTTTGAGTGTAGGATTATTATTAATTGTTCTTTTTTTCATTGTATTCATGATATTACCTCCAAATAAAATGCATAATTTGTATTCGTAGCAGATACGAACAACTGTTCTATATATGAATAATACACCTGCTGGATAATATTGTCAAGAAAAATCGAACATATATTCCGAACATATTTTTAGAACACAAATTCGGAATATATGTTTGCATTATGTTATAGTTTATGTTATTCTTTATATATGAATTTGTTAGGAGGAAAAATTATGGCATACGGCAGAATAACAGCAAAGCAATCTGAAATTCTGGAATACATAAAGAATCAGATATTGAATAAGGGATATCCACCATCAGTTAGAGATATTTGCGAAGCAGTTAATCTTAAATCAACTTCTTCAGTACATGCACATCTTGAGACTCTTGAAAAGAATGGATATATAAGAAGAGACCCAACTAAACCAAGAGCAATTGAAATTATTGATGATAACTTTAATTTAGTACGACGTGAGGTTGTTAATGTTCCGATTGTTGGAGAAGTTGCTGCAGGTTCTCCGCTGCTTGCAGTTGAGAATATAACTAACTACTTCCCTATTCCATCAGAGATGATGCCTAATGAGGACACTTTTATATTAATTGTTAAGGGCGACAGTATGGTTAATATGGGAATATATAGTGGTGACCAGATAATTGTTAAAAAGCAGTCAACTGCTAAGAATGGAGAAGTTATTGTTGCTTTAGTTGATGATTCTGCAACAGTAAAGAGATTCTATAAAGAAGATGGTCATTACAGACTTCAGCCAGAGAATGATTTTATGGAACCTATTATTGTTGATGAGGTTCAGATACTTGGCAAAGTAATAGGATTAATGCGCTGGAATATAATTTAATAATTAATAAAAACCCATTACAGCATAACCGTAATGGGTTTTATTAATTATAATTTTGAGCAATCTGTTTTGATTCCATCTTTCCACATTCTTTCAAGATCATAGAACATTCTATCTTCTTCAGAAAAAACATGAATTACAATATCATTATAATCAAGAAGTATCCAACTTCCAGAATTATATCCTTCAATCTTGTCTGTGCTGTAACCCGCTTTGTAGAGCTGGTCCTGTACATTATCAACAAGAGCTTGAACCTGATTTTTATTAGTTCCGCTTGCAATTATAAAATAATCAGCGATAACAGATACTTTACTAATATCTATTACTCTAATGTCCTCTCCTTTTTTATCTTCTAAGGCTGCTACAGCAATTTTAGCCATAGTCTTTGATATATTCTCTGCCATTATTGTTCTTTCTCCTTTTTATAAAATTCATATGTTTCATTCGTAGTTGTATCAATATCACGTCCTGCATCATTAAGGTATATAAGAGTATCACGTGCAATCATATAAACAGCCATATCAATATCTTTAAAGCTAATCATACGTATTTCATCAAGATTGGCCGCTTTGTCACGCCCAGGTTCAATATAATCAGCAACAAAAACAATTTTCTCTAATAATGTCATATCAGCATGACCAGTTGTATGATATCGAACAGCATTGATAATATCAATATCATTAATGTTGTATTTTTCGTGACAGTAATATGCGCCTAACTTTGCATGTAATAAATAAGCATGCTCTTTTTCAAATTCAGTGATATCAATATTATTATCAATACATTTTTCAAGCATAGAAGAATCTTCATAATGCTTAGCACAATCATGTAATAATCCAGCTAGATAGGCCTGATTAACATCAGCCTGATAACTCATTGCAAGACATGCACATGTATATGCAACTCCCATTGTATGCCTATATCTGTGATTAGATAGCTTTTTCTTTAACGAATCCTCTATTTCATCAATTGAATTATTATCCATTATATACCTCGAATTTAAACATATAAATTATTTTGTCTTATATAATCATAAACCTTTGAATCAATCATTCCATCAACGGAAATATTATTAGTAATATTATATCTAATTTGACTTGAACTAATTGGTATATCACTAATATGAAGAATATCAATTCTTGCATTATACTTAGCTGTCAATCTGCTTATAAATGCTTTTAACTCATCATTGTTATGTCTATCACGATTAGCAACAATTAGTGTACATAAATTCATTATTATTTCCGGGCAATGCCATCTTTCGATATTAATCAATGAATCCGCACCTATGATAAAATATGTGCTTTCTTGTGATGCATTCAGATAAGTTAATGTATCAGATGTATATGTTATACCTTCACGCTCCAGCTCAACACCAGAATATTCTAGCCCGGCACACCCCTGGATGGCTAATTTGACCATATCGGAGCGTTTTTTGCCTGAAGTGATTACTTGTCCACTTTTATGCGGTGGAACGTGTGAGGGCATTATAAGCACCTTCTCGAGTGAATACTCCGATAAAGCATGCTTTGCAAGCTCAATATGACCATTATGAATGGGATTGAATGTTCCACCTAATATTCCATATTTTTTATTAAATGCTTTCATAACATCCAGACTTTCGAATTATTTTAATTAATTACTTAGGTAATTCTATTTTTTTTCTATTTGTATCTTTTGCTTCTTTGTAAAGAACTATTTTTTTACCAATAACCTGTACTACAACTGAATGTGTACGCTCAGCAAGAATTGCTGCAAGCTGCTTTGGATCATCAGCACAATTTTTTAAAACATTAATTTTGATTAACTCACGTGCTTCAAGAGCTTCATCTACAGCTGTTGTAAATTCAGGTGTAAGACTTGATTTTCCTAATTGAAAGATCGGATCCATTGTCATTGCAAGTCCTTTAAGATAAGAACGCTGTTTACTAGTCAAATTATTCATTAACATATTCCTCCATATATTTTATTCGTAATAGTCAAATACCATATAGTCACCGACTCTTACTGTGTCTCCTTCAACAATTCCCTGTTCTTTCAGCTGGTCGATAATACCACTCTCTTTTAAGAAACGCTGGAAGAAGTTGAATCCTTTTTCAGAATCAAGATTAGTATATCCAAGCATTCTAGCAATTCTTGGACCTTCTACAACGAATGTATTGCCATCTCTAGATACAGTGAATGGATCATTGGCATTATCAAGAATGTCTTCAATAAAGAATTCCTTCTCAAATGTAACAGGTTCGCTATCTAATGTCTTAAGTATATCGCTTACAGCGTAAAGCAGTTCTTTTAATCCTTTACCACTAACTGCAGATATAGGATAAACTTTAATTCCCTTAGGCTCAAATTCAGCGCGGAGTTTATCTACAGGATTTTCATCCCCTTCATATATTGCATCTATCTTATTAGCAGCAATAACCTGAGGTCTAGTTAAAAGTTCAGGATTATATGCTTCAAGTTCAGCATTAATTGTATTAATATCATTAATAGGATCACGACCCTCTGTAGATGCAACATCTGCCATATGAATTAATACCTTTGTTCGCTCAATATGTCGAAGAAATTCATGTCCAAGTCCAACACCTTCTGATGCACCCTCAATAAGTCCAGGAATATCAGCAATTACAAAACCATTGCTGCCATCAAGATCAACAACACCCAGATTAGGATTAAGAGTTGTAAAGTGATAATTAGCAATCTTTGGCTTAGCATTAGTTACTCTTGATAAAAATGTTGATTTACCAACGTTAGGATATCCAACAAGGCCAACATCTGCAATCACTTTCAATTCAAGTCTAACCCATAATTCCTGAGCTTCCTGACCTGGCTGCGCAAACTTTGGAACCTGCATTGTTGGAGTTGCATAATTCATATTGCCTTTTCCACCGCGACCGCCAAAAAGAATTGTTTCACGTAGATTACCGTTAGACATATCAGCAATTACTTTGCCTGTTTCTTCATCCTTAATAACTGTTCCTTCAGGAACTTTAATGATAAGATCCTCACCATCTTTGCCATGGCATCTTTTCTTGCCACCTTCCTCACCACTTTCAGCTATATACTTACGTACATGTCTGAATTCACCAAGGGTATTAAGACCTTTTTCAACCTCGAATATTATATCGCCACCACGGCCACCATCTCCACCATCCGGACCACCATTGGCTACGTATAACTCACGTCTGAAACTTACATGACCATCGCCACCACGACCAGATTTAATGAATATTTTCGCTCTATCTGCAAACATATTATACCTCATTTCTGCACACTAATTGTTAATCTACAAGTCTGAGTGCACAAGAACAAACTTATATCTATAGTAATCATTATTATACAACAATGTATATCTCTTATTCAATATTTAAAGAAAACAAATGTAATCTTTATATGCTATCTCAAATTATATATTCAATAACTTCTAAAAAAAATAAGCTTCAAATCGAAAGATCTGAAGCCTATTACATGAACTAATGAAAAATTATTCGTTTGTAGCTACTGGATAAACAGAAACCTGCTTTTTGTCTCTACCTTTTCTTTCAAACTTAACAGTACCATCAACTAAAGCAAATAATGTATCATCGCCACCACGACCAACATTAACACCTGGATGAATCTTTGTACCACGCTGTCTATAAAGAATATTTCCAGCTAAAACAAACTGTCCGTCAGCTCTTTTAGCACCTAATCTCTTAGATTCTGAATCTCTACCGTTCTTTGTAGAACCAACACCCTTTTTATGAGCGAAAAACTGAAGGTTCATATTTAACATAACTTACACCTCCTTGAAGTCTATTGAAACATATTCACTGTGTTCATCTGCAAGACTCTCTAATCCTAATAATAAGGATTGAATCAAAATCTGAGCACATTCAGTGGGTTGATCAGATAATTTAAAATCAATCATTCCACTTTCTTCATTGCTTTCAACACTAAAATCATCATCTGCCAAAACCTCAATGGAATTAACAAAATTAATAGTAAGAATTGAAGCACTCGCACATACTAAGTCAAAGCCATATTCGGCTGAACCTGCATGTCCTTCCAATCTAATTCTGGAAAATGCTTTCACATCCCAATCACTTTCATGATTAGCACCAGAATTGTAAAAAACTGAAATATTAAGCATATTCAGTCACCAAATTAAGCGTTGATTTTTTCAATCTTAACTTTAGTGAAAGACTGTCTATGACCATTCTTTTTGTGATATCCAGTTTTTCTCTTATACTTATAAACGATAACCTTCTTATCTCTTCCTTCTTCAACAACGCTAGCTGTTACTGTAGCGCCTGCTACTGTTGGTTCACCAACAACTGCAGATCCGTTATTAACGAAAAGAACCTGGTCAAATGTAACAGTGTCACCAGCGTTAACACCAAGTTTTTCTACCTTGATAACGTCGCCTTCAGAAACTGTGTACTGTTTACCACCTGTTGCTATAATTGCGTACATATGGCACCTCCTATAATAAATACTCGCCAGTTTCGGTGTTGATAAAAATCAAACTTATAACCACACTGAGCGGCACACTAGAATATAATATATCGAATTAATACATTTGTCAACTAAAATTTACTAAAACATAAAAAAAAGAATAAAACCTGCACCATATCCAATTAATGCTGCCACAATTACATCAGATATATAATGAACTCCAGAAACAACTCTTAATATTCCGATTAAGATAGATACGAACACAAGCACGAATCCAACAGAAAAATTGATATAAAAGCATGCCATTGCGATAATTGCTACAGACAGTTCATGCCTGCTTGGCATAGACTCTCCTGCTTTCCCTTTATTGATCAATGGTTTGTAATTCATTACACTATATGGCCTTTGTCTGTTAATTATCTTCCTTATTATTGAAACAATTATAAAAACAGCTAATGGTACCAGTATATATCTATATATACGTTCATCTCTGCTCAAAAAAAGCCATAATGCAATCAACGAATATGTTGCGAATGTTACAACAGGTAGAAAAACATATAAACTTTTAAACAAAATATAACGCGTTTTTGAACATCTGATATATTCAGACATTCTCTGATATGATTTTTCAGTCATTCTTATCCTCTTTATTATTAATATCTGCAATGATTTCATGAAGTGGACGACGAATCTTACGCCTCGTTATCTCAACCAAATCAAGCTTTGTTATATCCACAAAAGTACATCTTACATTATCTTTTGCAATAATCTCTTTAAATGCTGTTAACCACTGTTCCTTGAGTTGTACATCATTCATGTTAATAAAGTCAATGATAATAATCCCTGAAAGATTCCTTAGATGCAGTTGATAGCCTATCTCATAGGCAGCTTCCATATTAATCTTAAGGAATGTCATATCCTTATTCTTTTTAGGTGCTGAGAACTTGCCTGTATTAACATCAATAACTGTCAGAGCTTCTGTTGGCTCAATAATCAGATATCCTCCTGATTTTAACCAAACCTTCTTAGAAGTAGCCGCTTTAAGACCAGCATCAATACTGTATAACTTAGATAATGATAAAAGCTTATCATCATATAGCCTTAACTTTGATGATAATTCCGGATTACTAATATCATACATATCTTTTAAAATGCTGTATATATCCGAAACATCTGTTATGATTTCATCAATATCACTAATCTTACAATCATTAATCATCCCAATATAATTTGATTCAGCTTTTTTCATAAGTGTAAATGCAGGTCTGCTAAATGCATATTTGAATATCTGTGTATATTGTTCATAAAGCATCTTTGCTTCTGAAAGAACACTTTTACAATCAGCCTCAGCTGCATCAGTTCTAACTATAAAGCCAATCTTATTATCAGATGATTTTGTCAGTTCGTTCAATCCATCAATTATAGAAGAATCTAAGTCTTTATTAATCCTTGAAGATATATGAACTTCATTAGAGTCATTAACTAAAACAACATATTTACCAGGTATATTAATTGTACAAGAAACAGAAGGAAGCTTTGTTTTAATTCCTTCTTTGGAGATTTGTACAAGTAAAATATCTCCAATATTCATTTTATCGCTATTTTTATGATTAAGGAAAATATATTTTTCATTATCGTTCAACTGATAAAAGCATTTTACATCTTTACCAATATCAATAAAGGCTGCGTTAATATTCTTGACGATATTAGAAACGCGGCCTATATAGATGTCTCCGAGCTGATAACCACATTGCTTTGAGAATGTAAACTCTGTAAAGTGGTTATCTTCATATATCCCGGATATGATTGAATTATTATAATTTGTAATAACTATTTTTTTCATATTAATCCCTTATTACCTGTTAGCAAGTTCTTTTACGATATCTTCCCATGTTACACCACGGAGAACCATAAGAACCATTACGTGGTAGAGAAAATCAGAAATCTCATACTTAATCTCTTCAGGATCAGGATTCTTTGCAGCAATAACGATTTCTGTGCACTCCTCACCGACTTTTTTAAGAATCTTATCAATACCCTTATCAAAAAGATAATTTGTATAAGAACCTTCTTTAGGATGAAGCTTTCTATCTTCAATTACTGACATAACATCATTAAAAATCTTGAGTGGATTAGTCTCTGCATATTCTGATTTAACAAGATTCCTATAGAAACAACTTCTATTACCTGTATGGCACGCAGCACCAATCTGTTTAACTTTAGCAAGAAGTGTATCATTATCACAATCAATTTCAATTGATTTAACATACTGATAATGACCTGAAGTAAGGCCTTTTACCCATATCTCATTACGACTTCTTGAAAAATAAGTCATCTTACCAGTCTCGATTGTAAGATTATATGATTCTTCATTCATATAGGCAAGCATCAAGACCTCATCAGTCTTATAATCCTGCACAACAACTGGAATTAAGCCATCATTATTAAGTTTGAATTCTGAGAAAGGTACACTGCTTTTGAATGTATTCATCTCAATTCCATTTGCAGAAAGAGTAACTTTTTCTTTCATAAAGTCATAATCAATTGAGCTAATTGAAGCACCTGTTACAGCAGCACAATATGAAAGACTGATTGTATCTTCTACTGAATTATTATCAATTACAATAATATCTGTTTTATCAAAAGAATCAGCTTTAGCTTCTATAGCATCTGTTGTTGCAACGATATAACGAAGTGAGTTATCAGCGGCAATATTAAGCGCTTCTACATCATTTGCTTCATACCAGATACCAATCTTTGATGCGCCAAAACGATCAGCTACTTCTTTAGCCATTAAAAGATTAGATTCCTTTTTGTCCTCAAGAAGAGCTACGGCAGCTCCTGCATAAAGGTATTTTTTGATATCTTCCACTCTCTTGACATTACCACCTGTTATCATAGGTATATCAATTGTTTTCGAGATTTTGCGTAAAACACCTATAGCTTTTTCGTGAGAATCGTCATCATATGATAAATCAATAACGATAATTTCATCTGCACCGTTCTCGCTGTATTTTGTACAAACATTAACTGCATCGCCATCTCCGGCTTTATTTGTACATTCTTTATCTGTATATGCAACCTCATCTTTAAGATAGATGCATGGAATAAGTTTCTTATACATAAGTTTCTCCAATTCTAATAATTATATTTAAAGTACACCTTTAGTAGATAATACTGAAGTGATTCGAGGGTCTTTGATTGTAGCTTCATCCAATGCCTTGGCAAATGCTTTGTACATCCCTTCAATTATGTGATGGTCATTATCTCCAGCCATCTGTTTGATGTGAAGGTTCATTCCTGCTGAATAAGAAATTGCATAGAAGAACTCCTTAACCATCTGTGTATCATAATATCCAACTCTGTCTGAGGTAAATGCTGCATCAAAACAAAGATATGGTCTACCCGAAAGGTCAATAGCACAAAGAATTAAAGTTTCATCCATTGGAAGCATAATTGAGCCATAACGTTTGATTGATTTTTTATCACCAATTGCCTGCTTGATTGCCTCACCAAGTGCAATACCAACATCCTCAATTGTATGATGACAGTCAACATGTAAATCACCCTTTACGGTAAGCTCAAGATTGAACAATCCATGTTTGGCAAAACTTTTAAGCATATGATCGAAGAATCCTATACCCGTGTCTACATGAGACTCACCGGTTCCATCAATATTGAATGTAAGTGTGATATCTGTCTCTTCTGTTTTTCTTGTTACGCTGCCAATACGACTGTTATTTGTTGTATTAACTGCTGTTGCCGCTGCAGTTTTTGTTCTGGTTGCCATACTAATCCTCCAATATTTAAGCCTGTTAATAAATGTTACTGTTCTTCAAATCTAACTTTAATTGAATTTGCATGTGCAGTAAGATGCTCAGCTTCAGCAAATTTCTCAATGTCTTTGTGAATTGGTTCAAGACTTTCTCTAGAATATGAGATAATACTTGATTTTTTGATGAAATCATCAACACTTAATGCAGAGAAGAATTTGGCTGTTCCATTAGTAGGAAGTACATGGTTTGGACCAGCGAAGTAATCTCCCAATGGCTCTGAGCTGTATTCTCCAAGGAATATAGCACCGGCATTCTTAATCTTAGTCATTACATTGAATGGATTCTTAGTAACAATCTCAAGATGTTCTGATGCTATCTCATTAGCAACATCAATTGCTTCACTAAGTGAATCTGCAACAAGAATATATCCATAATTTTCAAGTGATTTTGTAAGAATTTCTTTCCTTGAAAGAACATTAACAAATTCATCAACCTGTGCTGAAACTTTATTAGCAAGTTCCTCACTTGTTGTAATTAGAATAGCCGAAGCCATCTCATCATGCTCTGCCTGTGATAATAAATCAGCAGCTACAAAACGAGGATTAGCTGTTTCATCAGCAATTACAAGTATTTCACTAGGGCCTGCTACGGAATCAATACTTACATATCCAAATACAGCCTTTTTGGCAAGTGCTACATAGATATTACCAGGTCCTACGATTTTATCAACTTTAGGAATTGATTTTGTTCCATAAGCCATAGCTGCAATTGCCTGTGCACCACCGACCTTATAGATTATATCAACACCAGCTTCTGTTGCTGCAACAAGTGTTGCTGGATTAACCTTACCATCCTTGCCTGGAGGTGTTGTCATAATAATATGTTCAACACCAGCAACCTTTGCTGGCATAATATTCATAAGAACTGATGATGGATATGCAGCCTTACCGCCTGGAACATACACACCAACTCTTGCAAGAGGTGTTACCTTCTGACCAAGAATTGTTCCATCAGTTGTTGTATCAAACCAGCTGTATTGTCTTTGCTTTGCATGATAATCTCTGATATTGACTAATGCTTTACGAATAACATCAAGTAAATCATTGCTTACAAGACTATAAGCTTCTTTGATTTCTTCTTCTGTTACTACAATATTATCTGCGTTAATCTGTGCACCATCGAATCTTTGTGTATAATCAAATAATGCCTCATCACCATTAGCCTTTACATTACTAAGGATTTCTGAAACAGCTGTTTCGAATTTTGAATAACTGTTAGGGCTTCTTTTTAAAAGATTCTCAAGTATATTATTCTTACTTTCACTTGTTAATTTAACTATTCTCATTATGTCTCTCCAATCTGATATACGAACTAATATATATTAATTTTTGCTTTCAAGACAGTTCTTAAGATCTTGAATAAGCTTTAATATTCTTTCATTCTCCATCTTCATACTAACCTGGTTAACTACCATTCGTGCCGATAATGGACAAACTTCCTCAAGTACGGTAAGTCCATTCTCCCTTAATGTAGCACCTGTTTCAACAATATCAACTATAACTTCAGAAAGACCTACTATTGGAGCAAGTTCTATTGATCCATTAAGTTTTATTATCTCTACTGTCTGATGTTTTTTATTATAGAAATAATCCTTAGCTATATTAGGATACTTAGTAGCTACACGGATTAATTCATGATGCTTAAGTAATTCTCTTGCTGATTCTGGACCACATACACACATCTTGCAATTACCGATTTTGAGGTCATATACTTCATAAAGTTTACGTCCCTCTTCCTGTATAGTATCCTTACCAACAATACCAATGTCTGCAGCTCCATACTCTACATATGTAGGTACATCTGTAGCTTTAGCTAAGAAAAAACGGAGCTTTAATTCCTCATTTGTGAATATGAGCTTTCTTGATTTCTCATCTTTCATTTCCTCACAGGTAATACCAATTTGTTCGAATATCTCGAGTGTTTTCTTTGCAAGTCTTCCTTTTGCAAGTGCAATTGTAATATAACGCATTAGTTATTACCTCCTGTGATATCACCTAATATACAAGTCTTTTTTGTTCCATCAATAATATTAGTAATTTCGACTTCGTCTGATGAAATTATATGATATATCTGTCCTATATTGGAAGCACAGCATTTGTCAATATATTGTGAGAATTCAATATTAGCTGATTTACAGAGCATATTAACATTGAATCCTTCTAATCTAAGTTTTTGTGACAGTGAAACCGCATCATATATATCAGCTGAGTCATTATATAACACACATATTCCATTATCATTCAATTGAACGTCTATCTTCTGGCGTTCTAATGCACTAAGAAGCTGATTTAATGTTAATGAGAATCCGATAGATGGTTTATCTGAACCAAACTGACCAATTAGTTTATCATAACGTCCACCTTTGACAATACTGTCACCTGTACCATATGTATAAGCATTGAAGATTACACCTGTATAATATGCATGTTTGCTTAGCATACCCAAGTCAAATGTTACGTATTTTTCATAACCATACTTCATAAGAAGTTCATATAAGTTATAAAGACGTGTGATCGCATCATCAGAATCCTTGTTATCAGCCAGTTTACGTGCCTTATCAAGAACGTCGACTGAACCGAACAACTGAGGTAATGCAAGAAGAGTTTCAGTTATTGATTTGTCTATATTATTATCTGTAAGCAGTTCTTCTACGCCAAAATAATTCTTATTATTAATTAATTCAATTAAATCTTCTTCTAATTCACCGTGAATTCCAGCTTTGTTAAGAAATCCTTTAAAATACTGAACATCACCTATCTCAACCTGAAATTCTGTAAGACCTGAATTAAGGAGACAATCAACAACCATAGCAATAATTTCAGCATCAGCACTAAGTGAATCATCACCGATTAATTCAGCACCAAGCTGTGTTGTCTCTTTTAGACGTCCCTGATAGCTGCTGTTATTAATGAATGTATTGCCCATATAACATAATTTTAATGGAAGAACTTCATCCTCATAATACTTAGCGGCTGTTCTTGCAATTGATGGAGTCATATCTGGTCTTAAAACCATTGTATTCCCATCACGGTCGAAGAATTTGAACATCTCGTTAGATGCGACACTACCTCTTTCTTTTGCAAATATATCAAAAAATTCAAATGTAGGTGTCTGAATATCTTCATAACCATACATATTAAGAACTTTACGAATCTTATTCTCTAAAACGTTTTTTTTTGCACATTCGCTATTATATATATCTCTTACCCCTTCAGGTGTATGTAATAACTTTTTCTGCATTATATTCTCCAATCCTTTTGCTTATATTGTTATTCATTATATACTAATATTCTAAGATATGATTTCACCATGAAGATTCTCACGATATATAATATATCTGTTATGGCCTTTTTCATTGGCAATCTCTAATGCGCGTTGAACTTTTTTCTTTGTAATATCATAATTAGAGCCATTATATGGGTTCCTTGCGATACCAATTGAGAATGTAAGATGTTCTCCGCCTTTATCAAATGCGTAGTCCCAGGATATGCTGTGGCTTAATGATTCAATAAATGCCCTAAGGTTATTATCAATATCAAGACCTTTCATAGCAATGTATAAAATGCATTCATTATATCGTCCTACAACTCCTCTAAAGCTAACCATTGACTTAGTGGTAGTTGCGACTGTATCAAACAATTCCTTAGTATACTCTATTCCTTTCTGTTTGACAATAGTATTATAATTATCAATTTCAAGTAATATTAATGCAATATTATTTGAAGAATTGATTTCAAGATTCTTAAGTGCATACAGATCAACCTCTTCTACTGTAAGTAATTCTGAATGCTGTGTATGCGTATATGTATTCTTTGTATAACTGATCGAAGTATCTGTAAGATTACGTACTGAACCAACAACTCTCTTTTTAACAAGGTGATGATATACTGTCGAACCTTTAACCTCTAATAATTGGTATTCTCTTTCAGGATTAAACAAATTACTACGATATGCATGAATAAAATTCATTTTTCCGTTAACAATATCATCCTTTAACTGATAGATTTCATTAATATCATCTTCACATATATAGCCATTCTGAATAGATGTCTCAACAAATTCATCAATATTAACGTTAGTTACTATCTTCTGTTCATCATCAACAAAATAATACAATGTTATAAAGTGAGTTTCACAATCGTAATTAAATAATACCTCACCTTCCAATGCCATCATACATTGATAGTCTTTCAAATCTCTCTTCAACTCATCGTTATATTTCTCTAATGCGAGAATATCTGATACAACAATTTTAAGATATTCCTTGGAGTCTTCCGGATTACCATTAATACATTTTCTCATCTTGACCATCATCCATCTGTACGAGTTATCTACTCTTCTCATTCTAAGAACCATGGTTTTCTCAACTTCGCCTCTAAGACTGTTGACAACATTAACAAAATCATCTAAATCAACTTGATGTATTACATCAACTAATGTACAATTTGTAGTGATTCCAATAAATTGGAACATACTTTCATTGGCAGTTATAATTGAAAAATCGTTATCAATTATAGCTGTTCCATGTATTAATTCGTATTTTTCTAGTGCATTATTATTCATATAGTATCTCCTGAATTAGCTTTCTCTTGAATCAACGTCTTTTTTTAGCTGTTCGATATAATGAATTATTATACCACGTCCGTGATTTATTTTGTACTCTTTATTTACTTCATCGTATTTAAAACTTTTCCGACCGCCATTTTTAGAACGATCCCAGAATTTCTTCATATCCTTATATGTCATATAATACACTTCATTATGTTTTATAAAGTATATTATAAGGAAAGCTATACCACCTTGTCTTTCAAAATTCTCCATAAAATTCACCTGATGCTCATGAATATTCGCAATTGGAAAGCTTTCTGCATTACACTCCTTTGCATCAAAGCAAACAGGAATTCCCTGAACCACGCCAATATAATCAACAGTACTCTTCTGGTCAAAATATGCCAGTGTAATCTGCCTTGTTGTCATATCCATTTTGACTGGCTTAATTGGTGTTGGAATTTTTTGAATCAATGCAAGATTATTTTTTTGATATATTTCATTACTTATATTAATTAGTTCTTCTAGTGAAGAGCCTCTAAGTCCTCTTGAATTCCAGGTTGCCATAAGTCCTCTCCTTTTAGAAATTGTACAAAAGTCTCAGGTATTGCTGTCGTTATCGTAAGCTTCTGTTGTGGATATATAATTTCATAAGCATGAAGCATCTGCGAATCTATGTTATATTTTCTTTTAACAAAAGAATTCATAGAACTGTCACCATATTTATGATCGCCAGCCAGTGGATGCCCAAGATATGCAAGATGTGCTCGTATCTGATGCGAACGTCCAGTAATAAGATTCACTTTCAGCAAAGTATAATTCTTATTAGAGCAAACAGGAATATACTCAGTTTCAATATATGCAGAATCATCATTAATACTATTATTCGTGATTTTCACCGTATTGGATTTATGATCTTTAGTAAGATATCCCTTCACATTAGAACGTGCAGTAATACTTCCCTTAACAATACAGATATAGTATTTGTGCATTGTTCGCATCTTTATTGCTTCCGACATCTCTTGCAGACCTTTTACAGTCTTTCCGCTTATTACTATTCCACTTGTATTACGGTCAAGTCGATTACATATCCCTGGATGAAATGTTTTTAAGGCCTCAGCATCAAGTTCACCCGAATCAACAAGATATTCTTTGATATACTCAACAAGTGAAATATCTGTTTTGTCAGCTTTTTGTGATAAGACACCACATGGCTTGTTAACAATTATTATATCACTATCTTCATATAGAACATCCAGCGTAAATTGATGTGATTTTACAATATTTCTGTTATCTTTTTCTACTTTAGAGAATTTGTCTATTGTATCATCTGCAAGAAAAAGCTTGATTTCATCACCAGCAATAATCTTTTCGCTGCCGTCTGCTTTCTTGCCATTTAATACAATATTCTTCTTTCGAAGCATCTTATATATAAAGCTTTTTGGCGCTTCAGATAGATACTTTGCTAAGAATTTATCCAGACGTTGATTTGCATCACGCCCACTAACTATTACTTCTTTCATAGTCAACCTTTCATAGTAAACAATCTTTAATTACATGCACATAACCTTGAATACAGAATCAGCCATATTCATTGTTTCTTTATCATAATCACTAATTTCAGCATAGATGTTGTTAACAGCATTAACCCTTTCAATAAACTTGTTTTTGTCTGTAAAAAGAACAACCTCAGTTTTAACTTTGCCTTGCTTTTCAAATTCTTTTATTGTCTTTTGAAAATATTGCTTGTCTACTTTAGATGATGTTGTATATGCAATAATCTGCGCTGGTGTTATTACAGCTGCATCAATATGCATAACTTTTTCTTTTGATGTCATAATACAATCCACATTATATACTACGTTTTTGCATATTTTATCCAATTCTTCGCATAAAGCATTATCCGTTGAATGATAAGGCATAAACATAAAAAACGAAACTGCAATCTTAGCAACTGGCAATGATGCTACTGCAGCTGCGACTGTAAAATAGTTGGTTTTTGATTTGTATATTATAATACCGGTTACTAATATAGCTGCAACAATAAAAAGCCCAGTTAATGTATATATTAATTTACGTTTTTTATTTTGTTCAATATATCCGGTGTCACATTTGTTAATTTTCTTCATTCATTCCTCCGTCAGCATCTTTTATATTATTCTTTTTGCCAAAACGTCCATACATAATAGAAAGTATAATACTTTCAGGAATTATAACTTCTAATCCATATAAAAGATTCATCATAAAACCATATATTGAGTAAAAATCGCCTACAGCGGCATCTTTTAATGCTTTGCTAACAACGTTCTGTGCTTTATACATGAATATTTTCTTATATGCCGGTCTTGTTTGCTCTGGGTCAGCAACTTCAAAGAATTTAGTTTTAACTGGTCCTGGACATACGCATGTGACGCTTATGTGTGATGACTTTAATTCATAATATAATGCTTTTGAAAAACTACGTACATACGCTTTTGACGCAGCATATATTGAAAAATCAGGTTGTGGAAGCATCGCCGACATTGAGCAGACCTGTATAATATGACTATATGGAGTAATATATGGAAGAACAACCCTTGTCACTGCAGCCAAGCCCTTTGCATTAATATCTGTTACACGACAGATATCATCAATAGAATTATCCATAAAATCACCAGTCCTACCACTTCCTGCACAATTAACAAGAATTCTTACACTGACTTCTGATTCCTTTAACAAATCGTTTAGAATATAGTAGGATTCGTTCTTTGATAGATCCATAACAATATTGTTGACAGGAATTTTAATTGAATCGGATGTTTGAATAAGCTCGTCCTTATTACGTCCAATCAGCCACAATTCGTCTAATTTACTATATTTTTTTGAAATTTGTATTGCAAATTCTCTTCCAATTCCCGAAGAGGCACCCGTTATAATTGCTATATGTTTCACTTTATCCTCCATAGCTAAAAAGGCTTTCACATAACTTATCTGTGAGGTCTTGCTTTTTTATTATTTTTGTCAGACTTTACTGCGAAAGGTCTAGGTGGAATAAGACAATGCTTCTCATATCCAATCAAATCATTCCTGCCATTCTTTAATAAAGCTTCTTTAACAAGATTATAATTCTCAGGTTTTCTATATTGTATCAACGCACGCTGCATAGCTTTTTCATGCGGACTAACTGGTGTATATACAGGCTCCATCGTCCTTGGGTCTAATCCTGTATAATACATACATGTAGAAATCGTTGATGGTGTAGGATAAAAATCCTGAACCTGTTCAGGCATATAGCCTAAGTCCCTTATATATTCAGCTAATTCAATAGCTTCCTTCATTGTTGAACCTGGATGTGAAGACATAAGATATGGTACAACAAATTGCTCTTTTCCAGTTTTTTGGTTAATGGTTTCATATTCTTTAATGAACTGTTGATATACATTGTTAGATGGCTTTCCCATCATCTTAAGAACATTATCACTTACATGTTCAGGAGCAACTCTTAATTGTCCGCTAATATGATTCTCACATAACTCACGCAGGAATGTCTTATCTTTGTCTGCACAGACATAATCAAAACGAATACCTGAACGAATGAATACCTTTTTAACTTTTGGAATTTTGCGCAATTCTCTTAACAAACTAATATAATCAGAATGATCAACTGTAAGATTTGCACATGGCTTAGGAAAAAGGCACTGTTTGTTAGGACATACTCCCTTGGTAAGCTGCTTCTTGCATGACGTGTGTCTAAAGTTTGCTGTAGGGCCACCAACATCATGAATATATCCTTTGAATTCAGGATCCTTTGTCATAAGTGTAGCTTCATCAATAATTGATTGGTGACTTCTCACTTGAATAATACGTCCCTGATGAAATGTAAGCGCACAGAAACTACAGCCACCAAAGCAGCCTCTGTTACTGGTAATACTGAATTTGATCTCATCAATTGCAGATATTCCACCTAGTTTCTTATAGCATGGATGTGCTGCTCGACAATAATCATAACTATACACATCATCCATCTCTATATCAGTCAATGGAAGTGCAGGTGGATTCTGAACAATGTATAATTTCTCTTTATATTTCTCAACCAGTGTTTTGGCTGAATATGGATCAGTATTAGTATACTGTGTATAAAAACTTCTGGCATACTTCTTCTTATCAGTACTAACTTCATTATATTCAGGAAGTTCAATATAATCAGACAGATTATCAAGTGTAGTAGTCTTATATACTGTTCCTTTGATGAATGTGATATCTTTTGCTGCAAGGCCGCTATTTAGGCAGTCTGCAATTTCAACGATTGAGTGTTCACCCATACCATATGATATAATATCAGCTCCAGAATCAACAAGTATTGAATGTTTAACTTTATTTGACCAATAATCATAATGCGCCAGACGTCTTAAGCTCGCTTCAATTCCACCTATTATAATAGGGACATCCTTATATGTCTGTTTGATAAGATTGCAATATACGGTTGTAGCATAATCAGGTCTTTTGCCTATTTCACCACCTGGAGTAAATGCATCATTATGTCTTTTCTTCTTATTAACCGTATAATGATTAACCATCGAATCCATATTACCGGATGAAACAAGAAATCCAAGTCTTGGTTTACCAAGTATAGTAATGCTTTCTGATACTTTCCAGTCAGGCTGTGCAATAATTCCAACCTTATATCCGTTAGCTTCAAGAACACGGCTTATAATTGCTGGTCCAAAAGAAGGATGATCAACGTAAGCATCACCAATAACGTACACAAAATCGCATTGTGTCCATCCTCTTTTTTTCATATCAGCTTTATTTATAGGTAAAAACTCACTCATTCTAATCCTCCAATGCCAGATGTTTATTACATCGTAGCTTCTTTTAATGCCGATAGTTCAGCATCAGTAATATGTCTATATTCGCCTGGGGCAAGCTTTTTATCCAGCTTGAGTGGTCCCATAGCAAGACGCTTAAGATATATAACACTTGTATCTACAGCTTCAAACATTCTCTTAACCTGATGAAACTTTCCTTCATGAATTGTAATCTCAATTTCGCACCATCTGTTTTGTTCATTAATTCTTGTAATATCAATATTATCTAACATATATTCCGTTAGGCAATCCGGTCTTTCATCATATACCTTTAATATCCTTAATAATGCCGGTCTTGTTATAGTATCAGCATCAATACGAATACCCTTGTTGAAGGCATCTATTGTGTCATTATCAACCATTCCCCAGATTTTGGCATAATATACTTTATCAACATGCTTTTTGGGTGCAAGTAATTCGTGGCACATATCACCATCATTAGTTATAAGAAGCAGACCTTCTGTGTCTTTATCTAATCTGCCAACCGGAAATAAATCCTTTCTTTTCTTATCAACAATAAGATCAAGTACTGTTTTAGCCTTCTTATCCATTGTCGCTGTAAGAACCCCGGCTGGTTTATTAAGCATATAATATTCGAATTCTGAATATGCAATATTATTACCATCGAATGTTATTACTGAATTTTGCGTGTCAATCTTAATATCGGGTGACGTAATAGTTTTATTGTCAACCATTATTCTACCTTTTCTTATATAAGCCTTAACCTCGCTCCTTGTACCAACTTGCATGTCTGCAAGATATTTATCTAATCTTAATAGAGCCATTACATCCAACGCCATCCTGCCAAATATTTATTTTTAACTGTTGTATCACTTAATTTTCCCCAGCCCAGTGGATAACCATCAACGCATATAAGAACCCAGCCACTTTGATTTTTGGCCTCTTCCTATGTTATGTCAATCGTTTCTCCTTTAAGATACTTAATTACATTGCCGTCTGATACTGACAAATCAACAGTATATGGATACTCATTCTTCTTCAGTACCATTGCAAGTGCCTGGCTAGGCTCAAATCTATTCTTCTTAAGTTCTCCAAGTAATAAACCAGTGCGCAGCTTCCTAAGCTTCTTCATATCACCTGCAACACGTGGAATAACGAATACTCTATTGTCAATTATCTCAATGTCTTTTTTATCAATCTTATATTCTAATAGATTAATAAATGTTTCTAATTCCTCAGGTATCTTTGATTTACCATCGGGTAGTGGCATAACATAATTACCACCTTCGGCATCATATGACTTTTCAAATAATGCAACAAAGTGTCCTTCTCCCTGCATAATATGAGGCCATATACGAACTGATTTATCAAGTTGCAGCTCTTTATCTTCTTCATCTTCAACAAATCCATGTCTGAAACCTTCATATGGTTTTATATCAATTAATTTCATACATGGTCGGTTCTTAAGTAGATGTCGAATACTCTCTTCGTCCTCAAGCTTTGAAAAAGTACAGGTTGAATAAAGCATCTTGCCACCTGGTTTTAACATATCGGCTCCATTAAGAATAATACTTTTTT
>CAZPHI010000001.1:30335-34440 GCA_964586425.1 uncultured Lachnospiraceae bacterium | reverse complement strand
TTAACTGGGTCTTCTGATAATACGCATACATTAGGTATTCCACATACTTCTACATTCTTTAGAAGTGCTTTTGCTCTTGAATTGCTGATGTCATTAGTTATTAGCAAACCTGTCTGATTAAGCTTAGCACCTAACTCTGTTGACTTTCCACCAGGTGCAGCGCACATATCAAAGACAATATCTCCCTCTTCTATCGGAAGCACATTAGCAGGTGTCATAGCACTTGGTTCCTGAATATAATATAAACCAGCAAAGTAATATGGATGCTTGGATGGCTTGTCTTCTTCACTAAAATAGAAACCATTCTCTATCCAAGGAATTGGTGTTAACTTGAATGGTGATATCCTTAAGAATTCCTCAGGACTGATTTTTAATGTATTCACTCTTAATCCATATAATCTATTATCATTAAAACTTTCAAGATATGCATCATAATCTTCTTTAAGCATAGCCTTCATAGTTTCTGTGTATTTAAAAGGTAAACTCATATATTTCTCCTGTCTTACGTGACTTAGTTATGGCTATTACATACCCTGTGCTCTATAGCCCTCTGCTATAATATCTAATTGTTTATTGAATCTTTCAAGTTTCTCCATATTGCCTTCTTTATAAAGCTGATAGAATTCATCCTGAATTTTGATTATCTCACGCTTGTTTGCAACCTTGTAAAGATTCTGAATATTACCAAGTATATCAGATACAACATTAGCCCGAATTATATAAGTATTCTGTGCATCAATTATCTCGTCATGAATTGAATACATCTCATTATCAAGCTTAATTATGGCCTCTGATGAAGCATTCAGACGTTGTCTTACATAATCAGGAATGTTCTGATTGTACTTGTACTGAAGTGAATGCTCTATAATTGCCCAGAAATTCATGCCAAGAGTTCTTATCTGAATTTCAACAGGAATCTCCTTTGGACCATCAATTGTCTCAACTTTATACATAACAATAATGTGATAACTTCTGTAACCACTGGCTTTCATATTAGTTATATAATCTTTTTCACTTTTGACAGTCATATCACATCTTTTTTTGATAAGATCAACGACTGTATATATATCATCAATAAACTGACATATAATTCGTATTCCAGCTATATCCTCAAGTGATTCCTGAATTTTATCAATTGGAATCTCTTTTTTTTGTGCCTTTTCCAATATGCTTGAGATACTCTTAACACGTCCAACTACCTGCTCAATTGGTGAATAACGTCCATATTGCCTGTATTCTTTTATAATATGTTCAAACTTAACCGTAAGCTCCTTAACTGCAAGGTCATAAGGTGTCAGTATCTCCTTCCATAACTGTAATTCCATGGTAATCCTCCAATTTTTATATATATGAATTTAATCATCAATTTTTTTACATACATATTAATAATATCACATCTAGCAATTATAATACAGTATTTTATTTCTTAAATAATTCAAATACCAATAGGGATTAATGCTTAATTCCTGATTGCCACCTACATAGTACATTCCAAAATGAAGATGCACCGGAAACATTCCTCTAGTACCTTCAATTTCTGAATATCCGGTATCTCCCATATATCCAATAATCTGTCCAGCCTCGACATAATCCCCCTCATTAACTATTATGCTTTCTAAGTGCGCATAATAATAATAAATGTTGTTACAGCTCGTAATGCCTACTCGATATCCCCCTAGTTTCAGCCATCCTGCATTGGTAACTTTACCGCTACATACTGCTACAATTGGCATAACACCCGATTTATTTTCATCAGACATAATATCAGTTCCTTCATGTATCCGATCACCACCATATTCACGTTTGTTTCCCCATGAATCAACATAATTAACAAAGCCGCTTCTAATTGTAGAGGCTGCTACCGGAAAAAAAGCATTTTCAGACAAATCTGCTATAATGCTCTTGTATATGATAAATTGGTTATTAAAATCCTGAGGATATTGCTTAAGAAGATTGTTATATGTAGATATCAATTGATTTTTAGACTGTGGGACGGTACCTGTTGCAAATATCACAGCACAGATATATCCTCTGTCAACATTATATTCATCAGACAGTTTGATAATTGTATCCATAGTAATATTATCAAGTCTCATCTGCCTAAATTCATTAGATTGTATAGAATGGACTGTATATGATTGGTACGCGTAGGCAAACAGGTTGTTCGTAAGCACGTATACCTGATATGCCAAAGCCATTACAATAAGTAGATGAATAATGACTTTGACTTTATTACTGTTTTTTTTCATATTATCTTAGCCTCAAAGATAAAGCATTATAATAATATATAGATAAAACAGTCAGGTAATTCCAAACTCAAAGAATTATTATATAGCTGCGAGAGTTTCGACAAGCTGTCTATATACTATTGCAGTGGATGGAATAGATAATTTTTCTTTTACTGTATGAATATCATCCATATCTGGACCAATAGAGATGATGTCAAGCTTTATACCCTTAGCAAGCATCTTATCATAGAATATGCCACATTCAACGCCTGCGTGGATTGCATCATCCATTGCATCTTTCCCTGAGGCATTCTTGTAGCTGTCTGATAGAAGCTTCTGAAGGCGAGATTCACTATTATACTGCCATGCAGGATATATGCCTGACAATTCACAATTACCGCCAAGCAGTCTGCTTAGATTAGCTATCTGATTACATAGGTTGTTCTTAGCATCCGCAAAAGAACTTCTAACACTATATCCTGCTTCAAACATCTGAGTGTCACACTTCATAATTCCCATATTAAGAGATGTTGCTGGAAGTCCTTCTATTGACGGATGCATTGCATACAGGCCATTAGGAGCATAAAGCATATAATTCATAATTCTATTAGATGAATCATCATCAAGACATACTGCCTCTCCACTACCATTATTCTTTAATGTTAATGTTACACCACCATCTGATGTAAGATATTGTTCTCTATATGACTTCTGTAATTGAGAAAGCAAGGATACAAAAGCGGTATAATCCTCATCACCTTCAATAATAAAGTGTCCTTTGACCAGACTTGGTATAACATTATCCTTCGTCCCACCAATCAAATCAATAATGTGATATCTTATATTAGCATTGCAGGCATCAAATAATACGCGTGCAAGCAAAGTATGTGCACTCAGAAGATTTTTATTAATATCACTTCCGGAATGTCCACCGTTTAATCCATTAATTACAAGTTCAGCCTTGATTCCAGTATAACTTTTGGATATTATAGGTATATTAACAGACGCAGTTGCACCTCCTGCACAGCAGCGAAGTAGTTTGCCCTCATCCTCTGAATCAAGATTAATCATGTATCGTGAGTTTAGAGGTGTAACGTCTAACGCAGATGCACCTAATAAGCCTATTTCCTCATCTACAGTAATAACGGCTTCAATTGGTGGAGTTCTTAATGTATCATCTTCTAGTATTGCTAAGATATACGCAACAGCTATTCCATCATCCGCACCTAATGTTGTGTTATTGGCATGAAGATAATCACCATCTACATAGAGTTCTAAGCCATCTCTTGTAAAATCATGCATAGATGTCTCTGTCTTTTGATTAACCATATCCATATGCCCCTGTAGCATTACTGTTTTCTCAATCAATTCTATATCTGTGTAATCTGTGCCATCCATCTTCTTATAGTTATTAGCTGCCTTGAATATAATTACATTCCCAGCTGTATCCAGAACATACAAAAGACTATGCTTCTTTGCGAATTCTACAAGATAATTACTAATTGCTGCTGTGTTACCAGAGCCTCTTGGAATACTGCTGATTTCTTCAAAATATCTGAATACAGACTCTGGCTTAATATTGGAAAGCTTATAATTTTTTAACATTTTTTCCTCCTGAAATTAATATAGTTTAATAAATAGTTAGACTGGTACTGGTGTATATAAGTCTATGCAAAAAATATATGATTTATTAGAAAAGCTGATTGTTGCAGCAGCATTTATAATTATGATTATCTTCCCCAAAATCACATTGCAAAGCTGTAGTGAAGGCTTGAATCTATGGTTTAGTACAGTTATCCCAAGCCTTCTGCCATCGATAATAATATCGGAAATTATCGTTAGTGCTTATGGCAAATGCTTTAAAAACCCGTACATAT
>CAZPHI010000001.1:0-30235 GCA_964586425.1 uncultured Lachnospiraceae bacterium | reverse complement strand
ATATCGGAAATTATCGTTAGTGCTTATGGCAAATGCTTTAAAAACCCGTACATATTCATTATATTCGCTGGTTTGACATGTGGTTACCCGGTTGGTGCTAAAACCAGCGTACATATGGGAGCTGTAAGGAATCTGCCAGTGAAAGTTCTTGAACCATTGACTGCAATAATTAACCTTTCAAGTCCTCTTTTCATCATTAATTATGTAGTTATAAGTAAGCTAAAGGCCATTAACTTAATTCCAATTGTTTTGATAATAGTATATCTGCCTATAATAATTATGCTTTTATTGTGGTACTTTAAAAATCATAAATTAATAAAACAAAGTTCGGTAATTAGTAATTATAGCTCCACCAATCATATTACTTTTGCAATGATTGATTCAGCTATTGCTAATGGCATAGAAATACTTCTCAAACTAGGAGGCTATATTATCCTTTTCTCTGTTATTAGTGGATTTGTATGTGTAATAGCTGGTAATTATACGCCTGTAATCGCTTCAATAATGGAGATAACAACAGGAATTAACCTCGTCACAATTACTGATATGCCAGTCTCTACTAAACTTATTATAATATGTTCCTCACTCACATTTGGTGGATTATCATGCTGTATGCAGACAATGGGCATTATATTAAGAAGTCCTTTATCAATTAAAAAATACATATATTACAAATTCCTCATTACTGCATTAACAGCTGTAATTGGTGTAATTGTAATATATGTATGCAATATGTAGCTGAACAAAATATGTATATTATTAATCTTCAAATACTGATTTATCAATATCTACAGTCTCTGCTTCGTAAGCATCTGATGAATCAAATCCCTGACCCGGAATCTCTGGTTCATTTGCTGTTTCCTCTACCTGAGGCTGTGGTGTCTCGTCAGGTCTTAGCTCATTACGATTGTTGACAACAATTGTAAGCGCTTTATTAAGTGAATCCATCAATTGATTGTATTTGTTCTGGTTATCATCAAGTGAATGCTGAATAATCTTCTGAAGATCTGCAAGCATATCATCTGTATATTGTATTGAACCTGTTCTAATATTATTTGCATCAATTGTAGCCTGATCAACAATATTCTGTGCTGTAGCCTGAGCCTGTTCAATAAGTTCATTAGCAGTAGTAATTGCACGTTGTCTAATCTCATGCTCATTAATTAATTCATCATGCTTTACCTGCGCTGCATTAATGATTTCATTAGCTCTCTGTTTTGCATCATTGATTATCTCGTCTTTGCTTTGGAGAATCTTTCTGTATTTCTTAATTTCACTTGGAAGTCTTAATCTCAATTCTGCAACAAATTCTGTAAGCTCGTCACGGTTACAAACTATTTTATTATTAGATAATGGATAGCTTTTGCATCCATCAATATAAGTTTCAATGTCGTTAATTTTCTTTTCTAATTGTGTACCTTCCATATTAGCCATAATATCTCTCCTTTTTTGTAATAGTTATCCACGTACTTTGGGGATACTTATTCCAAATTTATTATATATTTTATCAATTACATATTCCGGAACAAATCTTGAAACATCTCCACCATACATAGCAACTTCCTTAACTATACTTGAACTTAGATATGCATATTGAAGATTAGTAGTAAGGAAAATAGTGTCTACTTCAGGATTAACAATTCTATTAGTCTGTGACAACTGAAGTTCATATTCAAAGTCTGTTATAGCTCGTAAGCCTCTGACAATAATATTAACATTATTTTGCTGTGCAAAATCCACTAAAAGTCCCGAGAAACTAATTATCTCAACGTTTGGAATATGTTTAGTCACTTCTTTTAACATGCTAACACGTTCTTCCACTGAAAACAATGGAGTTTTTGAATTATTATTCAAAACACCGACTATTAATTTATCAACAATTTTAGCTGTTCTTTCAATAACATCTAGATGTCCTAATGTAACTGGATCAAAACTTCCTGGGTAAACTGCAACTCTCATTCTAACCTCATTTCGCTAAACACGTTTCAAGAAAACATGCTTATTTGTTTTATAGATTTTCTCTTTTTCAATACTGTATCCTAGCTCATCAACATAATCAAAAGATGTATTTAAATCAGCCTCTACAATAATGGTCGTATATTTGTCAATAATATCACTATTTTTTAAAACGTCAAGTACTTGTTTTTCTAACAGATTATTATATGGTGGATCCATGAATATTATATCCACAGGTGTTGTGACATTAATTCTGTTAACTGCAGTTACAGCATCTGTTTCAAGGATTTGCGCTTTATCAAGTAATTTTGTGAATGTAAGATTTGACTTTATACATTCTATACACTGTCTGTTATTATCTGCAAAATATACTTTAGAAGCACCTCTGCTTAATGCTTCAATACCAATTGCGCCGCTGCCCGCGAACAAATCTATCATTACAGCACCAGAGATATCATTCTGAAGCATATTGAAAAGAGTTTCCTTAATTCTGTCCGTTGTAGGTCTTGTTGCCAAACCATCAATTGTCTTTAATTGTAGACGTCTTGCACTTCCTGCTATTACTCTCACGTTATTCTCCTTTTCTTATTATTCAAAGAACTTTGAAAGATCATTACGCGAATTAATTCCAAGCTTATTGAATATAATTTTCATATTAGATTTAACAGTACTTTCTGCGATAAATAAAGTATCTGCAATCTCTTTATTAGTGAATCTCTTTGCAGCTAATAAAGCCACATCCGCTTCCCTTGCTGTCAGTCCATAATTAGCCTGATTTCGATTAGCTTTAGTTACATTCTTAATTCCTTTGCCATATAAACGATATAGATGTTTTATATTCTTTATAAATGCTGCATACGTTTTTTGAGATGAAATACGCTCCAATATATTATCTATATAAGTATAGTTTTCAATGAAAGGCATATATATATCATCATCTTTAGCCAGTGACATAGCCTCTGCAATAAAATTCATTGCTTTTGCATTATCATCTAACTCATTATTTGCAATTGCCAAATCAATATACACATATATTCTTGGGAGAATATATGAGAACACCTTTGTCAATCCGATAAACTGACCACTAATACCTACAAAATGATGATAATTTTCTGTTGCAATAAGATATTTGCCATATATTACATTAGCATAACTAAGTGTAATAAAGTTAGTACCATCTTCAATTAAGCGGTCATCCTTTAACCAGTCTGGAATATTCTTGATATCATTAATTGTTGAATATAAGAATCCCATAGCAATATCTACTATATTATCAAGCTCTATAACCGTTGCATATTTTTCATTAATTGTTGATATCTTATTAAGATATTCATTAAAAGCATCATTATCACCCATTGCAATGGATATTCTACCCAAAATTAGATATGCACAAACGATAAGACTTACCTGATTTCTGCTTTCAGCCATATATAAGGCTTTATGACACAGGATTTCAGCACCTTCTATTTCACCTCTGTTGTATAAAACCTCAGCTTTAAATATTGCCTCAAATCCTTTTCCATGTCCATTAGTAATTCTATAATAATTAGATGCACAATTCTCAATTGTATTAATCTCTTCATTCAACTGTCCTGATGCTGTATGATATAGCGAAAGAATTGATGGTGAGCCAAATGAGATAGGTACCTGACCAGCAATTAGTGTAACAGGCCCATTGGCCTGACTATATATTTTTTGAAAATAATTATTCATCTTTCTAAAATTATTAAACTGAACATATGCATTAACATAAATAAGTTCACATATATAACTTTTTCGTTCATCCTCTGTCAAATTAATGTCGGAAAGGATATCATCCTTCAAATCTTCAAGAATATTATCCATAGTCTGACGTTCATTATACAAGAATAAAATGAACATTATTATTATTGAAAAATTATAATTACCATTGCGTCCAGCTGTCCAATAATTATTAGCTACATCAAGGAAAATCTGCTTATTTTCTTTAATAACATATGTATATAAATCCTTGAATTGTGGATGTATATTATATATTGCTTTGTAATTGCCAACGGAGTGAAAGCATTTTATAGCATAAAAGATCTTATTTTCAGCTTCATATATCTGACCAATTCGAGTTATTATATCATCTTTCTCAGCCTTTGATAATTCATCAAATATATGCTTTATGTATCTTCTGAATACCGGATTAATCGTATACAGTCTGGTTGATTCATTATATTCAACGAGTTCAAGTGAATTAAGATACTCATACACCTTTTGAACATCAATTAATGTAAGCTTGCTTACCTGTGTAATCGTAAAGCCTTCATATAAGCATAAAGTCACAAGAAGTTTCTGCATATCGTAAGAAAGCTTGTTCCACACGTTATGTCTAATATATGTATTGACATGTTCTGATACGGAAAATGCTTTTGCTTTATTACCTTCGAGCATATGCTCATATACTATGAATGGCCATCCGCTTGTTGCCAAATATATATCTTTGCATTTGTCATCATCTATTGATACTGAATTCATCTTATAGAATTCTTTTATATCATTTTGCGAAAAAAGAAATGATTCTTTCCCAATATAATTAGAATGTTTTGATACAATTTCATTAACAATTGTATCTGAATCAAGCTTATTGCCAATTATAAAGCATCGACAATCATTTTGTGAAAACAGCTTTCCTTCAAATATAAACTGGTCTGTTGAATCACTCATTATGTTATCATAATTATCAAATACAAAGATAATATGTTGTAATTGTAATTGATTAGCCAAATCATTGATTTTAGCTATTTGGCTATGCTTTTGTACAACACCTATGTCTTTTATTTTCTGTAAGATATCATGATCACAGTAATCATTAAGTAAATAGCATAATTCTTCCCAAGTATCTTTTATGTCCACAGTACAGTCAAGCCAGATAACATTATAATCCATAGTTTTAAGATAAGCTTTAACTACTGTAGACTTTCTAAAACCTGATGGTGCCGATATTATTGTACGGCTGAATTTTTTGAAACTGTAAAGTTTTTCTCTGAGAGTCTTAGATATATATACTTTTTCAATATCCAGATTTATATTATTCATAATATTTCCTTATTTTAATATTATTCTTCCCAAGGAAGATCAGTGCTTTCATGAGTCTTATCACGAAGCATTAATTCAGAAACTGCATCAGCAGCTTTTTTACCATCGAACAATATTGCATTAACATGTTCAACAATTGGCATTGAGATATTATACTTTTTAGCAAGTGCAAGTGCAGCTTTTGCAGAATATACACCTTCTACTACCATCTGTACTTCATCCATAGCTTCCTGCATTGTATATCCTTTTCCAATAAGAATACCTGCTCGTCTGTTACGACTATGCATACTTGCACATGTTACAATAAGATCTCCAATACCTGAAAGGCCAGAGAATGTCTGAAGTTTGCCACCCATAGCAACACCAAGTCTTGCTATCTCTGTTATACCTCTAGTAATAAGTGCAGCCTTAGTATTATCTCCATATCCAAGACCATCAGCCATACCTGCAGCAAGTGCAATTACATTCTTTAGAGCACCTCCCAGACATATACCAAGCATATCAGGGCTTGTATATACACGAAAAACTTTGCTCATGAATATATTCTGAATATACTCAGCAGTCGCTTTTTTGTGAGCTCCAACTACACATGTTGTAGGAATACCACGGCCAACCTCTTCTGCATGGCTAGGTCCTGAAAGTACAGCAACCTGTGCCTGTGGAATCTCCTGTTCTATAGCCTGGCAAAGGGTAAGTAATGAATTCTCCTCAATACCTTTACCAACATTAACAATAATCTGATTCTGTGCAACATAAGGTGCTAAAAGCTTAGCTGTACTTCTTGTATAAGGCGATGCCACAGCAAGTACGCATAAATCAGCATTTTTAATTGTTGCTTCAAGCTCAGTTGTGAATTTGATTGAATCAGGAAGCTTAACACCTGGAAGGCATCTTGTATGTTCATGCTTTTCATTAAGCATAGCTATCTCATCTTCAAGTACAGACCATACTGTTATATCATGTCCGTTATTATTAAGAAGCATTGCTATTGCTATTCCCCAGCTGCCTGCTCCTAATATACTAATTTTTGCCATTATTTATACCTCAATCTTTCTTTTGACCTATTTTACGTTCTGTACCTTTAAGCAATCTGCCAATATTAGCACTATGTCTTATATAGGCCAGAAGTGTAATTATTACAACTAATATGTAGCATTCTAATGGAACCTCTGTTATTCCAAGCCATCCAACCTGTCCAAACACGAAAAATTCCACACAGAAAGCGCCTACAAACACAAGCGAACCAACTGATACGTATTTTGTAAGGAATGTAAAGCCTGTGAATGTAAGAAATCCGAGTATCGTTAAAACCCAATTATATGGAAGTAATGATAATACAACGCCAGATGTTGCAGCGATGCCTTTACCACCTTTGAACTTTAAGTAAAATGGAAAGTTATGTCCTAATACAATTCCAAGTCCACTATACAGTACATAGATTAATAACTGCTCTTTTGACTGACCATTATATATAATATATACAATTAATGCAGCAAGTACGGCCTTAAGGCAATCAACAAGATATGTGATTTTACCTGCCTTCTTGCCTAGTACTCTTGATACATTAGTTGTTCCCAGATTACCGCTTCCGTATTCTCTTATGTCCATATGATGCATCTTACCAATCCAATAGCCACTTTGTAATAATGCTCCAATAAGGTAACCAACTATAATAGATACTATACGTTCCATTGTATTTTATTCCTCCATCTTGAACGTCTTTATTTATTGTTCTTTTTCTTTTCGTTCTCTAATAATGAATTTGAGAGATGTTCCTGCAAAACCGAATGATTCACGAATCTTATTCTCAATATATCTTGTGTATGAGAAATGCATCAACGCCCTGTCATTAACGAATATTACAAATGTTGGTGGTTTAATTGCAACCTGAGTAATATAGTATAACTTCAGACGTTTTCCCTTGTCTGAAGGTGGTTGCTGCATAGCTATAGCCTCTGTCATTATTTCATTAAGGACACCAGTTGCAACTCGAAGTGACTGATACTCAATTACCATATCTATAACATCATATAATTTAACAAGTCTTTGACCTGTTAACGCTGAAACAAATACGATTTCTGCATAAGGCATAAATGCAAGAATATCTTTGATATTCCTTGTATGCTCATATATTGTTTTATCATTCTTCTCAACTGCATCCCACTTGTTAACAACAATAATGACACCTTTACCACGTTCATGCGCTATTCCGGCAATCTTAGCATCTTGTTCTGTAACACCTTCAACTGCATCGATTACCATAAGAACAACATCTGCACGTTCAACAGCTGTAACTGTACGGATAATACTATATCTTTCAAGCTCTTCTTTGATTTTGCTTTTTCGTCTTAATCCTGCGGTATCAATAAATACATATTCTTTTCCATCATGTACAATTGTTGTATCAATAGCATCTCGTGTTGTACCTGCTATATCTGATACAATAACACGATTCTCACCAAGAAGCTTATTAATAATTGATGATTTACCAACATTAGGCTTACCAACAATTGCAATTCTTGGTCGCTCATCTTCTTCTGGAATTCCTTCATCATCTTTAAAATGTCCAATTACAGTATCAAGCAATTCGCCTAAACCAAGACGGCTTGAAGCAGAAATAGGAATTGGATCACCAATACCAAGATTATAGAATTCATATACATCTGGCATAAACTTGTCAAAATTGTCGACCTTATTAACAACTAAGATTACTGGCTTCTTTGAACGTCTAAGCATATCTGCCACCTTAGCATCAGAATCAACAAGTCCCTGTCTTACATCTGTCATGAACATAATTACATCAGCTGTTTCAATTGCGATTTCAGCCTGCTCACGCATCTGTGAAAGAATCACATCATTGCTGTCTGGTTCAATACCACCTGTATCAATAAGTGTAAATGCTTTGTCAAGCCATGTGACTTCAGCATATATTCTGTCTCGTGTTACACCCGGGGTGTCTTTAACAATAGAAATCTGCTCTCCGGCGAGAACATTAAATAATGTTGATTTACCAACATTAGGGCGCCCAACTACGGCTACTACGGGTTTGCTCATATATTTAACCTCCATGCTGCTATTTTAATTTATGATTAATACACTCTCTTATAATAAAAATTTAATATATTATTATGAAGCTCACTAAATATGCACTTTTCGTAAATCCTGCAACTAATATATAATACCAATAAAATTGCAATTTGTCTACATTTATGCTATATTCAATTTTAAGTTTGAAAAAATATTGGAGGTACAAATTTGAAATTTAAAAAACTAATCAAAAGAAATTTGAGTATTCTGCTCTGTATGGCATTACTACTTGCATCAACAATTAGCTGTATAGCTGCTACCAATACTTATAGTACATCAGATCTTGATATAATCGTTGAGGTTCCAACAGATTTGAAGGTTATAACTAGAGCAGTAACTAGCGCAGACCCTAATCTTTCACTTCTTAATGCTGATGCAGAAGAATTAAAGATTCTCTTCTCCAAATACAACATCTATATGGAGATGTTTCCAGAGGATATCTCATACGAAATAGTTATTAGTGGTAATACAACAGAAGATAAAGGATTCTTAGAACTTAATAATTCAGAATTCAATGAAGGACTTAATTCATATAAAGAGAATATCGAAAGTTCGCAGGAAAGTACCGTTACAGAATATAAATCATATTCCAATGACAAGGCAAGATTTTATATGATTTCATCAATCAACAAATCACCTGAGACTACAACATATGTTGATATCTATTACACTGTAATGCGAGGTAAAGCAATTACATTCACAATGCAGAGTACTAAAGAATTATCTGCTCAGGCCAAGGATATGTTGAAAACTGTTATTGATAACACAACATTTACAGAGGTAAAAGCAAGCCTTTCTGAATCCTCTACATTCAATGAAATTATCGGTACAGTTTATGCACTTTTAATTCCAATAGTAATTCTTGCAGCTATTATTGGTATTGTTGAATACGCTAACGTAAAAGCAAAGAAGAAAAGAATTCGTGAACGAGTTGAACTTGAAAGATACGAACGTGCTCAGAAAGAATTGAAGGAAAAGGACGATACCAAATAACCCAATACAACAACGCGAAAGCAGCTCTAGTCATATAACCAGAGCTGCTTTTTTATAGGAACTATTATTAATGAGGAATCTTCTTTCTAATTGACTGCATCTTGACATCTGAATTATAGATTGCCTGAGCACATTCTGTCAGTTCAGCAACTATATCAGGCATTGATTCATCATCGAACTTTTTGTAATGAATCTGATGCTCAAGGGCTGCCCAGAAGTTCATAGCAATGGTTCTTATCTGAACTTCCACATTAACATGTTCTGTTCTGTCTGATAAGAATATTGGAACTTCAATTACATAATGCAAGCTTCTATATCCATTAGGCTTTGGATTCTTAATATAATCCTTTACCTGTAAGATTTTTATATCATCCTGACGTGCAAGCATATCGGCTACGGCATATATATCATCTATAAATGGGCACACAACTCTGATTCCTGCAACATCGAATATATTCTCTCGTATATCCTCAACAGTCAATGGTATTCCACGTTTTTTCATCTTTTGATAAAGGCTCATTGGTTCCTTCACTCTTGAACGTATACTATCTATTGGATTTCTTTTACTATTAATTTTGAACTCATCATTCAACACTTCAAGCTTAGTCTGTACCTCACGAATTCCACAACGATACATCATAAACATCTCCTGAAACTTTGCATTCTGCTCAAATAAATCTTTTATTATCATTGGATTATCTGCTAATGATTCAAGAGTTTCTTCTATCTTTTCCATTCTAGTCCTCCATTGTTATCATATATGACAACAGTATGTTTATTTGTTTTTTATCATCATAAATGCACACATTCCACCACGTTGTCCTTTTGATGCTCTATGAGAAAACAACAGCTGTGGATTACAATTAGTACATATGCTGGTTATATCGATTCTATCAGCATTCATCCCTGCATTAATCATATTAACCTTATTAGCCATGTGTAAATCAAGAAGATACTTGCCATTACCTTTATCAATAAGGATGTCTGACAATTCTTTATCATTATATACATTTCTAAATTCAATTGCAACATCTTCACTGACTTCATAGCATTTTTTACATATGGATGGACCGATATATGCCACAATGTCCTTTGGATTAGAACCATACAATCCATTCATCAAATCTATTGTATTCTGGGCAATGTTTTTGACTGTTCCACGCCACCCTGCATGTGAAAGTCCTATACAGTGCTTATTCGCATCAACAAAATACAAAGGGACGCAATCAGCATGTGCTGTAACAAGACATAATCCTGGCTGATTTGTTACAAGACCATCAATATCATCATAATTCTGATTTCGTACCACACCCATACCTGCTGATTCTTTTGTAGCTTCCATTACATTAGCTGTATGTGTTTGTTTTGTGCATACAAAATCATTGAGCTCACATTCCATAACCAAAGCCATTCTGCGATAATTTTCCATTACAGCCTCTGGATTATCTCCTCTCTGAAAGCTAAGGTTCATAGACTCAAATATCCCACTACTTGTACCTCCCTGTCTGGTAGAAAAGCAATGATTTATCCAATCAAAACCTTCAAGACACTCAGAAGTAATATATGGTATCTCATTCTTATAATTAATTTTTGTAGTTGAATTCATTCCTTTTAATTACCTCTTTTCATTATAAAATCAAAACGCATCCTTAATCAAATCAATTACACCAGTACTTCCCGTGATACCAATCGCATCAAAACGGCACAGCGTGTTCTCGCTAAGCCCTCTTCTTTGCAGGTAGTCCTGAGCACATCTACGGATCTTTAACTGCTTTTTATAATCAATTGCCTCTAAAGGATTCCCAAGATTAGCATTGCTTCTATACTTTACTTCTACGAATACCAGATATCCTTCATTTCTTGCGATTATATCTATTTCACCGATGCGACACCTATAATTAGTTTCAACAATTGTATATCCATTCTTAATTAATAATTCTTTTGCTACATTCTCGTAATAAACACCCTTTATGTGATTGTTTTCTTTCCCCAAGCGTATATCTCTCCTTTATTATTTTGCCATCTTTGATTTGATCTTATCGCAGTCATCTACGAATACAAGAATTTCAGCAACAACCGAATATAATTCAGGTGGAATCATATCGCCTATTTCAAGCTTTGATAATGTCTGAGATAGTTTATCATCTTTGTAAAGAGGTACATCTGCCTCTTTGGCCTTTTCTATTATTTTATCTGCAAGCACACCTTTGCCTGAAGCAAGAATCTTTGGTGCCTCTTCTCCAGGTTCATATGCAATAGCAACCGCTGTTTTTGTTTTCTCTCTTTTATCTGTATTATCCATAGGAACTCCAATCTATATGAATATCTTAATAAAGCTATGCTTTATAATCGAATGTGTATTGGCTTATATAATGTGAAGAAACATTAGCACCTCCAAGTACATCAATCGGATTTTTTTTATTTGATAGCTCCATATTATCCGAGTCATTATCATTAACATGCATCTCAAATGTCATATTGTATCCAAGCTTTTCCAATCTTTTGTTAAGCATATCAATATGTTCATATACAAAATCAAGCATCTCTTCACTTTCCAAGCAAAAGTTAGTAGATACATGCTTTTCCTTTAACTTAACATATATATCAACTGGACCTAGGTTCTCCATATCAAGATGTAACAATGCGCTGATATCATCCGGATGTTCAATCATACTCTTTTTATTTGTATACACATACAGTTCTCCGTTCGCTTCACTTTGTTGGAATTTTACAGGAAGCTGAACATATGTAAAATCATTATTAATTGTATTCATAAAATTAATATTACTTCTTACCGTATTAATCGATTTTGACAAGCTTTCTGTTTTACCGTCCTTGACTGCATCATCAATATTGTCCATTGTTTTTAGGGCACGTGCATAAAATTCTTTTATTGCATCATCTTTTGTTATATCAGATGGTTTTAAATTAAGAGTATCTCTTACTGCACTTTTAATCAGATTTTCCATGGTTTTACTATTAAGCAGATTATGTAACATCTCTAAATCCGTAGAATCAGTAGATTTCATATCCTTGATTATATCTGCCAATTGTGTTAATGCATCCTTAACATTAATATCACCCTTAGCAACCGTATCTGAATATTGATTTAATGCATGTAAAATCTCACTATCATTATCTTGAACCAATGATTGTAATTCATTCGAAAGCTTTATTCGTTCATCATCAGGCAGTGCATCTGCTAACACATCTCTAATCTCAGATTCATTAATCTCGCTATACAAGCTTTCAATAAGATTATTAATAGTATTATTGACAGCAGCTAGTGACGTATTGTCTCCAAATTCAAGTGTATCCGCAAGTTGTGCAATAAAGTCGCTGATTTGATTTGACATTATATCAAGTTGTCCGGATATATTCTGCTCATAGCTTGTATATGCTTTAAATTGAGCAATATTATCATCCGTAAGTGGAATATTAAGTTTAACCATCCTTATCAGATTGGAGATATCTTCATCTGGATATATATTCAATTCTTTAATCATTTGATTCAAGGATTGTTTATCAATCGACATATTATAATTCATCATCTCTCGAACCATGTCTCCATTACGTTTGGTATATACTAGATTAGCAGCATCTAGAGCCTTGGATATAGTAATATCTGCTTGAAGATTGGTTTCTACTGGTTTTATGGATATTATTGAATCAGAATTTTTATTAATCATAAATGTTATATTCTGCCCTTTAGTAAGAGTCATATTATTAACAGATGAATCTAGAATTGCAGTTAATGTCTTCCCACCATTAAGCGTTAAACTAACATGGTCATTATTAACATCAGAAATCGTTGCATTGAACAAATCCCCTTCTAACATTGAGTTAAGGATTGAATCTTGAATTTTAGACAAATTGATATCTCCAGAGGGCGCAGTATTACTTGTTACGCCTTCTGAAGTAAAATAATTATTGTATTTTGAGTAATCATTATTTCCAATATTGTACATTATATCACCCTATAATATTCTTAATAAATGTTGCTCTATGTATTGGACTAGGACCATATTCTCTTAATGCCTGCATATGTACTGCTGTTCCATAGCCTTTATGTTTTGCAAATCCATATTCAGGATAAATCAAGTCATATTCTTCCATCATTCTATCTCTTGATACCTTTGCCATGATGCTTGCGCAGCCAATTGTAAGACTCTTTGCATCACCCTTTATAATAGGTACCTGAGGAATAAGGACTTGTGGAATAGTCACTGCATCATTTAATAATATATCGGGTTTTACTGTTAATTTATTAATAGCTTCTCTCATTGCCTCATATGTAGCCTGGAGAATATTGATTTCATCAATTCGTTGTGGTGAAACAATTCCAATCGCCCATGAAACCGCCTCCTTATCAATAACATCAAATAATTCATTACGTTTCTTCTCACTTAATTTCTTTGAATCATTGACATAAAGAATTCGACAATCCTTAGGGAGCACAACCGCTCCTGCAACAACTGGTCCTGCTAGAGGGCCACGACCAACTTCATCAATACCACATATAAACTGACAATAATCATATTGCTTTTCATATTCTCGTAATGCTTCTATTCGTTCTTCTTCAAGTTGAAGCTTTATTCGTTTCTTCTCTTCCTGAATAGCTTTCTTTTCACTGGCAGCTGACATAGTTATCACCTTTCATTCATATGCTAATTCTTATTATTGATATTCTGCAGGAGTCTCTAGTGTAATTCTACCAATTCTTCCACTTCTATAATCATCCATGAACATTGATGCTGCTTTATCATAATCAAGTTCATTACCTTTTTTTATTGCTTTTCTCTTATCTGCAATCTCACCAAGAATTGCCAGATTATCTAGTGTATCATCCTCAGCAATCTCATAACGTTTATTAAGTAATCCTGGTGTAAGCTTTCTGATATAACCAATAAGTTCAAGTGCCATCTCTGTCACATTAAGGACTTCATCATTCATAGAGCCAATAAAAGCTAATTTAAGTCCCACCTTCTGGTCATCGAACTTTGGCCAAAGAATACCTGGAGTGTCAAGTAATTCTACTCCTTTATTAAGTCTAATCCACTGTTTACCTTTTGTAACACCTGGCTTATTACCTGTTTTGGTACAGGCTTTACCTGCTAATGCATTGATAAATGTTGATTTTCCGACATTAGGAATTCCAACAACCATCGCTCTTACAGGTCTATTAAGAATACCTTTTCTACGATCTCTTTCAATTTTTTCTTTACAAGCTTCAAGAATAACACCATTAATTGATTTTATTCCAGCTCCTGTTTTTGAATTAATTTTAACCACGAAAAAACCCTTATTCTTAAAATATTCAGACCAGCTTTCTGTATAACTTTCAGATGCTAAATCTGATTTATTAAGCAGAATAATTCTTGATTTATTCACAGCTAATGAATCAATATCTGGATTTCGGCTACTCATTGGAATTCTTGAATCAACAAGCTCTATAACCAAATCAATTAATTTTATATTCTCCTGCATCATTCTCTTTGCCTTAGTCATATGACCAGGATACCACTGAAAATTCATGTTCTACCTCACTTATTTTTTATGAATCCAATTCTACTGAATGGATTAACAATCAACCATGGACTACCTATTATTTTATCTATTTTAACATTTCCAATATTAACGAAACGACTGTCTTCACTATTATTTCTATTATCTCCAAGAACAAAATACTCGTTTTCACCTAATACCACAGGGTTTGCGGCAAGTCCAGCCGTTAGGATATCATCACCAATAACATCATCAGTTAACATAATATCATTAATATAAACCTTTTTATCCTTGATTTGTACTGTTTCACCCGGCAGGCCTATAATTCTCTTAATATAGATGTGTGATGAATTAATACCGCCATTCTCAAAAGCAATAATATCATAACGCTTTGGTGAAGCAAACGCATATTTCATTTTATTAATTAACACCACTTCTTCATTAGCTAATGTAGGATTCATTGCATTACCCACTACAGTAATTCTTTCACACGAAAAATAAATCAATGTAAAACCTACACAGATTATTAGACATATATCAGCAATAAGCTTTACTATTTCCTGCAAAGGCTTATTTTCTTTATATTTTCTTCTGGCAAATTCCATATATATCCTCTCCAGTTCTGCACTTTGGCACATATACTTAAACTAATAAAAAGGGACATATACAATACTGTACTGTCCCTAATGTAAGCTAATTAAATTAATTATTTAACTAATTCTTTAACCTTAGCGCTCTTACCTGTTCTTGTTCTTAAGTAGTTAAGTTTTGCTCTTCTTACTTTACCAAATCTTACTACTTCAACTTTTTCAACGATTGGTGAATGTACTGGCCATGTTTTTTCAACACCAACACCATTAGAAAGCTTTCTAACTGTAAATGTTTCTCTAACGCCTGTACCCTGTCTCTTTAATACAGTTCCTTCGAAAATCTGTGTTCTTTCACGATTTCCCTCTTTGATCTTTGCAGATACTTTAACTGTATCTCCTACGTTGAATGCAGGAACCTCTGCCTTTAACTGTGCAGTTTCAATGTTTTTAATAATTTCGCTCATGTGCGACCTCCTTAAATATCCTGATGTTCTTAATACCTTATAGTAACAGAGGACCATCTCTTTTTAACAACAATTTACTTTAACATATATTAATCAATGTTGCAAGCTTTTTTTAAGCCCATTTTAATAAATGTACAGTAATAATCCCTTTTTCAAGGTCTCTATCTAAGATGCACTGTGGAATTGATGGAATAAGAATCTCCTCATCAGTATCACCATTAACCACATATACATCATTAGCACCAGTCTGCATTATATCTGTAAGAATACCGATATCGCGTCCATCATCAGTTATAACCTTGAGTCCAACCAAATCACAGATATAATATTCTCCTTCTTCAAGTGGAACTGCATTATCCCTTGTAACTAAAAGGTCTTTTTTTACATATTTTTCAACATCATTGATATCATCAATTCCCTTAAATTTCAAGATAACAAACTGTTTGAAATATTTGACATTCTCAATTTCTACAGTTCTAGTATCACGGCCAGCATCAATTATAGCTTCCTTAAGATATTCAAATCTTGTAGGATCATCAGTGGTCGGATATACTTTAACTTCTCCTTTAATACCATGAGTAGATGCTATGACACCAACTCTTAATGTATTATCAGTAATATTATTCTCCATATTATATCATCCATTCTATTTTCATATAATCAGTATAATTAACTAATTAACGACATATAAACAAGAAACACGCAATTACGCGTGTTTCCCAATGATTGCAAGCACCTGTAAAACAGGTGTGATTGTTTTAGTTAAACAATTTCAACTACGACTCTTTTATCAGTCTTTGATGCAGCTGCCGATACAACAGCTCGTATTGACTTAGCAATACGTCCCTGTTTTCCAATCACTTTGCCCATGTCTGAAGGTGCAACCTTTAACTGAACAACGATTGCTTTTTCTTTCTCGGTCTCTGTAACAACTACGTCATCCGGATTGTCAACTAGTGCCTTAGCAATAATTTCAACTAATTCTTTCATATATGACACCTCCACTAGACTCAATTATTTTTCAATACCTGCAAGTTTGAAAATCTTACCAACAACCTCTGTTGGCTGAGCACCATTAGCTAACCACTTCTTAGCTAATTCTTCATTAACTGAGTATGTGCTAGGATCCATATTTGGATTGTAAGTACCGATTTCTTCGATAAATCTACCGTTTCTTGGTGATCTTGAATCTGCAACAACTATTCTATAAATAGGGTTTCTCTTTTCACCTAATCTTTTTAATCTGATTTTTACTGCCATTTTAACTTTCACCTCCTAAAATTTTTGCTAAATATATGTTAAAAAGGAAGTTTAAACTTTCCTTTTTTACCACCTTTCATCATACCAGGCATCTGCTTCATCATCTTCTTCATCTGTTCGAACTGTTTTACGACACGATTGACTTCGCTGATATCAACACCAGCACCTCGTGCTATTCGATTCTTCCTTGAAGGATTCAATAAGTCTGGCTTTGCTCGTTCTTTCTTTGTCATAGAAAGAATAATTGCTTCTGTTTTCTTAAGATTAGCTTCAGCATCATCTGGAACAGCCATATTCTTCATCTGTCCCATCCCCATACCTGGCAGCATATTAAGAATTGAGCCAATGCCACCCATATTCTTTATCTGTCCCATGTATTCAAGGAAATCATTAAAATCAAACTCAGCTTTCTTAAGCTTTCTTTCCATCTCTGCAGCTTTATCTGCATCAATCTGTGCTTCAGCTTTCTCGATAAGTGATAATACATCGCCCATACCAAGTATTCTTGAAGCCATACGGTCAGGGTAAAATTGTTCAAGATCTGAAAGCTTCTCACCCATACCAATATAGAGAATAGGCTTTCCGGTTACAGCTTTAATTGATAATGCTGCACCACCTCTTGTATCACCATCTAGCTTTGTAAGAATTACACCATCAATTCCTATCTTTTCATTGAATGATGAAGCAACATTAACTGCATCCTGTCCAGTCATTGAATCAACAACAAGAATTGTCTGGTCTACAGTAATATTAGCTTTAATATCCTCAAGCTCAGCCATCATATCTTCATCAACATGAAGTCTACCAGCCGTATCAAGAATAACAATATTCATATTGTTATCTTTAGCATGATTAATTGCTGCTTTTGCTATGTCAACAGGCTTGTTATTAGTTCCCATAGAAAATACTGGAACACCCTGTTTCTCTCCATTAATTTGTAACTGTTCAACAGCCGCCGGTCTATATACATCGCAGGCAACAAGTAAAGGTTTCTTTCCTTTTGCCTTGAACTTACCAGCAAGCTTTGCTGTGGTCGTTGTTTTACCAGCACCCTGGAGACCTGCCATCATAATGATTGTAATATCATTACCCTGCTTTAATGCAATCTCAGTAGTCTCAGAACCCATTAATGAAACCATCTCTTCATTAACGATCTTAATAACCATCTGTCCAGGTGTAAGACTCTGCATCACATCCTGTCCTATTGCACGTTCTTCAACAGCTTTTACAAATTGCTTAACGACCTTAAAGTTAACATCAGCTTCAAGCAAGGCTAATTTTACTTCTTTAAGGGCAGCTTTAACATCTGCTTCTGACAATCTTCCTTTTCCACGAAGATTCTTAAATATATTCTGTAATTTGTCTGATAAACTGTCAAATGCCATAGAATACTGTCTCCAACTAAAAATTATTTAATATATCATTAGATAAATGTTGAATCTTAATAACACATTCTTCATCTTTGGATGATATATATTGTTTTGTTAATTCATTAATCTCATTAACAGCTTTCTTTGTATCAAGGAACTTTGCCACAAGATGAAGTTTATCTTCGTAACCATATAATAACTTATTACATCTTGTTATCAGGTCATGAACACCTTGTCTTGTAATACCTTGTTCTTCAGCTATCTCGCTCAATGAGAAATCATTAATTACCACATCTTCATATACATTCTTCTGATGTGCAGTAAGCAATTCACCATAAAAATCATATAATAAAGCCTGCTCATATATCTTATCCATATCTAATCACCTAGTGTATAATACTATATATCCAAAAGGGTGTCAAGTATTTTTTCTTGACACCCCGGAAATATTATCAAAACATTTTTTAAAATCATATATACTCTATCTTCCAAACATGCCGCCTTTCATTCCGCCGCCATTCATACCACCATTCATACCACCTGCCGCAGTACCTACGCTAGATATACTATTTGATATTGTTGTAGTTCCTATAGCTGTAGAGCCAAAATTGAATGTATAGCTACTACCTGTTTTAATGTCTGGGCTTACAATAACAACACAATTATATGTCTTTGCAGGAGTAAATTCAGCAATCGTATTATTATTCGAATCCACAACACTGAATTTTGTACCTGCGCTCTGATTACTTGAACTTGCAATCATTACTGAAGTACAGTTTGTTGCGCTTGTTGCCTGCTGTGCCATACCTGACGAGCCAACTGCAATCAATGTACCTCCATTAGCTGTAAATGAAGAATCGTAATCCAATGCACCATTGCCACTATCACTTGGTCCATCTACATATGTAGTACCACCATTCATTACGATAGCGCCATTAGAGTCAAGTCCGTCACCACCTGCATTGACATATAGACTTCCTCCATTAATTGTGAATGTTACTGCTAAATTCGTATCTGTTGATGCATTAGTTGTATTAGTTCCATTCATATCAGGTCTTACCATACCACCCATACCACCATTCATAGTACCTGTACTTGCACCACTTGTGGCGTTAATTCCATCATCACTTGAAGTTATACTGCATTTACCATTATTGATTGTAATCTGAATTGCTTCAAAACCTTCATAAGATTTTGTAACAGTAACTTCGCCTCCATCAACCGTAAGAGTTGTTTCCGCATGAATACCATCATCACCACTTGTAAGCATTAATGTACCATTGCTAATTGCAAAACTTCCATTAGAATGAACAGAATCATCTTTGGAATCAACTGTAATATTACCGTTAGTAATTACAATTGCATTAGTTGCCTTTAATCCTTTATAGCTTTCTTCATCTGTTGTAGTTGTGGTACTCTGACTGCCAGTCATATATCTATTATTACCAAAGTTATTGTTTGTAGTTGTTGTGGAAGTTGATGCAGCAGCACCGCCACCTGTTTTTATTGTAATAGTTCCATCATATATATACAGTTCGTTCTCTGCCTGTATACCATCATTACCGCTTATGATATTGATTGTTCCTCCGGATATAATAACATTTCCCTTAGAGGTATCAGTATCATATGTTGATTTAATTCCATCTCCGCCAGCATTGATTGTAATGTTACCACCATATACATTCATTAAATCTTTGCCAACCATACCGCCTGTAACTGAATTAATATTAATATTTCCTGATATTACACACAAATCATCTTTAGATTTTATACCCTGCGCTAAATTACCATTAACATTAAGTGTACCGCTACCATTAATAATAAGATCGGCTTTGCTATATATTGCGGAAGTATATTCTTCATCCTCTGCAACTGTTCTATTTGCATCACTTATATTATTCGTTGATGAAGCAGCAATTGTAATAATTGCTTTTTTAGCTGCATCAATTTGAATTGCGCTTGATGTGGATGATGTTATATCCGCATTATTAAGAATAAGCCTAACTGTTCCTTTCTCTTCGACATTAACTATAATCTGACCATCTGTTAATTTACCACTTATTACATATGTACCTGCATTTGTAATTGTAACTTTACTGCCTGATGCATTCGCGCCATTACCAGATACATCTGCCAGACTTTCTTTTAATGTTATCTTAGTAGCTGAGGATTCATCCCATGTTTCAACAAAATCTTCATCGTCATATTCCACAGTAGTTGCAGCATTGCCCGTACTTGAAACTACTGTTCCATCTGCGGTTGTAGCTGATGTTGTGTTGCTATCACTTGTTGAAGTCTCATTATTACCGCATCCAGCAAGAAGTGTTGCACTTAACGTTACACATGCTATTACGGCTGCTAGCTTATTTCTCTTAATCATATATCGATTACCTCCATATCATTATCATCATTATAATTATGTGACTATGAAAGTATTCTATATTTCATAAATGTTTGAATTGTGTAAATAATATGTAAAAAGTGTGTCCTTTGATCTTCAATAAAAAAGCCTGTTTTAGAAGCACCTTACAACTAAAACAGACTTTATATATGTATAATTTAATTAAATACTTGGTTTTACAATTCTTGGTTTCAATCCACCTTTTTCAAGTAAATCGAAGATTTCCTGTTTGTGTTCATGTCCAAATGCTTCAATTGTAATTCTAAGTTCAACAGCAGCATTCCTATTAATACTAACAAACTGATTATGTTCAAGCTTAATTACATTGCCTTTTGCTTTTGCAATGATATCAGCAACTCTTACTAATTCACCTGGCTTATCAGGAAGCAATACTGATACTGTGAATATTCTGCCTCTCTGAATTAATCCATGCTGAACAACAGATGAGATTGTAATAACATCCATATTACCACCACTAAGGATTGAAACAATCTTCTTATCTGTAACATCAAGATGATTAAGCGCAGCAACTGTAAGAAGTCCAGAGTTCTCAACTACCATCTTATGATTCTCAACCATATCAAGGAACGCAACTATAAGTTCTTCATCCTCAACTGTAATAATATCATCAAGATTCTTCTGAAGATATGGGAATAACTTACGTCCAGGTGTCTGAACAGCTGTACCATCAGCAATTGTATTAACACCCTTAAGTGTCATTACTTCTCCTGCTTTCAGAGATTCCTGAAGGCAATTAGCGCCGGCTGGCTCAACACCAATAACTTTAATATTAGGATTAAGTAATTTGGCAAGTGAAGATACACCTGTTGCTAATCCACCACCACCAACTGGTACAAGAATATAATCAACTGTTGGGAGTTCTTTGATGATTTCCATTGCAATTGAACCTTGTCCTGTTGCTACATCAAGATCATCAAATGGATGAATGAATGTATATCCTTTTTCTTTAGATAACTTAATTGCATATTCACATGCTTCATCATATACATTACCATAAAGAACTACATCAGCGCCATAACTTTTTGTTCTGTTTACTTTGATAAGTGGTGTTGTTGTTGGCATAACAATTGTAGCCTTAACACCATATATTTTTGCAGCATATGCAACGCCCTGAGCGTGGTTACCAGCACTAGCTGTAATAAGTCCTTTTTCTCTTTCTTCCTGGCTAAGTGTACTAATTTTGTAGTATGCTCCACGAACTTTATATGCTCCTGTATATTGCATATTCTCAGGTTTTAAGTATACTTTGTTATTACACTGGTCACTAAAATATTCACTATAAATAAGATTAGTATTCAAAGTAACTTCTTTAACCTTTTCTGCAGCTTCTTCGAATTTTTTTAAAGTCAACATAAATAATGTCCTTCTTTCCTGATTTATTGAAATCACTCTAATTAATAATGATAACACATATATCAAAATAATGCATCATAAAATTAACACTTTTTCATATAATTTGATAAAAAACACCTATTCTTCGTCATTTCCTACATCAAACAAAGCATTTACAAAGTCATTAGAATTGAACTTTTGTAGGTCTTCAACCTTCTCACCAACTCCAATATATTTTACCGGAATACCATATTCAGCCTGAATAGCTATCGCGATACCGCCCTTAGCTGTTCCATCCATTTTGGTAAGAATAATGCCTGTAATATCAGTAACCTCTTTGAATTCCTTAAGCTGTGATAGTGCATTCTGACCTGTTGTACCATCAAGAACTATAAGGTTCTCACGGTATGCATCAGGGTATTCCCTCTCAATCACTCTGTCTATCTTGCCTAATTCATTCATAAGGTTTTTCTTATTGTGAAGACGTCCTGCTGTATCGCATATAAGTACATCTGCTTTTCTCGCTTTAGCAGCAGCAACTGCATCATATATAACAGCCGCTGGGTCAGCACCTTCACACTGTGATATAATCTCGCAACCGGTTCTGTTAGACCATTCTGTAAGCTGTTCAATTGCAGCTGCTCTAAATGTATCAGCTGCAGCAAGAATAACTTTTTTGTCTAGCTCTTTAAGATGTCCAGCTAATTTACCACATGAAGTTGTCTTACCAACACCATTAACTCCAATTACCATAACAATCGAAGTTTTCTGCTCGAAATCATATGCATTCTCACCCAAATTCATCTTCTCTTTAATACTATCAATAAGAAGTGCCTTGCATTCAGCAGGATGTTTGATTTTATTCTCTTTAACCTTTTCTTTTAAATCATCTATGATTTCCATGGTAGCTTTAACACCAATATCACCCATTATAAGAGTCTCTTCAAGCTCATCATAAAAATCGTCATCTATCTCTGAAAATCCTGAGAAAATGTTATCAATACCCGAAACAATTGTTTCACGTGTTTTTGTAAGTCCTTGTTTTAATTTACTAAATAATCCCATATTACCTCCAATTTATGCTTGCAAATCATTCTCTATTAAATCAACTGATACAAGCGTAGATACACCTTTTTCCTGCATTGTTATACCATAAAGTCTATCAGCAGCTGACATAGTACCTCGTCTATGTGTAATAACTATAAACTGTGTATGTTTAGTTAACTTGTGCAGATAATTAGCATATCGACCAACATTAGAATCATCAAGTGCAGCTTCAATCTCATCGAGGAGACAGAATGGTGATGGCTTTAGATTCTGAATTGCAAACAATAACGAAATAGCGGTCAATGCTTTCTCTCCACCTGATAACTGCATCATATTCTGAAGCTTCTTTCCTGGTGGCTGTGATATAATTGTGATTCCAGCTTCTAGAATATCTTCACCTTCAGCCAATTCTATTGTACCTCGTCCTCCACCAAACAATTCTTTGAATACCTTATCAAATTCAACTTTTATTTCATTGAATTTAGTTTCAAATTGTGCACGCATGCCCGTGTCAAGATCTGTAATAACACTCATAAGTGACTGTTCAGCCTCAATAAGATCATCATGTTGTCCTTTTAGAAATTCATATCTCTCAGATACAGACTTGTATTCTTCAATAGAGTTAACATTAACATCTCCTAAGTTCTTAATATTACTCTTTAATTGTGCAATATTCTTCTTGATTTCACTAAGATTATCAAGCTCTTCATTACGCATATCTCTTGCATCACTCAATGTAATCTCATACTCAGTCCACATATAATTAACTAGCGAATCATACTGCTCGTCCTGCTTTTCTTTTTGAGCATTCAATCTGTAACATTCCTTATCAAGTGCAGCAATCTTAGTACTAAGTTCTTCTCTTTTATCGAAAAATGCTTTGTGGCTTGTAGTTATTGTATCCCTATTACCTTTTAATTCTTTGATAGAAGTCTCAAATTCTCCAATTGATTTTGAAGCTAGAGCAATACTTTCTGAAATAGCAGCAATATCTTCCTGTTTCTCTGTTATTTCATTAGCTGTTCCGCCCATTCTTACAAGAATATTCTCAATTTCAGAATTAAGATTAGCTATCTCTTCATCAAGACGATCAATATTCTGCTGAATAAACTCATTCTTCTGCTTTAATTCTGAAAAATGAATATGTATTGACTCTGTTGAATTGACATGTGATGCTTCAGCATACTTTAACTCTTCAAGTTTCTTATTGAGTTCAGCAATATTGTTTTCTGCTGTCTTATTCAATTCATCAATTTCAGTGAATTCGGATTGAATATTATCCATACCAGCCTTAATTTCAGTTATCTGTCTTTCAATCTGACCAACTTCCTGCTTACTGTCACTGTATGTATTAATAATATCATTCTTCTTTTCATTAGCTTGCTTGAGATTCATCTCTACTGTATTTTTATTAAGTTGTTTTTCACGAAGTAGTTTATTGAAGCCATCTAATTGCTCTCTTGATTCACTAACGATTTTACGTTTGTCGGATACAAGGGCTTTTTTATCTTCAATTGTCTTAGTAAGTTTTGTAACCTCTGTCTTTAATTCTTCAATCTCTCTACGACGTCCAAGTAGATTACTTGAATTTTTGAAAGCACCACCAGTCATTGAACCACCTGGATTTAACTGTTCTCCTTCAAGCGTAACAATTCGCAAAGAATACTTATATTTTCTAGCAATCAAAAGTGCATTATCAATATTATCTACAACCACAATTCGACCAAGAAGATATCTTGCAAGATTTTCATATTCAAATGATACACGAACAAGATTACTTGCTATACCAACAACGCCTTTTTCAGACATACATGGATCTTTTTCAAGTGTATTTCTACCTGATATTGATGATAAAGGCAAGAATGTTGCTCTTCCCAATTTGTTCTCTTTAAGATAACTTATCAAATTCTTAGCAGTTTGTTCATTATCAGTTACAATATTCTGAATAGTTCCACCAAGTGCTGTTTCAACAGCAATTTCATATTTTTTCTCAACTTTAATAATATCAGCTATAACACCAAGAATGCCTTGATTCTCATTCTTTAGTTCCATTATTTTTCTAATACTATTACCATATCCATCATATCGTTCTGTAATATTACGCAATGATTCAAGCTTAGACTTTTCTCTATGATATTGCTGTTGATCTTTATCAATCTCACCTGTTAATGTGGCAATTTCTGATTTTGTGTCTATAACTTTATTATCTAATTCATTAATATTAGCAATAAGCTCCGCTGCTTCTTCATTAATACTATCAAGTTGTGCCGTAAAGTTTTTAATTGATATATCTTGTTCGTTTTCTTCACTTTTGCCCTTGATGATTTTACTTGTAAGCTCCGCCTTGCGAATATTAATCTGTTCAAGCATTGTCTCAAGACGCTGCTCTTTTGTTTTAATATTAGAACGTTGATTAAGATATTCAAACATATTATTCTTATTATCTTCTAATAAAGAATTAATCTTCTCAATATCTTCAATTAATTCTTTGTGTTCAGAATCTGCCGCACCAAGATTGTTTTGTAATTCATCCAACTGAATTGCGAGATCTTTTTGCTCATTAATCATTCCTTCTTTTTGCGAATTCTTCTGATTAATTTCGTCTTGAACACTTGTCATACGCTCATTATAATGCTTATCATTAACTTCGATTGTCTTAATCTGTTCTTTTAAGATATTAATCTGATTCTCTAACTTATTCTTCTCAAGAATTGTATTATTAAGGATCTCGGACACTTCTTCAATCTTCTGATTTACAGAATTAAGTTGTTGTTCAGCAATCTCGTACTCTGATTTTGTATTCTCATATGATACATTAGACTCATTAAGATCATTAGTTGCGATTTTGAGTTTCTCATCAACTTCGTTTAGAATTGTCTTAATCTTATCCGATTCAAAAAGAAACGAATTAACATCGAACATCTTCAAATCTTCTTTATATCGAAGATATTCTCTAGCCTTTTCAGACTGCTTTGCTAATGGACCAACCTGTTTCTCAAGTTCCGTGAGAATATCATTAACACGAGTAAGATTATTTCTTTCACTTTCAAGCTTTTTCTGGGCTGTAGCCTTTCTTCGCTTAAACTTAACAATACCTGCCGCTTCATCGAATAACTCTCTACGTTCTTCTGGTTTACCACTTAAGATTTTCTCAACCTGGCCCTGTCCAATAATAGAATAGCCCTCTTTACCTATACCTGTATCATAGAATAATTCGTTAACATCCTTTAATCGACAATTACTACCATTGATTTGGTATTCACTTTCACCCGAGCGAAATACTCGTCTTGAAATCACTACTTCATCAAATTCAACCGGAAGCATATGGTCCGAATTATCAAGTGTGATTGCAACATAAGCAAAACCCAGAGGCTTTCTTGCCTCTGTTCCCGCGAATATTACATCTTCCATCTTTGAACCACGAAGCTGTTTTGCACTTTGTTCACCAAGAACCCAGCGAACCGCATCGCCAACATTACTTTTACCACTACCATTAGGACCAACAATTCCTGTAATTCCATTATGAAATTCAAAAAGAATCTTATTGGCAAATGATTTGAAGCCCTGTACTTCTATACTTTTTAAATACATGTATTATTTCCCTTTTCTAGTAAATATCGTCATTACTTAATTACTGCAACTCATTGCTACGAATCTCTTTGATAGCATTATACGCAGCTTGTTGTTCTGCAGATTTCTTTGTTCTTCCTGTACCAGAAGATACCAATTTATTGTTAATCAAAACATTAACACTGAATGTTTTACAATGCGAAGGTCCTTCTTCACCAGTTAAATCATATACTAGTTCATCACCTTTTGCCTGTACAATTTCCTGAAGAATAGTCTTGCTATCAAAAAAGAGTTTTTTATTTTCCAAATCATTAAGAATAAACTTTAATATAAATTCTTTTGCATTAGCAAAACCACCGTCAAGATATATAGCACCTATAAGCGCTTCAAGAGCATCTGAAGTGATTGAATCACGATATCTTCCACCTGTAAGGTCTTCACCCTTACCAAGTCGTATATAGCTTTCAAGTTCAATATCACGAGCACAATATGCTAATGATGGTTCACATACCATACTTGCCCTCATACGTGTCAATTCACCCTCCTTCTTATCTTCGTTATTAATAAAGAGGAATTCACTTGATATAACCTCAAGAACTGCATCACCTAAGAATTCAAGTCTTTCATTATCCTTGAATTTTCTTGATTTTATCTCATTAGCATAAGAACTATGTGTCAATGCCATCTTAAGTAATGTATCATCTTTGAATGTATATCCAATTGTAGTTTGAAAACCTTTTAAATCAGTATTATGATTCACCATAACAACCTCCCTTCTATGACATAAAACGGCTTTCAGCCATTGCCGAAAGCCGCAAGTCTTTTAATTAATTCAATAATTATATTAGTTTAATGCTGTTTTGATCTGTTCTACAGCATCACCAACTGTTACTATTTTTTCTGCAGCTTCTGTTGGTATTTCAACATCAAATTCTTCTTCAATCCCCATAATAATCTGGAATACATCAAGAGAATCTGCACCAAGATCATCAACGAATGTTGTATCCATTGTGATATCATCTGCCTCTACATTCAATACTTCTGCAATAATTTTCTGTAATTTTTCAAATTCCATAGTTATAATTCCTTTCAAAAATAAAATTATTATTATGCTTCTTTGGTAATAACCTCAGCAATTTTTTCATTAATACGTTGTTCTTTAAACTTTTCACACTGAAGAATAGAATTGCAAACCTCAAGTGCTTTAGAACTACCATGAGTCTTCACAACAAGACCTTTCAAACCTATAAGTGGAGCTCCACCATACTGACTTGCGTCAAAAGTCTTTAATGTCTTCTTTAACGCTGGTTTAATTAATACGCCACCGATTTTACTTCTAAGTGTTGAATAAAGTCCTTCTTTAACCTTACTGATCAATGTAGCACCAACGCCTTCATATAATTTAAGAATTACATTACCAACAAATGCTTCACAGACAATTACATCTACGTCTCCGTTCGGAATATCTCTTGCTTCAATGCTTCCTACAAAGTTAATATCTGTACAACTCTTTAGCAAAGGATAGGTTTCTTTAACGAGCTGATTTCCTTTTTCCTCTTCAACACCTATATTAACAATGGCAACCTTAGGGTTTTTAACACCCATTACATTCTCCATATAGATAGAACCCATCTTTGCAAACTGAACAAGATGACTAGGTCTTGCATCAACATTAGCTCCACAGTCTACTAACAATGAAACACCATTCTTTGTTGGTATCAATGGTGCAAGTGGTGGTCTTTCTACGCCTTTGATTCTACCTACAAGTAACTGACCTCCAGCAAGAATTGCACCAGAGCTACCTGCAGATACGAATGCATCAGCTTCCTGATTCTTAACTAGATTGAGTGCCATTACAAGTGAAGATTCTTTTTTCTTTCGAATAGCAATTACAGGAGGTTCTCCTGTTTCTATTACGTCAGGAGCATGAAGAACTGATATCTGTTCACTATTATAAGTATACTTAGCTAATTCAGCTTTTACTACATCTTCTTTTCCGACAAGAATTACGTGTATACTTTCTCGGGCATTAACTGCGTCTACTGCACCTTTAACGATTTCACCCGGTGCATTATCGCCACCCATTGCATCAACTGCAACTTTGACAATTTCCATTACCCTGCTTCCTCCATTTTCGTTTCTTAGAATAATATACTAGATATATAAATTAAAATCAATAGAATGTTGGTATTTTTTATATTGCCTTTTTTAAAAAGCCGATATTTCTATCTATCCTATAGCAGGTATATTATTCAACCAAAATTGTTGTGTAAAGCTTATTTTCTGCATCGCCAAATGTATAATCTCCGGGTTTTGTTACTTCAACATCCCATTCGTGATTCATACACCAGCTAAATGTCTTATCTCCATATATTTTTTCTGAATAAGAATCAGATGTAGCATTTAATAGTAAACCAAAGGTATTAAGATATGTGTATCTATTCCATTTAACATTCCTTGTAATTACTTCTTGTAATGTACAAGGCTGCATAACAACTATATGATATGTACCAGCCTTATCAAATCGGATTCTTGCAGCTGGAGTTGCTGTTTTAATCGGTTGCACAGCATTAGCACCTGTGCTGTCTTGGATATACCATACAAACTGAGTATCATCATAAGCGGTAATCTCTTTTGTATTAGTATCTACATCATCATTAATCTCTTCTGTAAATTCTGTTATTCTTACTCTGGTATCTGATGTATGATGATATCTTCTTAGCCATTCGATAAATTCTTTAGATTGACCAGTTCCATCATACCATGTTTGTATAGGGGTTTTAACTTGCCAGTTTCCTCTTATAAAATAGTAGTTATATAAATATTCAAATGACCAAAGAGCAGGAGTTCCGGGTGAATACTCTATTGAATCAAAAGTAGTGTATATACCGTAGTTATTTCCATTTACTTTTCCTTCTCCGGGGTCGCCGAAGATAAATTCATCTCTTAGTTGAGCACCACCCCAATCCATATCGTCCCCAGCTGATGTTTCACCTTTAATAACTGTAAATGTTGGGTCAGTTGCAGCTTTAACTAATATCCAAGCTCCCTCTTCTACCAATTGATTAAGGTCATAACTTTTCATTGTTGTTCTAAATCCAATATCAAAGCCACCCTTAGTTTCTGTTGTTATAGTTCCAGATTGAGCGAAATAGCTAGTATTATATTTGTTAATATCACTAGAGTCCATAATATGCTCTTTATTAGTAGAACTTGTTGTATTAGTTACTGTATTCTCTGTTGTAGCATCCCCAAGAGGCTGCGTCCCCATATCGACGAAATCGCCTACTTCAGCCTTGATAGTTTCTGAACTATTAGGAGTATGACTATTATCGTCAAGCGCAAAACAAGTAGAACAGCTTCCCATTATTAATAGCCCCATTATAAACGGAGCAAGTAATTTATTCTTTCTCATATTTATTACGTCCTTTCTTAAAAGAATTATTAAATTGTTATCTGCTATATAATTAATATGTAAGATAGGAAACAAAATAAAGAAAGTTTTTGTACATTTATAAGGATAAAAAAAGAACCTCGCTTAGAGGCTCTTTTAGGTAAGTTTTTTTTAATAAGTAA